>JAENWC010000159.1 GCA_016650235.1 Terriglobia bacterium
GAATGTTGTGCAGGCCTGGGCGGGCAGCTTCGACGGCATCCTTCATAAGGACCTCGCAGCGGTCAATGCCCGGCTGGCTCGGGACTGCCGTACGCAAGTGGGTGGCATCTTGCTCCCGTTTGGTTCCATCAATCCCAAACTTCCGGACTGGCGCGAAGATCTGCGCCGCTGCCACGAAGAGCACAAGATGCCGGGAATCCGGTTGCACCCCAACTATCACGGATATAAGCTCGACGATCCGGCCTTTCGGGAAGTGCTCCAACTGGCCACCGCCCGGAAGCTGATTGTACAGCTCGCGCTATGCATGGAAGACGAGCGCACGCAGCACCCTCTCATGCGGGTGCCGCCGGTGGATCTTGCTCCACTGGCCGGCCAGGTCGCACAGGTACCGCAACTGCGGCTGGTTGTTCTGAATTCCTACCCCACGCTCCCGGTCGAAAAGTTGCAGAGCCTGTCCCAGGCGGGTCAGGTCTATTTCGATTTCGCCATGGTGGAGAGGGTTGGCCCGGTTACCCGGCTGGCCAGCCAGGTTTCATTTCCGCGCGTCCTGTTCGGTTCCAACTATCCCTTGTATTATTTTGAGTCGGCGCTTCTGAAGATGCGCGAATCGGGATTGACGAAAGCGCAGACGAAAGCGGTCCTTGAGGACAACGCCAGGCAGCTCCTGGCAAGGTGATTGATGCGATTTACCATACTCGTGCCGCTGTTTTCCATCTCGCTCTACGCCCAGGACCCGCTTCTCCAATGGATGGACCGGATCGCGCAGCAGCAGCTCACGCAGCGTGAGAGCGTCATCGCCGGAATCCGCGACACCGCCGGAGCCGAACTCCGCAAGCGATTGGTTCGCGCAAAACTCCTCGAGAACATGGGTGGGCTGCCCGATTTCCGCGGACCGCTGAACGCGCGCATCACCGGACGCTTCACCAACGCCTCCTACACCATCGAGAAGGTCATCCTGGAAAGTCTGCCGAAATACTTTGTCACCGCGAACCTCTACCGGCCGAACCAGCCGGGCCGCTATCCCGCTGTGTTGATGTCGGCCGGACACACCATGCTCGGCAAGGTCGAGAACCACATTATGGCGGCCAACTTGGCGGCCAAGGGATTTGTAGCGCTCGCCTACGATCCGGTGGGGCTCGGCGAACGAATGCAGGCCTACGACCGGCGTATCGGCCGGGGCATCGCGGGCTGTTGCGCCAACGAGCATCTGCAAGCCGGAGCCCAGAGCATTCTGATCGGCCAGAGCGTCGCGCGGTATTTCATCTGGGACGCCATGCGCGCGATCGATTATCTGGTGAGCCGGCCCGATGTGGATCAGGATCGCATCGGGGCCGCCGGATGCTCGGGCGGCGGATGCCTTACCACCTACATCGCCGCATTGGACCCGCGCGTGAAAGCAGCCGCTCCTGCGTGCTTCATCAACACCCTGCGGTTGCTGTTTACCGGCCCCTTCCCGGACTCGGAGATGAGCATGCCCAGGTTCTTGGTCTCCGGCCTGGATCACGCCGATTTCCTGGAAGTAACGGCCACCATCCCGTGGCTCATCCTGGCGACGGAGGGCGATTTCTTCACCCCGGCCGGTGTCCGTCCGGTCTACGATGAGGTCCGGCAATGGTATCGTCTCTACGGCGCCGAGGAGAAGGTGGAGATGTTTGTGGCGCCCGGTCCGCATGGCACCCCGCGCGAAACACGCGAGCGGATGTACGGATGGATGATCCGCTGGCTTAACGGCGGCAGGGGCGACGCGCGCGAGCAGGAGATACCGTTGTTTCCGGACCATGCGCTCCAGGTCACCACATCCGGCCAGGTGGAGGACGAGCCGGGCAGCCGCAAGCTCCACCAGGTGATTCGGGAGGATTTCGACAAGCGCAGGCAGCCGCAAGGCATTCCGGAACTGCTGGCGGAATTGCGCCGGCTCCAGGTGCCGTCCGATAACCGCCCGCTGGTATCGAAGACCCTGGAGGAACAGAAAGGGCGTCTCCGCATCAGCCTGGAAAGCGAGCCCGGCGTCACCATCGGCGGCACGTTGTCTGTTCCCTCCACCCCCGGACGCAAGCCGGCGCTCCTGCTGGTAAAAGATCGATCGACTGCGGCGCTGGCGGAAACGGCCGCCGCCAAGGGAATCGTCGTGCTGGAACTCGAGCCGCGCGACTCGCCCTCCGCCTATGACAACCGTCCCTACCTGGGGAACTGGCTGACCAACGCCCGCGCCGACTCCATCGGCCGGAATCTGCCGGCCATGCGCGCCCATGATATCCTGCGCGGCGTGGACCTGCTCAGCCGCCGTGACGACGTGGATGCGGGATCAATCCGCGCCGCCGCTCGCGATGTGAAAGGCATCTGGCTGCTGCTCGCGGCCGCCATGGATCCAAGGATCGGCAAACTCTGGCTCGACCACACGCCCTACAGTCTCAGGGCCGCTCTGGATAACGCGATCAACACCAACCTTTTCGACGCGATGATCCCTGGCTTCTTGCTCCACTGGGACCTCCCGGATCTGGTCCGCGCCATGGGAACGCGGCCCGTCCTGTGGACGGATCCGGCCAACTGGATGGGGCAAACCGTCCCCGGCGCCGGCTCCGGATTCCGCTACCGCTACTCGGGCCAGTCCGATGAGGTATTCCTTGCCGAGCTTCTCAGGTGAGGGTCACCAGAGGACCGGTTTGCCCGGCTCCAGCGTCCAGACCTCGGTGCCTTTCAGGTCCTGTATGCGTTCGGCCAACTCCTCCGGCCTCCCGGTCAGCGCCGGGAAAGTTCCCCAATGCATCGGGATCACCGTCTTCGGACGCAACAGGCGGCAGGCCACCTCCGCTTGCCTGGGCCCCATCGTGAAGAGGTCCCCGATCGGAAGAAATACAAGCTCCGGCTGGTACAGATCGGCGATCAGCTTCATGTCTCCGAACACATCGGTGTCTCCCGCAAAGTAGATCGCCGGGGATCCGGCGAACTCCAGTATGTAGCCGCCCGGCTCCCCGCCGTAGACGAGCCGCCCGTCCTCTTCCTGCAAGGAGGAACTGTGCATCGCGTGCGTCATCGTCAGCGTCAGCGGCCCCAACCTCTGCGATCCGCCTTTGTTCATCTCGCGCGTCTGCTCCACGCCCTTACTCTTCAGCCATGTGCAGATTTCATAGTTGGCCGCCACCGGCGCGCCGAACTGCCTCGACAGCGCGGCCGCGCTCGCGATGTGATCAAAATGGCCGTGCGACACCAGAATCGCGTCCACGCGCGAAAACGTGTGGCCCGGCGGGAATTTCGGATTACCCTCCGTCCACGGGTCCAGCACGTAGACTTGTCCCGTCTCCAACCGCAACTGAAAAGTGGAATGCCCGAGCCAGGTGATCTCGATCATGGCAGGAATCAGGCGCGCTGCTTGCGAGCCGCCGCCGTTCGCGAAGCCGCCGTCTGCGAAGCCGCCGGCTTCTTGGCCGAAGTGCGCCTGAGCAGGCTTCTTACCGAGCGCACCATGTTGGAAACCTCATGCGCGCTCTTCAGGATCACTACGTCAGCTCCGGTATTAGCCTCGTTGAGACCCAGCGCATCGACGAATCCCGAAATCAGAACCACCGGAATGACGTATTCCTGCTTCCGCATCCTCTTGATGAGTTCGGTGCCGTTCATCCCCGGCATCTTGTAGTCTGTGATCACCAGGTCAAAGTGGTCTTTCGACAACCGCTCCAGGGCTTCGGCCGGTGTGGAAACCGTGGAAACCTGATATCCGAGTTCTTCCATCACTGACTTGCGGGCGTTCAAACCCATTTTGTTGTCGTCCACCATCAGCAGATGAGCGGGAGTGGAATTGTTCGATCGAGACTTCATGAAACAAGGTGAAATTATCAGAGCACAAACAGTGGTGTCAACGGTTTTCTATCGAACTGGAAACAAGCTAGATTGAGTTCTTGACTTCGGGCGATGGTGCTGTTCCCGGATCGCTCTCATCCCAACTTCGCGATCTCGGACTCCAGGAAGGACAACGCCTTCTGCAACTGCTCTTGATGACGTGGATTCCGCGCCGCATCCAGATCGTGCATTACGCGCGTCCGGCTCAGTTGCAGGCTTTCCCGCTTGCGCTCCCGCTCCTGCCGCTCCGCCGCGCCGGCATCCATGCTTGGACGGTTCAGCCGGGATTGCCAAGCGTCCCGTTGGGATTCGATGTCCTTACTTTCCCATCCGCGCGCCATATGACTTCAGTGCGATTGTAGCAGCCTTTGCCGCCGTGTTAAAGCGGTATGCCGAATGTGGTATGCCGAATGACGAATGGTTTCAACCATTCGACAAGAACGCATTTCCTCGCCCTAGCCAGGCCCGCCCGCGATGATGCAAACGCCGAATGCAAACGTGAGTCTTAGTCCGGTATCCGCCGGAGATGATTACCGAAATCGATTTCTGGCCGGCCTGGCCGAGCGTGAAATCAAGCTGCACAAACAGCGTGATGCGTTGCGTGAAGCTGTGGCGCCGGGATGCCGAGTTGATAGAGATGCGCCCCAATGAGACCGCCAAGACGCGTTGGCACCCTGCCTGCGCTTCTGCCCGTCACTTCTGATCAAACAGACCCTGCCGGTCCACGCGCTCGCCCTTGAAGAAGATACTTGAAATGCGCTCGGTGGACGTAATGTCCTGCAGCGGGTTGCCGTCCACCAATAGCAGCGTTGCTTCGTAGCCTTCCTTGATCAATCCCACGCGGCCGCCGGCGCCCAGCAGTTTTGCCGCGTTATGCGTCGCTGCCTGGATTGCTACTGCCTGCGGAATCCCGGCGGCCACCCACAGTTGCAATTCCCGATGGACCGTGGGTCCGTGGATCACCAGCATATTGCCGGCGTCGCTGCCGGTCACCAGCACAACACCGGCCTTCCATGCACGCACCAGGTTCTCGGCCGCGAAATCGCGCTGCCCCATCAGAGCCGCGGCCTTCTCCCGCCAGCCGGCTGGCGGTGGAGACTCGAAGGCCTTGCGCGTGGCCTCGATCATCCCCGGAGGCGCCACCTGTTCCACCATGGAGCGCGACAATAATTCCGGTTTGCGCGTGGCCACTTGACGCGCCGCCTCCAGAACGCTCAGCGTCGGGTCATACCGGACGCCGCGCTCGCGCAGCAGCGTCAGTGTTGAGTCCGCAATCAAGTCTCTTGCCGATCCGTGCTCCACGCCGGAGGCTCCAGCGCTCACGGCGTCCAGAACATCGTTGCCGTTGCCGGTGTGCACCAGCATTGGCAAGCCCTCCTTACGCGCCTGTTCCCCAATGGCTCGCAATAGGGAGACGTCCATCCGCTGGAACAGCATCCCCGCAACACCCGTTTCCAAAACCGCCTTGATGCTGTTCACACCCTGTTCCCGGAGCGCATGCACCATTTCCTTTGCCTGCGCGGCGTTTTGCGGTGTCCGGATGAACTCCTCCTCGCCCATATTCTTGAGAAAATCCGGAGCATTCTTGAAGTACTCGGTCCCATGCCCGCCCTGCGTGGTGAACAGAGGACCGGCGGCAAAAAGCTCAGCACCCAGTTTTGCGCCGGACAGTTGATCCTTCCGCACCTCCAGCAGTTGAGTTGTGAAATCCCCAGCACTGTTCACCGCGGTCACCCCGCTGTAGAGATAGGCGGCAAGGGCGCGCTGCGAACTTGCCTTGACATCGTAGCCATCCATTTTGGTTAGGCTTCCGCCCGGCGCTCCCAAATGCACGTGCACGTCGATCAATCCGGGGAGAATCGTCTTGCCCGCGGCCTCCACCGCATCGGCACGTAACGATTCCGCTTCCGGAGCCGGGCCGTCCCAGATCTTTTCAATCTTGCCGTTGCGGATGAGAATGGATCCGGTTCGGATCACCCGGCCGTCGCCAATAATGATGTGTGCGCCGCGGATCAGGCGCGTCAGGCTGCGGCGGATCTCACGATCCAGTTGCTTGCTTTGCGCAATATGGTCCCTGGTGTAGGCCTCATAGCCGCCCAACAAAAGGAACGGAGCAAAGACGCCCACCACCCAAGCCTTGGCCGAGCCCTTGATCCTTTCTTCCTTCTCCCAGCGGAAAATCTTGACCGACACAAGCGTTCCGATGATGGCGCTGGCCAGCAAAGCGCCCATCGACCCCAGGCTCTCCCCCAGCCCCCCGGCATGCAACATCACGTGCTGAACGCCGGTGTTCAAATACGCCGCGGGCAAAAATTGCGCGGTGATCTGCGCCCACACAGGCATGTTGCTGATAGGGATGGTGGCCCCGCTCATGAACAGCATGGGCATATACAGAACCTGCACCAGCACATTGCTCTCCGCCACCGAATTGGCCACCGAGGCGATGATCAACCCGATGGCGCGAAACGCAAAGCAGCCGAGCGTCACCAGCAGAAACAGTGGCAGGAGCCGCTCGGGCAGCGGCATCTTGTAGACCACGTTGCTCAGCACGATAATCAACACGGCCGAGGGAAGATACAGAAGCCAACCGGTGATGATGGAGGCCACCAGAATCGGAGTAGGTGTTATGGGGGCTACCTTATAACGGCGCAGCACACCGGTTTCCCGCTCCACCACAGTGCGGATGCCGGCTCCAAACAACCCGCTGCCCAGAATCCCGATGACCAGCACCATAGAAACAATCCGCGTCATTGCCGCGGGTGACCGTGACCCGATGAACTGTCCAAAGCCGAAGAGAAAGATGAGCGGAAAGATGTAATTAAAAAACAGAACGTTCTTCTCGCGCATGGCCAGCCGGAGATTGATCTGTATGAGGGCCAGATAGCTGTTCATGATTTGCTTACTCGCGCAACGTTTTCCCGGTCAACTCGATGAACGCGTCTTCCAGCGTCGGACGCTTCAAATGAATGTCGGCCAACTCCAGGGCATGCTGATCCACCCACTTCACCAGCTCCACCACGGTTTTGGCCGGATGAGACGAGTTCACCGTCATCGAGAGCCGGTCCTCGCTGATCACCACCTTACCGGCGCGTAATCCTTCGGGAATTTCCACTTCAGGAATAGGATAGGTGCACACGATCTCCACGTGGCTGTGGCCCACCGTCTGGCTGCGGATCTCGCGCGGCGTGCCGATGGCGATAATACGGCCCTCATCGATAATGGCCACCCGGTCGCACAATCGCTCCGCTTCTTCAATGTAGTGTGTGGTGAGCAGCAGCGTCCGCTTTTCCGCGCGGAACTCTTCAATGAGCCGGTGTATCTCCAGCCGCGCCTGCGGATCCAGTCCCGTGGTCGGCTCATCCAGAAACACCAGTTGCGGATCGTTGATCAGGGCCATCGCCAGCGCCAGCCGCTGCTTCTGGCCGCCGGAAAGGGCCGAGTAGAAACTGTTGCGCTTGTCCCATAATTGCAGCCGCTTGAGAAGGACGCCTCCATCCGTTTTCTTCGAGTAGAAGGACGCAAACAGCTCCAGTGCTTCGCGCACCGTGATCTTGTCGGGGAGGTTGGTGGCCTGCAGGCACACCCCGATCCGATCTTTCAGCGCCTGCACTTGTAAGCTTGGATCAAAACCGAGCACCGTCACCTCTCCGCTGGTGCGCTCGCGCAGGCCTTCCAGGATCTCTACCGTGGTGGTCTTGCCCGCGCCGTTGGGTCCCAGCAGCCCGAACACTTCGCCGGTCTCCACGCTGAATTCGATGCCGCGCACGGCTTCAAAATCGGCGTAGCTTTTGCGGAGGCCGGCGACGAAGATCGCCTTTCCGTTGTTCATGGAGCTAATGCGAAGCGGCCCAGCGCAGGTACGCCTCAATCAGGCCCATCTCCGCATCGCTGTAATGGCTGACCGACTTGGCATGACGCCAATCCGACCCTCCGGAGAAACTCACCTGGCCTTTGACGAAAGTTCGCAGGACCGGTGGCGGCAGAGTGAGATCGTAAATCTTCATTGTGGCATCGGTCTGTTCCACTACCAGAGAAGGGAAGCTGTCTCCACCCGGTGTACGGGCTTGCCGCACCGTGGCGGGCTTGCCCTCGCGCATCGCCTTCCCATCGTAGAAGGCTGCAGCCAGATTCGGTCCCGCTGGTGTTCCCATACCCTCCAGCGCATGGCAAGTGGAGCACCGCGTCCCTCGGACCGCGTCGAAGAACAGAGCCTTGCCGAGCTGCGCCTCTTTCGACATCTCGACAGCGGCCACGGCTGTGGCTGCGCCGGCGGCGCTGGCCGGGGCGCCGGCCGGTAATACGCCACCCGAGATCCGCACCACATACGCGACAACGGCGTCCAGTTCCGCCGGTTTCAGACGCTCCTTCCAACCCGGCATGCCGGTGTTCGGAATTCCGTCGCGGGTTACCTTCATCACGAACTCATGCTGGTAGACACGCCCGATCAGCTTGGGCGCCCGTCCCGCCGTGCCGCCCGATCCGTGGCAATAACCCACCGAGCAACTTTGGCGGAAGATCTTGGCCCCCTCCGCCGGATCGGCCGCCAGACTCAGCAGCGGCAATAGAAGAATGAGCACCGTTGGCGCAAAGGGCGCTCGCCGCGCGACCGAACTTAAACGCTGCTTCATCGTCCCTCCTCCGGCAATGCGAAGGCGTGTACCGCGGATCCGCCCTGGAAACGCTCGGTCTCTGGCCACAGCGAATTGATCAACCCCATCACCGCCGAACCCCATCCCGAAGGCGTCGCCACAAACTGGCGGCCGTTCACGGCATAGGCTACCGAGGAGCCGCGATGCCCGCTCCCGGTTTGGTAACTCCACAGCCTCTGTCCAGACTTCGCGTCCAGCGCGAAGAAGTCGCCCTCCGGATCTCCGCTGAACACTAACCCGCCGTCGGTGCTGAGCACGGATGCGAGCAGCGGATATTTGGATTTATAACTCCAATGCACCTTTCCCGTGATTGGATCCAGCGCGTCCAGATGCCCGTGCGCGGGCCCGTCCTTGGGATGCACCACCTGGAACACGCCGCCAAAGAAAACCTGCCCCTCTTTGGGCTCCTCCGGAACAGACGTCACATCCTGGCACCACTCTATAGCGGTGGTGTAGAGCCACTTGGTCCGCGGCGAATACGAAGCTTGATTCCAACTGCGTCCTCCGCCGATGCTGGGGCACAGGGTCTTCGACTTACCTACCTCGGGCTCGTTGCGCCCCACTAATTTGCCCTTTGCATCCACACCTTTGATCCAGGTGATGTTCTTCACAATCGGATAACCGGCCACAAACTCGCCGGTCACACGATCATTCACGAAAGTGAAGCCGCCTTTATTCACGTTGAGTAGAAGCTTGCGCGGGGTGCCGTTCACAGGAAGATCCAGCAGAATGTTCTCGTAGGCCGTATCAAAATCCCAAACATCGTGTGGGATCTGCTGGAAGTACCATTTCAATTTCCCGGTATCCACATCCAGCGCCACCACGCTGTCGGTGTACAGGTTGTCACCCATGCGGCTGGCGCCATAGAAATCGGCCGCTGGATTCCCTACGCTCCAATAGGTGAGGTTCAACTCGGCGTCGTAGGATCCGGTCATCCAAGTGGAACCGCCGCCATATTTCCAGCTATCGCCGGACCAGGTCTCATTTCCCTTTTCCCCGGGCCCGGGGATGGTCCAGAACTGCCAGAGCTTTCTCCCCGACCTGGCATCAAATGCGTTGATGTAGCCGCGGTGCGCCGAGTCGCCGCCGGTCACTCCTACCATCACTTTGTCCTTCACCAGGAGCGGGGCGGCAGTGATGTTGCAGCCGCATTGAGTGGAGTCCTCCACCGTCACGTTCCACACCTCGCGCCCGGTCTTCTGGTCAATGGCCACCACGTGATTGTCGAGTGTGCCCATGTAGACCATGCCGTGGCCGATGGCCACCCCGCGCGAATGCGGTCCGTAAAAGATGGTGAAACCTTTTGGCAATGGGTAGGTGTACTTCCAGATCTGGCGACCCGTGGCCGCATTCACCGCGTACACCCAATTGTGTGCCGTGGAAATGTACATCACGCCGTCAATGACCAGCGGAGTCGACTGCAAACCGCCGTCGGTATCGCCGGTTTGGAACGTCCACACCGGAGTCAACTTCTTAACGTTCGAGGCATTGATCTGGTTCAGAGCGGAGTGGCGCAAGGACTGGTATGTGCCGCCGTAATGCGGCCAGTTCTCCCGCGTGACCCCCGGCTGGCCCCAAATGGCGCTGGATGCGAGCACTAAGAGGAGCGCATGTCTCATGCGGTTTGTCCCCGCAGCACGGCGATCACGGCGCGGCAAAAGGCCGGCAGATCGTTAGGCTTGCGTGAAGTTACCAGGTTCTTGTCCACCACCACTTCAGCGTCTTCCCATTTGGCTCCGGCATTCACCATATCGTCCTTGATGGCGAAGAATGAAGTGGCCCGGCGCCCCTTCAGCATCCCATGCGCCGAGCACAGCACCCAGCCGGCGTGGCATATGGCCGACACCAGCTTGCCCTGTTGGTTGAAGTCGGCTACCAGTTGATTGGCCTTGGCGTACCTGCGAATGTGATCGGGAGCATAGCCGCCGGGGATGACAACCCCGTCAAAGTCGGCCGCGCTCACCTGGTCATAACTTTTCTCGCACACACACGGATAGCCCAACTTGCTCGTGTAGGTAGCCCCGGCGGTGGCGCCCACGGTCACAACTTCCGCGCCCGCCTCCTTGAGGCGATAGAGCGGGTACCAAACCTCCATCTCCTGGTAAACGTTGTCGACCAGAACGGCCACTTTTTTTCCTTTAAGCTCCATAGTGTCCTATTGTACATGGAGGCCCGCCAAGCTCAGAAATCGACGCGCGGATTGAACTGGATCACGCGGCTCGGGCCGCGCTACTCGTTCTGCCCCAATCGCGCACCTCGTGTGGAAGGCGGTGCGTCCACTGCATCCCGTTGGTGACCTGGATATGGTTTCCGCCGCCTGTCGCGCCCGAAACAATATGGGTCCGCCACCTTTCCGGTGATGCTGCCAACCTGCTGTACAAACCCATTCACAGGCATTCACAGGACCAGCCGCGCCGAATCTGTGCACTTGGAGTAGAATGCTGTTATCCATGTCTGACTATAACCGCCGTTCCTTCCTTCTCGCCGCTTCGTCCGCCGCCCAATCCTGGGCCGGAGCCAATGACCGCCTGCGCCTCGCCATTGTTGGTGTTGGCTCGCGCGGCTCGGCGCATATCAAGGAGATTCTGCCGGTCGCAAACGTCGAGATTGCCGCCTTGGTGGAGGTCGACGGCGCACGCGCCGAGGCCGCCTCGCAAGTGGTCTTTCAACAGACGGGGAAGCGGCCGATCATCGAATCCGACATGCGTCGCGTGTTTGATGATAAGTCCATCGACGCCGTCACCGTGGCCACGACGAATCATTGGCATGCGCTCGCCGGCATTTGGGCGATGCAGGCGGGTAAGGATGTGTATGTCGAGAAGCCGGTCTCGCACAATATTTTCGAGGGCCGCAAGCTGGTGGAGGCCGCGCGGAAGTATAAGCGCGTGGCCGCCGGCGGGACCCAGCGGCGTTGGTGGGGGCGGTTCCGGAAGGCAGTGGAGTTGCTCCACGCGGGCGTGATCGGCGACATTTATCAGGGCAACTTTTTCTTCCCCGGCAACCGGGATTCGATCGGATTCAAGCCGGTCAAGGAGCCGCCCGCTAACTTGAACTGGAATCAGTGGCTGGGACCAGCGCCCCTGCAGCCCTATCATGAGAACTTAGTTCACTATAACTGGCACTGGTTCTGGGATTTCGGCAATGGCGAGCTCGGTAACAACGGCATCCACCTGATCGACATTCTGCGCTGGGGCATGCGGCAGAAGCTGCCGGTGTCCGTGCGCTCCACAGGCGGACGGTTCGGGTATCAGGATCAGGCCCAAACGC
Source organism: Terriglobia bacterium (assembly GCA_016650235.1). GTDB lineage: Bacteria > Acidobacteriota > Terriglobia > Bryobacterales > Bryobacteraceae > VFZE01. The sequence goes on from JAENWC010000159.1 coordinate 11,754, forward strand.
CCAACACACAGAACGTGACCTGGACGTTTGCCAATGGCTCCATCATCAACGCCCAACTGCGCGGCCTCTATACGGCGGAGCCGATGTCGTGGGATTTCTTCGGCTCCAAGGGCCATATGCACATGAAGGCCGACGGGCAGTTCCAGATCAAGCTGGGCCGCAACAAGACGCTGGAGCCCGAGGTGGAATCGCCCCGGAATCTGGACCACTTCGCCAACTTTGCCGACGCCGTTCGCGCACGCGATCCTAAGCTGCTGCACGCTGAAATTGAGGAGACGTTTCTTTCCACGGCCCTGTGCCACCTGGGCAACATCTCGCACCGGCTGAAGCGCGAGTTGCGCTTTGATCCGGACGCGGTGCGCTTCGTAAACGACAAAGAGGCGGATGCGATGCTCACCCGCTCCTATCGCGCCCCCTACGTCGTGCCTGAGCGTGTTTAGTTCCCCGCGCCGAAGCTGCGCGAGCTAGGCTGGCGGCCGCCGCACGATGCCGTCGACGCCGCCGATGAGCGCGTTCAGTTTGCCGGTCGCCTCCGCCAGGTTCTGTTTAAAGTTCACCTTGAACAGCATCACGGTGACGTTCAGGGACTTTAAATCGTCAGGGATCTTATACGGAATCATCTGCAGCCACTGCGGGACCTGTTTGTCCACCAGCAGTCGCAGGCCGAAGCATTTCTTGATCTCCTCGATCGGGGCGCCGGGATGAAGCAGCTGATAGTACTGCCCGATGAAGTTCTCGTCCGACACGATCGCGATGTGAGTGACCCGATGGGCGCGGAGAAGGCTCGCCGCCTCCCGCTCGTCGCGCGCGCCGAGGATGGCGGCGGCGGACTGGAGACCGTCGTTATTCTCCCAATACAGCGTGCCCAGTGTCTTGAAGCGCCCGTAGTAGCCGATTCCGACGGAACCATTCGGGCTCGCGAGCATGACGATCTCGCCTTCGGGCTGGGACGCGCGGAGCGTCGCCGCGATGTCGCGGTTCAACGCACCGAAAGCATCCTTCGGAGAAACCCGGCGGGCGGCGATGTCGGACTTTGCGCCGACGTAGCGCCACGCGGCATTGGGCACAAACAACGCGCCCGCCAGCGCCAGAGCTGCGACCCAACGCCACA
>JAENWC010000160.1 GCA_016650235.1 Terriglobia bacterium
CATAGCTGATGAGGTAGTTGTCCAGGCGCACGCCGACCGCGGCACTAGCCACGATTGGGTAGGTCGAGCCCGCGACGGTGGCAGTGGCAGCCGCTCCCGCGCTCGTCAAGGTTACGCTTGTCACGGAGTCCCCGGCCACCATCGCGCCCGCGGTGAACTCGGTTCCGGCAAAGACGACCGCATCACCGTAGGTCTTGGTCCGGTTGTTGGCGGTGATGGTCAAAGGCGCCTTGTTCACTGTCAGGCTGTCCGTATCGCTACTCAGGGCGAAGCTGGCGTCGCCTGCAAAACTAGCCCCGACTCCGGTTCCGGCCCCGCCTGGATACGTGCCGGCATTAATCCCGCTGAGGCTGGCGGCTGCAATGGATGCAACACCGGAGGCATTGGTGACCGCGCTCCCGGCAGGGCTTCCGTTCAGCGTGAAATTGATTGTCTTTCCGTTCACCGGCGTCACGCCTGAAGTCAATGTAGCGGACAAGGCGGCGGTCCCGCCGTAGGTTCCACTGGCCGGGGCGACTGATAGGGAAGTCGTCAGCAACCCGTTGAAGGTGACTGTCAGCGCCGCACTGGGGCCCAACACGGCAGAGCAAGGGTTGGTCGTGCCAGAACACGTCGAGGGACCACTGAGATCGACCTGAGCGGTCCAGCCCGCGAAGGTCGATCCGCCGGCGGCGCTTGCATTGAACGTCACGGTGGCCACGTGGCCAGAAGTCGTGATATTGGGGCTGCAGGTGCCCGTAACGGTCTGCGAGGTTGCGTTCGAGCCGGTACCGCCGCATGAGATAGGTGCGTTAATTGTGCCTGTGCTCGGGGTGATAACCACCGAACCGCTACCAGTGCCTGCGAACGTTAGAGTCCAGTTACGGGCATCCGTAAACGTCGTCGATGCAGTAGCCCCGGAACTCCCCATCGCAATCACATGGAATGTCGCACCCAAGTCCGCCTCAACCACGTCATAAATCTTCTTTCCGCTAAAGACACCATTGACATCTACGGAAAATGTCGTAGCCTGCCCTACGGGCACATACGTGGTCGTCCCCGCATACTGCACAGTGATCGTCACCGTGATGTTGTCGTTAGCCGCGAATAGTCCACCGCTCAGATACACCGAATTGCCTGGCTGGTAGTCCGGCTTGTCCGTCTGTATCCACGTGTTCGCTGTTGCGTTGGCCGAGGCCGACAGGGCTCCGCTGCGCGTCTTGCCGCCTGCCAGCACCACTACTCCGGATTCGGTCACTGCCGCCGTGGCTTGGCTAAGGGCGGTCGTCATGTCTTCCAGGCGCGTGAAGCGGCCCTGGTGGTTGTTGTCCCACCAGATAAACCTTTCGGCCGAAACCAGCGGCTCGCCTTTGGCCGTGCCGCCTACCATCATCACTGTGTTGTTGCGCGGGATCAGCAGTGCCTGATGGTCGCGCCGGGCGAAGTCCATCGACGGGCCTGGGGCGAACGTTTCCTCGAAAGGATTGAACAGGTCCGTGCTCGACAGGTCCTTCTTCCCGTCTGATCCGCCAGCCAGTATGACCAGACCGTTGGCCAGCAGGGTGGCCGAAAGGCCGTCACGGGCGGTTGTCATCTTGCCGAAACCGTGGACGGAATTCGTCGACGGGTCGAACAGGTCGGCCGTATCGAGGGCGATGTTGCCATCGGTTCCACCGGCGATCAGGATGCGGCCGTCGCGCAGCATTGCCGCGGCGTGGTCCTTGCGTGGGGAGGAGAGGACCGAGGACACGTTCGAGAACTGCCGGGCGGCAGGGTCGTAGATTTCCAATGTCGATAGGGGAACGCCGGAGGCTTCGCCGCCGGTGAATAACACGCGACCATCGGCCAGCCGGGTGAAGGTGGCTCCAGCGCGCGCCGAGGTCATGCCGTCGACGACGCTCCAGGAGTTGGTGGCGGGGTCAAAGAGTTCGGCCGAGTTCGTTGTCCCGCGGCCCGAGGTTCCTCCGGCTACCAGGATGGTTCCGTCGGCCAGCGCCACGCAGGCGTGGTCGGCGCGCGGAATCGACATCATCGGCGCCTCGGAGAAAGCCCCGTAGGTGTTGTAGAATTCCGCCGTGCTCAGCTCGTTGCCCGCGTCCCGGCCGCCGGTCACCATCACGCGGCCGTCAGGCAGCAGCGCGGAGCAGGCCGCGCTTCGGGCTGTGCTCATGGATCCGGAGGAGGCCCAGCGGTTGACGACGCGCTCGGTCTTTGCGCCTTGCAGGAAAAGGCCTAGGGCGGAAAGGGCCAAAATGGAAACGGCGGAAAACGTTAGCTTACGGGATATGAACATATTAATAGTCCTCCAAGACTACAGCGCGCATTTGAACTGGGGCTATTGGGGAAACTCGATGCTTGAGAAAGAACTAGCGGCGTGGTTCGCCGGAAACGGGTTACTCAAAATCTCACAAGGGTATGGTCTCCTCAACCATAACCGGATCTGAAGCACGACAGCCCAAGTGTAAGGAGGTGATCTAGGTGCTGTCAATGGTATTTAGGGGAATCCTTTAAGGCAGTACGTACAGTACTTACAGGGTATTTTCGGACTGTTGCCTGCGGCTAACCCCTAACCGAAATTCGGCACCGGACCGCTTACTTACGCGCCGCGGCTCGGCAACTTCTGTCGAATCAACGCGCGGTTTCCGCGCCATGTTTCGTAGCGAGTGGTTGTGACGAAGTTCGGCTAACGAATCCTCGCGCTTCGCGGGTGGATGCTTCGATGCAACGCATCGCGCAGATTGAAAAAAGTTCACGAAATAACTGTGCCGGGCCGGCAGATCCGCTTGCTCTGCGCGCGGTTGGGAAAGGGCGGCAGCGGGGGACACTTTTCATTGTTGACCGGCCACGCATTTTGAGACAGGGTTAACCCGCATTTCGGCGCACGCACCCTGCGTGCCGCGTCGCCACTCTTGGGCGACGCTTGGTGACGACGTAGTGTTTGCTCCCGGTGAGGTGTCGAGAAGAGTCTCGACACGGCACGCACGAGTGCGTGCGCCACATCGGCTCGCCAACCTGTGAGAAATGCGGGATAAATTGATACACAGCCCTGGGCTGACTCGCGCCCGGAATTACAGTCCCCATATCCAGGCGCCGGCTCCAGGCGCCGACTCACAGGGTTCACCGGGGCAGCGGAACTTCGAACGGTCGTCCAAAGAACCAAGCCCTTGTCTCCGAGACCAACTCGGGATCACTGGCCATAGAGCAACATTCCTTCCCGAATCACAGTAGGCGGCCACGATGCGACAACGCTTAGCCCAGACCAAAACGCCGGCTGCCGCGCCAGTCCCTCGTAAGGCCCGATAGGCGAGCCGGCTCCGCAGCCGTTCCGGCGGAGAGTCGCCGGGCACCACGACCATGATGTCGTAGTCACTGTCCGGACCGGCCTCTCCCCTGGCGAGCGAACCGAAAAGGTAGACGGTGTCTTGCATGTTGTCGCGTGCCCGGTATCCATGGTCCGTTCTCATTCAGTGTGCGTCTGAGAACCGTGCATACCCCTGGAGGCGGCTTCCATCCAGGTGGCGCGACGAGCGCCCTTTACGCGCTATGACCGCTTTCGCAGGGTTCGATACGAGAGGTTCACGAGCGTGCGGTTCACCACACAACAGAGACAGCCGGGCGTATACTCGAAGGTAGGGGACGAGCAATGCCAAATACTTCCACCATCGTTCACAGCGATCCGGAGATTCTCGGCGGTACACCGGTCTTTGTGGGAACGCGAGTGCCCGTGAAATCCCTCTACGACCATCTTGCAGCGGGAGATTCGCTGGACGAATTTCTTGACAGTTTTCCATCGGTCAGCCGGGAGCAAGCGGTCGGGGCACTCGAACTTGCCCGTGAGATAACCGAAGCTCATGCTGCTCCTGCTCGATGAGTGCGTTCCGCGTCCACTGAAGTGGGATCTGGTAGGGCACGACGTGCGCCACGTCGTCGACATGGGGTGGTCCTTGAAGCGCAATGGTGAGTTGTTGCGTCTGATGGTCGCGGAACGGTTCGAGGTTCTGCTCACCGTGGACCAGAATCTCGAATTTCAACAGAACCTTCGGGCGACAGGTATCGGCGTGGTCGTTGTGCTGGCGAAAACCAACCGTGTCAAGGAGCTTAGACCTCTGGTTCCTCGGATTCTTGACGCGCTCAATGGTGTGACGGCTGGCGCACTCATCCGGGTTGGCGGCTAACAATCGCGTGGAGACGAGGACACGTATGCCGCGGATGCAAGGCCGCCCCCGCATTGATCGAGGTTGAGTGTGATCCGCCCGATCAAGTCCGCTGCTTTGCGCGTGGGAAGCGAACGGGCCACCAGTTGACGGGAATTGGTCAGCCAGCCTGGCATCTGGTAGCATGACGCCATGGGCCGAGGCATGGTCGATGAAAACAATTTCGCTGCAAGTTAGAGACGAAGTCGACGCCGCGCTGGCCACACTCTCCGCGGAACAGGGCCGCAACAAAGCCGACGTGGTAGCCGACGTGCTCTCGAAGTACCTGGAGGCAGAACGGCTGAAACGCATACTCCACGATCCTTTGCTCGCTCGAACCTACGAACAGTTGGCCGCCGAAGATGCCGCTCTGGCGGAAGAGGGCATTTTCGACTACCATCGAATCCTCGATGAAGCGGACAGGGTGTGATCCGGGGCGAAATTTGGCTTGCGGCTCTGGATCCAGTCCGCGGATCTGAACAGGCAGGCACACGTCCCGTCCTGGTTCTCCAACCTGATCCGCTCAATGCCTTCCTGCGGACGATTGTGGTTGTTCCGTTCAGGCCGTCCATGCGGCGCTGGGATTGTAGCGAAAAAGTCGAAACTGGCACGCGGCAATTCACGGCCGCGGATCAGCGGGGATGCCCAGGTCTTTGGCTCCCAGCGGCGACATCACCGCATGCGGGCAATAGCGAGCGATGATCTCCATTGCGATCTGCGCGCGCCTTACCCGCTCGCGGCTGAGCGCCAAGGCTGTGGCCTCTATGTGTGTGCCGCACGGGTAGATGTCAGGGGAGTTTCGCAGGCCCAGCTTCAGATAGACGGGTGCTGCTACTCGAATCAGGTCCGGTATCTCGAAATGGCGGATGAATCCGCCGATGTTGTCGGGGGCCTCGACATAGAAGTCGATGGGCACGGAGATGGCGGCGCGGATGGCGGCGATCTGCGGCAGGGTGAGGTCGGATGGGATGTTGATCGTGTTCGCGCCGAGATCCTCCAGGAGGCGCGCGCTGGCTGGGTTGGCCGGCGCCATCATTACGGAGGTCTTCATCACGAGATCCGTGGGCAGTTCGCCATTCTTGCGCATTTGGCCGATCACCCACAGGCTTCCGATGTTCGAGACCAGCACGCTGCGCAGTCCCAACTCGACGCCGCGGTTGAGATCGCGGAGGGCGAACTGCAGTTGATCGGCTCCACGCAGGCTCAGGCCCAGGCTCTTGCCGGCTGGTGAGTAAGCTTGCGCGCCGATGTCAAAGGTGGCGCGCGGCCCGATGAACAGGTTCACCTCCATCTTGTGTTTGTGTCCGATGGCCAGCATCTCGCGGATCTCGTCATCGGTCATCAGCATGATGCCGCTTCCCTGCGAGACGCGGTGGACGGGGACTTTGCGCTTGTCCGCTTCTTCCAAAACCGCCGCAAGCGCGCGCGGCCCCTCGGTGGAGGGAATCTCGAAACGGTATTGCCCGCCATCCGGAAAACGCCGGGGCGAATCCGGGGAAGCCGCCAAATCGTGCAGTGGCAGGGCCATTGCGGCAAGCGTCTTTGCTCCTACATCCATGGGGCTTCGTCCTCCTTGAGACAGGCCGGGAGGCCTATAAGCGCTAACCTAATCTTATATGTGGCGCACGCACTCGTGCGTGCCGCGTCGAGACTTTTCTCGACGCCTGCCGAGGACCATGGATAGTCCTGCGGGCTCTGAACCAATCCAGCCTGCACGGGATTGGTTTCGATGTACGTTCGAATCTTCTCGAACTCACTCGGATTCCGCACACAGTGATCATACGATTCCTTTTGCCAAAAGGGCTCCCCGGTCCGTCCGAGCACCCGGTTGGCCTCCCGCGCAGTCGCGCCTTTGAGTGATTTCAGGAGGCGATCCGGGGCAATCCGAGGCCAAATCAGCAGGTGCACATGGTTTGCCATGACCACGTAAGCAATGAGTTCGTACTGGCACAACTCCACGCCTTTGCGGATCGAGTCCACCACGATGCTCGCGATATCGGGCCGTCGCAGGTACAGGGGTCCATGGCGCAGGGTGTCCAGTTGCCGGTCGAGGCACATAAACGCTTGCCCATGCGACAGTGGGCCGGGCGGCGGAAATAAGGAAGCGGGCACGCTACCGTGCAAGTGCCAGGTGAGGAACAGGGCTGCTCCTTCCGGGTAGATGTGCGGCAACCTCCGGCGATGCGGAGCCATACCTGCGAAGTTGGTGGAGCAGGAAAGAGTTCTCATCCAAACATCGGCAACCGTCGAGAGGAGTCTCGGCGCGGCACGCACGAGTGCGTGCGCCACATCATGTTAATCTTCCTCCAGCAGGTAACCTTCCGCAGCAACGCTATTGCAAATAATCTCCGATTGCCGGTTGTGCAACGCGAAGATCTGGCGGACCAAATCACTCACCTGTTCGGAGCCGCGCTCGTGAAACACCAGCACGGACGGGCCGGCTCCGCTCAGCGTGCATCCCAGCAGTCCGGGGGCGCGCAGACGCAGAATCTCTTCGAGGCCGGGCACCAGCGGCGCGCGGAATCGCTGATGCAACCGGTCTTCCAGCGCGGCCGGAAACGCGCTCGTGGTCCCGGTGGCCAGCGCCGCCACCAACAGCGCGGCTCTTTGAATATTGAAGATCGCATCCTGGCGCGAATAAGTCTCCGGCAGCACGGATCGCGAGTGCGTGGTCGGCAGCACAAAGTCAGGCACCACCACGGCAATGTTGTAGCGCTCCGGCAAGGTCAGGCTCACCGCATGCGTGACTCCGCCTGCACCGGTGGCGCTGGCGACAATGGAGCCGAGTACACAGGCGGCCACATTGTCCGGATGGCCTTCCAGCCGCGAGGCCTCATCGATAATGCGCTGCGGCTTCCAGTGCAGGCCGAGCAGCTTGTCGGCAATGATCACGCCCGCCGTCAGCGCGGCCGCGCTCGATCCCATGCCCTTGCCGAGCGGGATGTCGTTGTCGATGTCGAGCTCGATTGGTTGGAGTGATTCGCCATGATCGCGCGCCACAGTGGAAGCTGTCTCCCAGATCAGGTTGTCCGGGCCGCTGGAAATGGAGGCGGCGTCACGGCCGCGCACGGTGATCTTCAACTGAGGAGCGACGCGGAAGCGGCACCGCAAATAGACGCTGAGGGCGAGGCCCAGGGCGTCAAAGCCGGGTCCGAGATTAGCGCTCGAAGCTGGTAGGCGCAGCTTCCAGCTCATCCAATGGAAACCTTTTGGCCGGTACGGCACGATTCATATACGGAGAGCACAAGTTCCAATGCGCGGTAGCCTTCCTCTCCGCTCACGAGCGGCTGCTTGCCGGAAGCGATGGCGCCGCCGAAATCCTGGAACTGCCTCTCGATAGGAGTGAGCGGAATCGCCATCGGATCCGATGCGCCGGACTGCGACAGGGACTCCACCGGCGCGGGTTCACCGGCATCGTCGCGCACGTCCCAGGTGGTGAGCTTGTCGCCGGTCAGCATGGCTGTTCCCTTGGCGCCGTGAATCTCGATGCGTTCCGAGTATCCAGGCCAGAAGGCTGTCGATGCCTGGATGACGCCCTGGGCTCCATTGGCGTAGCGCAGCATGGCCGTGATGACGTCCTCGGACTGTATCTTGTGCATGGCGCCCAGTTGCCAGTAGCCGAACACTTCCTTGACGGGTCCGATCAGCCAGGACAACACGTCCACCTGATGCACGGCCTGATTGATCAGCGCGCCGCCGCCCTCCACATCCCAGCTTCCCTTGATGGGCCGCGAATAATATTCCGGCGAGCGGTACCACTTCACATAGGCGTCGGCTTGCAGGATCTTGCCGAGCCGTCCTTCGGTGATGGCTTTGATCAGGAACCGGCTGGAATCATCGAAGCGGTGCTGGCTCACCACGCCAAGAATGATGCCGGCCTTGCGGGCGGTGTCGATCATGGCGCGCGCGGTGGCGAGGTTGGTAGCGATGGGTTTTTGCACCTGTATGTGCTTCTTCGATGCGGCGCAGGCCAACACTGGTTCGAGGCGGAAATTGGGGAAAGTGCAAACGTCCACGTAATCGATTTTGGGGTGGTTGCAGACCTCCTGATAGGTCTTCACGAACTCGCAGCCGTTTTGATCGGCGAATTTCTGGCCGGCTTCGGCAAAGATGTCGGTGCAGCAAACCACTTCATAGCCGATGTTTCGATACACCTTCGCATGAAGGTTGGAAATGGCTCCCGTGCCGATGATTCCTACTCGCAAGAGTTTTCTCCCTGGTTTTTGAATATGGATCTTGCAGTATAACGCACTGCGCGATAGCCGGCTGTTGCGTGCTACACCGAGTCCGTCGTCAGGCTCCCGGGACAGGAACAGAATTTTTGATGATCGTAAGGAGCATCACCACATCGGTCCTGGCTTTCACGCCGTGCTCCAAGTACGGCGCCATGTAGACGAAGGTTCCCGCGACGGCTTCCCGCTCTTCCGTCCCCAGATGCAGAGCAGCCTCTCCCTTTAGGAAGGTCAGGATGGCGGGGAACGGCGCCGTGTGAGCCGAGAGTTCCTGCCCCGGCGCAAATCCGAACAGAATCACTTTGGTTTTTCCGTCGTCATGCAGGGTCTGACTCAAGATTCCGTTTTGCGGAACGCGTGCCTGCTCACAAAGATCCCTTACGTAAACGTAATTATCCGACATTGGATTCAAGTCCTGTTTCCGAGCCGCAGATACTTACCTCCAACCCCATGGCCTGGAACGCGGCGGCCTTGGCGGCTAATGCCCGTTGCGCTCCGGAAGCATCGGGGGCGTAGGCGACTTGAATATGATTGGCCTTGTGGCGGGCCATCATCTGGTCGCGGGAGACTCCGTATGTGACGGCGTGCATGATGGGCCACTGCGGGGTGGTAGCCTGCCAGCGGCGCTCGGTTTCCTCCTGGGGAAGTTCCACTACTTTGGCGCGGCCCAGATCCGCGCAGAGTTTTCCGCCGGCGATGAAGACGCGGCTCCATACGATCTCGCCTGGTTTACTGACGCCTTTCACAGAGCCTCCACCCAGGCGGAAGTACATGGGCGGCTGGCGTTCACTGACCGTGCCGGCGTATCCGCCGATGAAATGTTGCGGCGGAGCGGCTCCACTGATCTCGAAGACCCAGACGAACTGGCCGTTGTAGTCCTCGCCGTAGCGCAGGTCGTGCAGGGTGTTTTCGGGATCGAATCCGAGCTTGCGCCAAACGCGGTAGGTGACCAGTCCATCGAGGCCGGCGCATTCGTCCACTTCGTTGAAGTGCGGCAGGGCTTCCCCTTCGTAGAGGACGCGGCCGTTGCCGGCGGCTGCGACCGGCGGCCTGTCGACGTTGTTCAGCAGGCCTTCGGCGAGGTCCGATGCCGGGCACAGATCCTTCAATCCCTGCTGGTATTGAATCCCGATGGCGTCGCAGCCGAACTCGCCGGCGATTCGCAAGGCGGCAATATACATCTTGCACTGTGACAGGATCTGATCGCCAGTCAGATCGGTTTCCGGATTGGGGCCGGTGCGGAAGCGCATGCCGCGCGCATCGAGCCAAGTTCGCACCGCGGACGCTTCATTATCGGAGACTTCCCGCATCGCCGCAATCAAGGCGGATTGGCTCAGGCGCTCCTTGAAGATGCCGGTGGGATGGAGCAGCTCGTCCGGGATGATGGCGTTGTACATGCCCATGCAGCCTTCATCGAACACGCCGAGAATCGCTTTATCGCGGCGGAGGGTGTGGGCGATTTGATTGCCAATGTCTCGCGCCTCGGACGGCAGTTGCAGAGTTTCGAGCGCGCGCACATGGCTGGTATCCTGCAACACTGCCTCACCCTGCAACCAGCGCTTCAGGTTGGACCGGAAGAAGCTGTCCTGGAAGTCCGCGCTCCAGAGCGTGTCGTACTGGATTCCTGCCTTGGTAAGCGAGCCGTTCAGGTTCAGCATGCCCACGAGCCCCGGCCATTGCCCGCTCCAGTTGGCCACGGTGAGGATAGGGCCTTGATGAGTGTAGAGCCCGTGCAGCAGGTGATGGCTGTACTGCCAAACGGCCTCCACAACAACTAACGGGGCCTGGGGCGGGAGGTGGCGGAACACCTCCATGCCGCGCTTCTGGCTGTCGATGAAGCCGTGGCCCTTGGCGGGATCGAAGGCGTGCCCGCGCTGGACGGTCCGGCCAAAACTTTCGATTGCCGCGGTGACTGCCGCCTCGGCGCTCTGTTGCGCCGGCCAACATTTCTGATTCGCGGAGAGACGCAGATCACCGCTGGCGATTAGGAAGACGGGTTCGCTCATGAAGACTCTATTTTGTCACTTGGAAATGAAAAAGGGGCGCAGCCGCGGCCGCGCCCCTGGTTTTGCAAGAGTTTACACCTGACCATGGTGGCTGTTCATCGCACAAGCGACCAATACGCCCATGACTCTGATGCAGCGGATCACGCTATTGGCGGTGCTGTTGCTGACGTCGAAAGGCGTGGGCCGGGAGCGGCTTCATCGTGTTGGCGGCAACGCTATCCGCCGGCGATCTGGAAATCGACGCCATGCGGCGCCGCGGAAGCAGTTGGCTCCTCAGACCCCCCGCGACTTCTCCGCCAAACAGGGGTTAGGATGGAAGAAAGGGAGCGAATCGAATGAAGATTGCAGTCCTTTGCGTGCTTACTGTTTGTTTGGTGGGGCAAGCGCAGGAGCGAAAGCTTGTACTCCCCGCGGACAACGAACCGCCGGCCGGCAATGAAGGCAGCGACGGGAGCTATATCCTGAAGGCCGGCACCCGCGTGCCACTTACTCTGATGAGTTCCATCAGCACGAAGAGCGCAGCCCCCGGCGACACAATCTATCTCCAGACCATGGTTCCCGTTGCTGTACGCAATCGGATCGTGATCCCCGCCGGCACCTATGTCATGGGTTCGGTGACGAAAGCCGAACGCCCCGGCAAAGTGAAGGGCAAAGGCGAGTTGTACCTCACCTTCAACTCCATCCTGCTTTCGAGTGGCGTCACCATTGATCTTTCCGGCCGCCCCGGCGGCATCGATGGCG
>JAENWC010000161.1 GCA_016650235.1 Terriglobia bacterium
AGCGGCGGCGTTGCTAATGCCGTGCTCGGCGGCTGGCGCATCAGCGGCATTATGACCTACGCCAGCGGCTTCCCTATTTCGCTTGCCCGCAACAATCCGCTCAACATTTTCAACGGAGCTACCCGTCCCCAGGTGAGCGGCTACGAGAATTGGCGCGCGCCGCTCAAAGGCAGCGAGTTTGACCCTGCTGTGGACCGGTTCCTGGACATCACGGCATTTCCCCCGGCGCAACAACCGGTCAACTTCGGCAATGCCACACGTTACAACCCGAAGGTGCGCAGCTTCCCGTTCATGAACGAGAACATCAGCCTCGGCAAATCCTTTGGCCTCGGGGAAACCCGCCGCATCGACATACGCGGCGAGGCCTTCAACATGTTCAACCGGGTGATCTTTGGAACCGGCTCCACCAACATCAATGCCAACAACTTCGGCGTGGTGACCAACCAGGCAAACGAATGGCGGCAGATGCAGGTGGCCCTGAAACTCTACTGGTAGGGACGCTACCGCGGCACTGAAGCCATCCAGTATCCGCGCCGCGTACGCACCTCCAGTGCGTTCTTGGCCACGTCCACTCGAATGTCGTGCCAGCCGCCCTGCTGCAAATTGTTCGGCGTGTAGCTGAGCAGGTACTGGCTGTGCAGTTCCTCGCCCAGCTTACTCATGGCTTCCTCGAGGGACTTCTGATTGATGAAGCTGAATTCGCGGCCGCCTGTGTACTGGGTCATCACCTCGGCCGGATTGTCGACGAACAGCCCCTTGGCCTGCTTGAAGATCTCGATAAACACCGGGACGAAGTTGGCGGACTGCCCCCGATAACCGGTCAGGGCTTCGGTGGTTCCCGGCGTCATCGGCGCACCGCCCGGGACGGGACGCGCCCCCACCGGGAACGGATCGGGCCGTGGAACGGGCATCTTCTTGGTGAACATCCCCAGCGCACGGTTGATATTGATGGTATAGACAATGACGTTGTGGATCTGCGCTTCCAGCAGGGCCTCGCGCAGTCGCCCCTCGCTTCCGCCATCTCTTGATTCGGTAATCAGCAGCAGGATCTTACGGTGCGACTGCGGCCGCCGCCGCAGCATGCGCGTCGCTTCAAACACAGAATCGATCATCGCGCTGGTGCTGCTGCCGGCATTGATCTTGGCCAGCGCCGCGGTCAATAGCCGCCCGTCGCCCGTGAACTGCTGCATGACGCGCAGGCGGTGGTCAAAGGCCAGAATCGCCGCTTCACCCTGCGTGCCGATCACAAGTCCCTCAATCAACGGTCCGATCTTCTTGATCGCCGGTAGAATCACCTCCACCGAATCGTTGGACTGCACGGCCACCACCATCGAGATCGGAATAAAGCTGACATCGACGCGGATATCCTGCGACTTCTCATTGTCGAACAGCGTGAAGTCCTTACCCTCCAGCCCGCTTACGTGGCGGCCATCCTTGTCAGTCACCGTCACCGGCGCCACAACTACGTTGACCGTGGTTGAGAACACTTTCTTGTCAGCCTCCTCCTGGGCGAGACCGGCAGTGGCCAATAGAGGGAGAAACGTGCGGCGTTGCATCATGAATGACCCGTGTTGCCGTTGAGCAGTTGAATTATGTGCGGCACTAAATCCAAGATAGCATCCAGAGATTCCGCCGCGCCTTTAGGCGAGCCCGGCAGATTCACCAGCAACACCTTGCCGCGCACTCCGGCCACCCCGCGCGAGAGCGCCGCGAGCGGCGTGATCTTCATGCCATCGGCGCGCATCTTCTCCGCAAGGCCTGGAATCTCGCGCTCCACCACCTCGCGCGTCGCCTCGGGGGTCACATCGCGCAAAGCCACGCCCGTGCCCCCGGTAGTGAACACCGCATCCACTTCGCCTGACCCGCACAGTTCGAGCAGACGCCCGGCAATGAGAGCCTTCTCGTCGGGCAACACAACGGTGACCGTAACGCGAAAACCCTTGGCCTCCAGACGCGCACGCACGGCCGGGCCCGACGCATCCTCACGCAGCCCTTGATGACAGGAGTCGCTAATGGTCAACACCGCGCAGCGCATCAACTCTTGCCCCTGCTTCTATGGAAGTCCCCGCTTTTGCCGCCCGTCTTCTCCAGCAAATAGAGGTCTGTGATCTCGATGCCCTTATCCAGCGCCTTGGTCATATCGTAAACGGTAAGCGCGGCCACGGCCGCCGCCGTCATCGCTTCCATCTCCACCCCGGTCTGCGCGGTAGTGCTGGCGGTGGATACGATGCGTACCCCTTTGCTCTCCACCGTCACATCCACATCGACGTGGCTCAGCGGCAGCGGATGGCAGAGCGGAATCAGTTCCGCGGTTCGTTTCGCCGCCATCACTCCGGCAATGCGCGCCACCTCCAACGGATCGCCCTTCGGATTGTCCGGCAGCCGCTTCAGGACCGATGGCCGTATGCGCACAAAGGCGTGCGCCCGCGCCGTGCGCTTGCCGGCCGGCTTGGCCGATACATCCACCATGCGCGCCTGGCCGGCTGCATCGTAATGGGAGAGTTTCTTTTTCATCGGAGCAAAACCTGTATCCAATCCCCGGCCTTCCATTCTTCGCGGTCCGCGCCGGCCACCAGAAACGCATTGGCATGCGAGAGCGCGGGGACGTCGCTCGATCCCTGCCACCGCACGTGCGTTACTTTCTGGCAATCCTCGCTGAGCAGCGCCGGAAGAAAGCCGGTGAGTCCTTTCCTGTGGTGGAAGTCATGCGTCAACTGAGCAAACGGTGTGATGAGCGGGCTCTCGCTCTGGCCGGACAACAGTTCCACCGCGGCTTTGCCGAACAGCTCGAAGGTCACCATCGTCGAAGCCGGGTTGCCCGGCAGGCCGAAGAAGAACTTGTCCCTCGCGCGTCCGAACACCACCGGCTGGCCGGGCTGTATCAGCACACGGTCAAAGAAAAACTCCGCCCCGCAATCGGCCAGGACGCGCTCCACAACGTCATACTTGCCCGCCGACACACCGCCGGAAAGCAGCAGCAGGTCGTGTTGCAATCCCTGTTCCACGAGCCGCAGCGTATCCGCATAGGTGTCGCGCGCCACAGGGAGCATGTGCGGCTCGCCTCCGGCCCGCTTCACCTGCACCGCCAGCGACCATGCGTTCGAGTTGCGCACCTGGTTCGGTTCCGGCGTCTGCTCTACCGGCACCACCTCATCGCCCGTGGACAGGATCGCCACACGCGGCTTGCGAAACACAGGCACTTCGGTGCAGCCTACCGTGGCCGCCATGGCGATCTCGGCAAATCCGAGCCGCCGCCCCGCCCGCAACACCGTGGCGCCCGCCTTGACCTCAGCGGCTCGTGGATTGATAAAGTCGCCCGGCTGCGGGGACTTGTCCGTCCACATGCGCGCGCCTTCGCGCATTGTGTATTCCACCATCACCACCGCGTCCACCCCGGCCGGGACGGGAGCGCCGGTCATGATCTCGACGCATTGCCCTGCGCCTACGGTTCCCGTGAAGTAGCCCCCCGCGGCCACCTCCCCGATCACCTCCAACTCACCAGGCAGGGCGCCTTGAAGGTCTTTGGCCCGCACGCCATAGCCATCCCGGATGGACCGCGCCAAAGGTGGGTAGTCGCGCTCAGCCAGAATGCCGGCGGCCAGCACGCGGCCGTCGGCCTCGGCCAGCGCCACGCTCTCCACACGCGGTTGGCGCGATGCCACCACTTCCAGCAATACCTTCGACAACACAAGCGCTCGCGCTTCCGCAAATGTGCAAGTAGCCACCCTGATGTCATTCTAAATCATGTGCCTTGCAGCGCCGCACGCAACCCTGCCTCAGGCGTTCCGCATTGTGCCTGCCGCCTCTGGCTCCGATGTGGTAAGAATGAAACTGATGGTACGAATCGATCATGTGCTGGAGTCCTGGAAGGCGATGCGGGCTGACGTCGCGCAGGCAGTCTTGGATATGCCGCAAGGACAGATGCAGTTCCGCGCCTCGCCGGACCTGATGACGTTTGAGGAATTGGCGCGGCACATCCTCTTTGCCGGACGCGGCTTGGCAGGCATGCTGCTCAACGGTGAGAACGACCTGACCGCGCCCGATGCGCGCGAGAAAATGAAGCGCTACTTCCCCGCCCTGCCCGAGACGCTGGCGCCGGCGGATCTGGCTTCGGAATTAAACAAGGCTGTGGAAGCCGATTGCGGCGCGCTTGCCGCACAGCCGGAGAGCTTCTACGCGGGGATGATGAAACGGTTCGACGGGCAGCCGATTACACGCCTGGAGATGCTGCTGTTCACCAACGAACATGAGTTGACCCACCGCAGCCAGATGTTCACCTATCTGCGGCTGCAAGGGGTGGTGCCGCCAACCACCAGACGGAAGATGGCCAAGAAGTAGAGAGGACGCTTTTGCAACCGGCAGTGATTTGTGTATAAAGGTGTTAGCAATACAAGAAATCATTCTTGGAGGGTTTATAATGCTCAACTGTCCAAAGTGCGACGGGAATTTGGATTTTGAGGAAGATGAGCTGGATGAAGGCGACCTTCTGAGCTGCGATGAGTGCGGCGCCAGCTTGCATGTAGCCGGACTCAACCCGCTCGAAATACAGCCGGAAGAAGACCTCGAGGAAGAGGACGAGGACGACTTCCTGGACGATGATGATGAGGAAGATGACAAGGACGAAGATGAGGACGAGGACGACGACGACGATGATTACTAGCCCGCAAAGGGCCGTCCCGGCCCTCGATACACCCGGGCAACAGCCAACTATCGCGCCGGGACGAGTTCCGTTTTGCGGGCCGTTGCCGAGGGGGCGCTTCTCTGTTCTCCTGGTCTGCCTGTTCCTGGCGATGCCGCTGGCCGAGGCCAAGGAAAAGAAAACCGAAGCAAAGACATTGCTTTCCGGCAGTGTTTTCCGGGAGCCTGGATTTGCCTTGCGCGGAGCATCTGTAGTGGTTTCCTCCACCGAATCCGGCAAGAAGAAACAGGAGTGGAAAACACTGACCGACGCCCGAGGGGAGTTTGTATTGCGCGTGGCGGCCGGGCCTGCCAGCTATAATGTAGTTGTGAGCGCCGTGGGCTTCCAGAGCGAACAAAAGCCGGTCACACTGGCCGGCGAGGAGAACGCCGAGCTGTCGTTTCTGCTCCAGGCAGCACCGGTGGAAGGAGAAAAACGATGACCCTGATGAAGTGGACGTTGCTTTTGAGTCTTTGCGTAGTGATTGCTTTGCCGCTGGCTTCGCAAACCCCGGCCCCGGGTGAGAAAGGCTCTCCGCTGTTCAAGCAGGGCAGCAAGGACACCTCCGATCCGAACATGCGGGAAGTGGCTGGAGTGG
>JAENWC010000162.1 GCA_016650235.1 Terriglobia bacterium
ATAGTGTCGCGGCGGAAGATCAGCGCGCCCACGCCGAGGATGGGGCGCTGCGGATACCGCCGGCTTTGTCCTTTGCGCCTGGTGGCCACACTAATACTGCACCGCGCCCTTCACGTTCAGCCGCACGCGATAGACCGAAGTACGCGCGGTGATGTAGAGCGTCATGAAGTCCGGATCGCCAAAAGTGCAGTTGGCGGGTGTCTCGCCGATGGTAATTTTGTGCAGGAGCTTCCCGGCACTGGTATAGATGGCGACCGTGTTGCACGTAATCCACAGGTTGCCTTTCTCATCCACGCGAATCCCATCCGGCGGGCCATCGATATCGGAGATCACCACTCGCTCATTGGTGGTCTTGCCCCTGCTGTCCAGATCATAGGCGCGGATGTTGCGCTCATCCGAGTTGGCCACATAGAGCGTCTTGCCATCGGGGGAAATGGCAATGCCGTTGGGCCGGCCGGAGGGCTTGGCCACCAGTTCCATTGGACCTTTGGGAGGCACGTGAAAGACGCCGTAAAAATCCAGTTCACGGCCATCGGCCTGCGCGCCAAAGGCCGGGTCGGTAAAGTAGACATGCCCGTTCTTGCTCACGACGATATCATTAGGTGCGTTCAGCTTCTTGCCCCCCCAATTGTCGGCGATGGTTTCAATGACGCCTTTCTTGTCGGTGCGCGTCACGCGGCGCGCGCCGCCCTCGCACGAGTAGAGGTTGCCCTTTGCGTCAAAGGTATTGCCGTTGGTGTGGCCTGAGTTCTCACGAAAGACGGCGGGCTTTGCGCCAGGCGCCAGCTTCCAGATGCGCTGGTTGGGCACATCGCTGTACAGCAGAAATCCCTCGCGGGACCAGACCGGGCCCTCGGTGAACACATACCCGCCGGCCACCTTTTCCACCTTGTAGTCTGAGAAGTCCTGCGCCGGAAGAGCGCGGAAGGCCAGCAGTGTGAGTAATGCGAGCTTGTACATATGGGTCTAGTTTAGCTACTCCTTCTCCACCTTGTTATTCCAGTACTCCTGCATCTGCTCAGCCGAAGGCGTCCGCAAGGGACGCACCAGGCGGAAGCCGAGCCATTGCGCGTCGGTGTGATACCAGATGCTCTTGGGTAACTGCGGGTCCTGCATTTTCCAGGATTGGTCCGAGGCCGCGCGCGCGCCGCACCGCAACCGCTTCTGGTCATCGTTCCAGGAACCGCCGCGCGCCACGTGCGGATAAGGCTTGGTGGAACGCACCCAGTCCAGAAGGGGGCGTGCGGAGGTGTCCGGCGCATACTGGGCATACTGGTCCAGAGTCCACTCCATCACGTTGCCATGCATGTCGTGAAGTCCCCAGGCATTGGGTTTTTTCGCTCCCACTTGCTGGTATTTTCCGTTTGAGTTCTCGCCGTACCAGGCATACTCGCCGATCCTCGATGCCTCGCTCCCAAATGAATAGGCAGCCTCGGAACCAGCGCGGCAGGCGTACTCCCACTCGGCTTCCGTAGGAAGGCGGAAAAACTGCCCGGTTCTCGCGCTGAGCCACTCGGCGTACTTATTCGCGGCATGATGCGTCATGCTGATGGCGGGAAATCCGTTGATGCCCATGCCGAAGCTCATCTCGACATAGGCGCGTGTGGGCCGGCTGACAGCGTCCACGGCCGGGTCCACACCATTTTTCGCATACATGAACAGGCGATACTCATCCCAGCTCACCTCATGCTTGCCCATCCAGAACGGCTCTATCTTCATCTTGTGCTGTGGAGATTCGTCCTTGCGATGGCCCGGTTCGGAATCAGGCGTGCCCATAGTGAACTCCCCGCCCGGGATGGGAACCATTGCAAAGGTGACGGAGGAGCCGGGAATGGTCTCCTTATAAGGCTCCATGTGATGAGGCACGGGGATGGCGGTGATGCGGCGATGCAGTTCGCGCGTCAGTTCCAGATCATCTTTGAAATTCGTTTTCGGCGGACCAAGCATGATCTCTTCCGGCCAGACTGCCCCTTCGAGGATCCATTGCCGGAGCAACTGCTTCTCTTCTCCGGTCAAGGCGGGCCCGCCGGGCGGCATGGCGCGCGCGACACCGGAGCGAAGCAGGGTCAGTGTATAGAGCAGGCTCTGGTCAGGCTTGCCGGGAACCAGCACGCGGCCCTTGAATGCTCCTTCAAACAGATGCTTGCGCGTGTGCAGTTGCAGGCCGCCATTGGATTTCTTTTCGCCGTGGCAATCGAGGCAGGCAGTTTCGAGCAGCGGCTTCACTTGCCGCACGAAGTCGACCGCGGCCCAGACTGGCCAGGCGGAAAACAGGGGTGCGATCAGCATTAGGCTTCTAGTGATTACAGCGACCGTAAGGGAGCGGTTGCCAATGTTTGAATGGGACGGCACACCAGTGAACAGTTCGGAAAATGGAACTTGTCCCGGGGCGGTGGCCGGCTGTTGCGCGGGGCTGCCCATCAGAGAAACTGCGTGACGCCAGGCCGGGGCAACGGCGTGGGCTCGAAGGTCATGTCCCAGGTGATCTTCTCCGGACCCAGCCGCTGTTGCGACTGCATGGCCTGCTCCCAGGTGATCTGCTGCCCGGTGTAGGCCGCCATGCGGCCCATGATGCCGAGCATCGTACTGTGCGCCATCCATGCGCCGTCGTTGAGCGGCTTGCCTTGCCGGATGGAAGCGAAAAGCGCGTCGTGCTCGGCCTGGTACATATCGTTCTTGGCGCCTTCAAAAGCCCACGTCTTCTCGCCAGTGATGCGCGGCATGGGGCCGCGGCCGATCGTAACCTGGCCCTTGGTCCCCAGAATGTAATCCGAGTTCTCGTTGTAGCACTGCTCCGTCTGGCGGCAGCCGAGGAAGGCGCGGACGCCATTCGGATAAAGATAGTTGACCTCGAAATGATCGAAGATGTTGCCGCCCTCGGCGGGGATCTGGCGGCCTCCCACGGCCACGCAGCTCAACGGATCAGCGTCCTTCATCGCCCAGCCCACCTTATCCACGCTATGGACGGCCTGTTCCACCAAGCCGTCACCCGACAGCCAGGAGAAGTTGTACCAGTTGCTGATCTGCCATTCGATGTCGCTCATACCCGCGGGCCTGCTACTGGCGGGCGGCATTGGTTTCACCGGATTGGTGTAGTAGGTGGCATAGTAGGCGACAATGTCGCCGATAGTGCCGGATTCCACTTGATCAAAAGTGGCGCGGATATAGTTGCTGTAGCGCCAGCAGAAACCCGATACCAGCGACACGTTCTTCTGCTTGGCCAGCGCGGCTGTCTCGATGACGCTGCGCACGCCGGGGGCGTCCACGGCGATGGGCTTCTCGCAAAAAACATGCTTACCGGCTTCAATGGCCGCGCGCAAGTGGAGCGGGCGGAAGCCGGGAGGCGTGGCCAGCAGCACCACATCGACACCACTCTCGATCAACTTCTGAAACGCGTCGAGGCCGGCATACTGGTGCTGCTTTTCAACCTTGACCTTGGGACCAACCGCTCGGCCCAACCGCTCGAGGCAATTGTCGATGCGGTCCTGATAAACGTCGGCGACGGCGGTGAGCTCAGCATAGTCGTCGGCCTTGAGCGCCTGAGCGGCGGCTCCGGTGCCACGGCCTCCGCAGCCCACCAGCCCCACCTTAATGGGTTGGGCAGTCTGCCCGTGAACGATGGCCGGAAAGCCGGCTTGCAACGCCAACGCACCAGTCTTTAAGAAACTCCGGCGGTCCGGAGCCTCTCCCGCTCTTGACGAACTCACGCACGGAGCCTGCTCCGCGCGGCATAAGTCGAAGTTCCTCTCCTGATTGGAGCCGCGCTCCGCGGCCCTGTGCGCTTTAAGTTTCATATGGTTATTCTACAACCGAGTCCGGCGGCGTCGCGTTGACATCCAGCCATTCATGGTGTTGCAGGGCGAGTTTGTGACCGCGCGGGGAGGCGGCGGAAGGCCGTTTGATCCAGTGCTTCATCACAGACCCGAGCCGTGTGGCGTTGTATCCGAGGTACAAAAAGTTGGAGCGGATAAAGTCATCGCGCATACTGGCCAGCAGGCGTTCAAACTTCGGTCCGGCCTTGGGCGCAGGTGGTGAGACGCCGCGAGGCTCCAGGCAATCGTTGAGCTGAACCACGGCCAATCTGCCGTCGGTGATGGGGACATCCGGGTTTTCATTCAGAGACGGCAGGGTGCGCTCCAGCATGGCAACGGCGTCCACGCAGCCTGTGAAGACCAGATCATTCACCACCTTGGAGCGTTCATTATCGATATGCGGATCGATGATGTGCTTGAACTTGGCTTGTCCGGCTTTGAAGCCGATGCCGACATCCTCAGTGGCGGCGCTGACCCAAACATCCAACCCGGCCATTTCAGGCCCCGGCAGCATGCCGGGTCTGCGCCAAATGCGCAGGTGGTGGCGTTTGCTGAAGCTATTGAGGCTCTTTTGATAGGAGAGGTCGGCCTGCTGGCCATCGAGGGTGAATGTATTCATCGGAGCGCTGCGATAACCGCGGCGCTCGACGATGGAGAAGTAGGTGCGGAACAAGGAGCGTGCCGACTTGCGATCCGTTTTGCTCCAGCCGGCAGCGGCAAAGGCGCGCGCCAGTTGCTCAGGCCGGCCCACCAGCACGAGGTTGATGAGATCGGAAGGGAGGCCGGATTGATAAGCAGCTTGATGCGGGATCGTCAGCATGGCCTGTTCCAGATGGCCGGCCAGACCGCTGCCGAGAGTCCGCACCGGGGCGGATGGCTGCAAGTTTTCCGGCAGGTGCAGGTCAGCGGTGAGGCGCAATAGTAGTTCGGTTCCAGCAGGGAAATGAATCTCTGGGTCCGGCGCGCGCGCGAAGATGAACTTTGAGAGCCAGACGGGCCCCGCGACCACGGGCTCCACAAGCAGCAACCGCCAAGCGTAGGTGGCCACGCTGCTGGACAAGTTGGTGATGGGCGAGATGCCGATCACACGGCCCGCGTCATTTACATATTCCTTGGCCGTGTCCACCAGTATGAGTTGCGTCTGCAACGGAACATTGTCGCCGGGCTTGCCGCCAGGCAGATGCAGGCTGTGAAAACTGTACTCGATGGACGCGGTGGCATTGCGGAAGCTCAGGCCGAGACGCTTGACGTGGCTGATGATTCCTTCCAGCTTTACTCCGGCCGGTAGCAGCACAACTGCATCAATGGCAATGGGCGCCATTAGCACCGCTTCCACGCGGTCTCCAATTTTAGAAATGCGGGTTCCGGTGGGAGTGACGAGGCGCGCTTCCAGCATGGAGCCTGCCGGAATAAAGGCGCCCGGCAAAGATGCGGAAAATGTCGCCAATATCGAAAAAACAAAAAAGACAGTTCGGCCGCGCTTGATGCCGTCATTGTACGTCAGCGGGTCGAGGTTCGCCAGGGGGGGAGAATGGGGGGGAGAATGGTCCGATGCAAGATGGCCTAATCTCCTCCTCAGTGTCAGCCCGCAAAACGGAGATCGTTCCGGCGAAGCGGGCCGCTGTTGCTCGCGTGTCTTCGAGGGCCGGGACGGCCCTTGGCGGCGGGAGCAACTCATCGCGACTTCCTGGCCGCCCCGCTCCAAATGTCTGAGGATTTGGGTATAGCTCGCTGCAACTTGCCGGGCTGGCGAGCCAACCATACAAGACATGCGTATCGAGCAGGTATTGGTACGGCAATGACCCTCTCCTTCATCCCTTTTGCTGCGTTTCGGTTCAAGCTCATTTGAGAGGCGGCAGCTTCCAGTTGAGCAGAAGCGTGATGGGCTGGTCCTGTGCGCGGTCACTCACCAGGCCGAGTGCGAAGAACTTGCCGTCGGGGCTGACGGCATAGTGCCCGGCAGCGCCGGCTCCCATGCGAATCCGAAACAGCTCCTTCACCTCTCCCACTTCCACGGCTTTTCCGCGCCGGGTAATGGCGGCGGCCATGACGCTGTTCCCCGAGAGGAAATAGAGTTCCTTGCCGTCGGCGCGCCATTTGGATTCCCGGCCGCCGCCTGTGGAAACGGCCCATTTGCCGCCGCCGGGCGGGAGGGTCTGGATATAGATTTCCTGTCGGCCGGTTTCGAGCGAGGTGTAGCTGAACAACTGAGAATCGGGTGAGATGCGGGGTGCGCATAGGTCTGGCCGGTCAGTAGAGGCTCGGGCTTGGCGCCGCCGGACAGGGGTAGAGTCCACAAGTCTCCTCCTCCACTGCTTGGGGTTCTTTCGAAGGCGAGCAACCGGCCGTCGGGGGCGGCGTGCGAGTGGTGGGCTTCCAAGGGGGCTACGAGTTTCTCAGTCCCCACACCATTGGAGGCGATCTCATAAATTCCTGTGCCTTGGTTTTGCTTCTGCGAGTAATAGAAGATGCGGTCTCCGTTTGCCGACCACATGCCGGGACTATCCTGTCCTGGGCCAAAGGTCAGGCGTGTGGAGGATTGCCTGGCAATATCGTAACTCCACATATCATCATTTGCGCCGGATTGGGTGCGATCAAAAAGCAGGCGTTTGCCGTCGGGAGAAAAATCGGGATGACTGGCGTAGCCCGCCGCGGCGGGGGAGACGATCGATAATGGTTTGCCGGAGCGGTCCAGCAGGGATAGATCAGCTCCGGGACCGCCGGATCCACTCAATACGGCAATCACCTTTCCGTCACGGGAACCGGAGAACGCAGATTGGGCGGTGCTTACGCTCTGAGCGATCAGCAGCGGTTCACCTGTTGGCCCGCCGTCCCCGTCGATATCGACGCGGACCACGGCCACACCTTCCCCATGCCGGATGAAAAGTCGGTTGGGGTGGAAGTACCAGAAGAGGCCCCTCGACGGGTGGATTCGCCGCGGCTTTGCACTGCCATCGAGCGAGGCGAGATAGACGCCGCTTACGTCATTGCTTTTTCCCTGGGAGACGTAGAGCACTCTTTTGCCATCGGGGAGGAGGACGGGGTAGTTCTGAGTTGATTCGCCGCGCTCCTTATCCAATTCGAGGAGAGGAGCAGGTGTGCCGCCCGAGGCAGAAACGCGCAGGAGAGGACCACGAGAGCCGAGGATGATGGTTCCATCGGAGCCCCAGTCGGCCCCGGTCCGGTTGGGGAAATCGCAAACGGTTTGGACCCCGCCGCCGGTCAGGTCCACTCGCTTCAGCTTGCTCCCGGTGCTATAAACCAAGGATTGGCCATCGGGGGACCAGGATCGGATGACGCCTCCCTCATTGGCGATGACGCGCGTACCACCGGTGGCGAGCGAGCGGATGAACAGCTTGTCACCGGCGGTGTTTCTTGCGTTCCAGGCGATGGCATCTCCATTGGGAGATACGCTGACTTGGACGAAGACGGTGTCTCGTTCTTCCGGCTGGACCTCGACCTTGACGGGAGGTGGATCGGGCGGGGGCGCGGGGCGCAATGCGATGGAGGCTGTGAGTCCGGCGACAAGCAGGGCGGCGGCGGCCCAGGCCCATTTCTCCCGCGACCGTCGTACTGGCGCGGCGACTTTCTCCTCGAGGGGCTGGCTGATCCATTCCAGTTGCACTTTGATATCGTGAGCAGACTGAAATCGTTCGCCGGGTTTCTTGCGCATGCACTGGCGGATCAAGCGCTCAAGCGCGGGCGGGGTGATGGGTACCAGCGAGGTGATGGTGGGTGGCTCACCGCTCATGATCGCGCCAACAACGCTGGCATGACTCTCGCCGGAGAAGGCGCGCTTTCCGGTGAGCATTTCATACAACAGCGCGCCGAAGGCGAACAGGTCACTGCGCGAGTCGGCCTCCTTGCCTTCGAGCTGTTCCGGGGCCATGTACTGCAAGGTGCCCATGAAGGTGCCTTCGGAGCTGAGCGCGGCGGTGAGTGTGGCCTCATCAGGTCCGATGCCCTTGCCGGTGCCCATGGCTTTGGCCAGACCGAAGTCGAGCAGCTTGACGCCGGTGCGCGTGAGCATGACGTTGGCGGGTTTGAGGTCGCGATGCATGAGGTCGCGGCCGTGGGCTTCGGTGAGGGCTTCGAGAATCTGGATGGCGAACGGGAGCGCCTCATCCAGCGGCAGCGGGCCGCGTTTGAGGCGTGCGGCGAGCGTTTCCCCTTCCAGGTACTCCATGACGAGGAAGCTGATCCCGTCCTGGTTGCCCACATCGAACAGCGTGCAGATGTGCGGATGGTTGAGGCTGGAGATAATACGGGCCTCGCGCTCGAAGCGGAGGCGAAGGTCGTCGCGCCCGGCAAATTTCGCCGGAAGAACCTTTATGGCGACGGTGCGGTCCAGGCGCGTGTCGCGAGCCTTGTAGACCTCGCCCATGCCGCCTGCTCCGATGGGCGCGACAATCTCGTAGGGACCAAGTGATGAACCGGCTGTGAGTGACATAGATTTACGGTAGTTTCCAGTTAAGCAGAATCGTAATCGGCTGATCTTGCGCCCTGTCGCTGATCAGGCTGATCGCAAAAAGCTTCCCATCGGGGCTGGCCGCGAAGTGGCCCGCCGCGCCCGAAGCTTTGCGCACTTGGAATAGCTCCTTCACTTCCCCCACCTCCACCGCCGAACCGCGAATGGTGATGGCGGCGGCCATGACACGATTGCCGGCCAGGAAATAGATCTCCTTGCCGTCGGAGCGCCACTTGGGTTCCCCGCCGCCGGTGGTGGAAACCTGCCATTTGCCTCCGCCGGGGGGCAGTGTCTGTATATAGATTTCCGGCCGGCCGGTTTCGGGTGAGCTATAGCTGAACAGGCGCGAGTCCGGCGAGATACGCGGGTGACTGTACGTATGTCCAGTCAGCAGCGGCGCCTCCTTTCCACCGCCGGTCAACGGGAGTGTCCAAAGGTCTCCTCCACCGGAGGATGCGGTTCTCTCGAAAGCGAGGAGTTTTCCATCGGGAGAGACATGAAGGTGATGGGCCTCGGTAAGGCCCACGAGCTTCTCCGTACCCACGCCGTTCGAGGCGATCTCGTAAATCCCCGAAGCTTTCGCGTCTCTTCCGGAGTAATAGAAGATTCGGTCGCCGGTAGCGGACCAGACACCAGGGTTATCCTGTCCTGGCCCGAAGGTCAGGCGAGAGGAAGCTTGCCTGGCAATATCGTAGATCCACATGTCCCCGTTGACGCCGCCTTCGGTTCGATCAAAAACAACACGTTTTCCGTCCGGCGAGAAATCGGGATGGCCGGCCGCGCCCGCGGTCCCGGGAGAGATCACGGCCAATCGTTTACCGGAGCGGTCCACCAGGGACATGTCTGCTCCAACAGGGCCAGCCCCGGTCAGCATCGCGATCACCTTGCCGTCCTGTGAGCTTCTAAACGAAACCCCGGGGGTCCCGGTACCGATGCTCTGGGCGACGACCACCGGTTCGCCGGCAGGTTGCCCGCCTCCGTCGACATCCACGCGGACAGCGGCAAGCCCTTCCCCGTGCTGGATCAAAAGCCGGTTGGGATGGATGTACCAGAAGCGTTGTGTCGTGGGATGGATGCGCCGCGGTTTTGTGCTTCCGTCGAGCGAGGCCACGTAGACCCCGCTCAGGTCATTATTCCTTGCCCGAGACCCGTACAGCAGCCGTTTGCCATCCGGCAGACTGACAGGAAAGAGCTGCATCGCTTCGCCCCGCTCCTTGTCCAACTGGAGCAAAGGGACTGGGGCGCCCCCTGAGGCGCTCGTGCGCATAAGCCCTTGTGGGCTAGTGAGCACAATGGTCCCATCCAGGCTCCAGTCGGCCCAGCCAACGCAATTACAGACCATCTGGACCCCGCCGCCTGTCAAATCCACCCGTTTCATTTTGCCCCCAACGGTATACAGTAAGGACTGGCCATCCGGGGACCAGGCGCGGATGACGCCTCCTTCATTGGCGACGACCCGCGTAGCGCCTGTGGCCAACGACCGCACGAGCAGCTTGTCCCCGGTTATGTTGAGGGCGCGCCAGGCAATGGTATCTCCCTTGGGAGAAACACTCACGTTGGCGATCACCGTGTCTCTTTCTTCCGGCTGGATCTCCACTTTGACGGGAGGCGGATCGGGAGGCGGCCCCGGACGCAGCGCCATCGCGGCAGCCAGTCCGGCGGCGAGCACAACGACAGCGGCGGCCCAGATCCATCTTTCCCGAGGGCTTCTGGCCGGAGCGGCCTTTTCCTCCAGCGGCTGCCGAATCCATTCCAGTTGCACCTTGATGTCGTGGGCGGACTGAAAACGCTCGCCGGGCTTCTTGCGCATGCACTGCCGGATGAGCCGCTCGAGTGCCTGCGGGGCGACAGGAACAAGTGAAGTGATGGCCGGCGGTTCTCCGGTCATGATTGCGCCCACTACGCTGGCGTGGCTCTCGCCGCTGAAGGCGCGCTTGCCCGTGACCATTTCATAAAGCAGGCAGCCGAACGCGAACAGGTCGCTGCGCGCGTCGGCCTCTTTGCCTTCCAGTTGTTCCGGCGCCATGTACTGCAAGGTGCCCATGAACGTACCTTCCGAACTCAGGGCGGCGGTGAGCGTCGCCTCATCGGGTCCAATGCCCTTGCCGGTTCCCATCGCTTTGGCGAGGCCGAAGTCCAGCAGCTTGACCCCGGAGCGTGTAAGCATGACGTTGGCCGGCTTGAGGTCGCGATGAATCAGGTCGCGGCCATGGGCTTCCGTGAGCGCTTCGAGAATCTCTATCGCGAGCGGAAGAGCCTCCTCCACCGGCAGCGGACCGCGTTTGAGGCGGGCGGCCAGCGTCTCTCCTTCGAGATATTCCATGACGAGGTAGCTGACCCCGTCCTGCGTGCCTACGTCGTGGAGCGTGCAGATGTGCGGATGGTTGAGGCTGGAGATGATGCGCGCCTCGCGCTCGAAGCGAAGGCGGAGGTCGTCGCGCCCGGAAAATTTCGCCGGGAGAACCTTTATGGCGACGATGCGGTCCAGGCGCGTGTCGCGGGCCTTGTAGACCTCGCCCATACCTCCCGCGCCGATGGGCGCAACAATTTCATAGGGACCCAGGGATGAGCCGGCGGCGAGTGACATAGCAGGGATTATATCCCTTTGCACAGTCAGGGATAACGAGCAGTGAAGCCCGGTCGACCTGGGTGGGGGGCCAATTTAGTGTTGACGTAGATCAGCGAGTGCTGCTTTCATGGGTTGAGTGCTCACAGACTTACTGGCGGGTTTTGATTTTGGCTATACCTGGCCTTGGACCTACGGGCACCTTCTTATAGCTATAGTGCTCGGTCTGCCCGCGTTTGCTGTGCGGAAGCGCATCAGGTGGGGCGCTGGGATTCTTTTCCTGCTGGCTGCCTGGGCCTTGGGCGGGTTCCTGGTCGTTCAATTTGTATTCGGCTTCAACCGGGTGATG
>JAENWC010000163.1 GCA_016650235.1 Terriglobia bacterium
AACCGAGACCATGTCATAGGCGCCTTGAAGGCACATAAACAGGAGCTAGGACCGCCGCTTGGTCCATGCTCGAAGAATACGCCGAATGGAGGGAGACCATTCATGCACACGGTCGAAAGGAATGACCAATGAACATTGAAATCCAAGATGCCTCAGTGGAGGCTAGAATTCAACGGCAGAAGCAGGTGATGGGCGCCGCCACAGTCGAGGAAGCCCTGTTGCGCCTTCTCGACACACAGGAAGAGCAGGATCGCTGGCTGCTCGAAAACAAGAACACCGTTAAAGCGAAGATCCAGCGCGGTATCGAACAGCTTGACCGCGGCGAAGGTATCCCCGAGGACCAACTGGATAGTCACCTCGCCAATCTGAAGACCCAGCCTGAATGAGGCGGCGTTATATTCTTGCGCCGGAAGCGGCATTCGATCTTGTTCAAATATGGCTGTACATCCAAAAGGAGGCCAGTCTTGAGACAGCCAACCGTGTTGAATCCGTCATTCGTGAATAAATTGTTTATCTGTCGGGGAGTCCTGGCGTTGGCCATTGGCGCAAGGATTTGACCGATCAGCCAGTGAAGGTTTTTCCAGTCTATTCGTACGTGATCGTTTACCGGCCTGAGACCAAGCCGTTGCAGGTAGTGGCAATCCTCCATGGCCGCCGCGACGCCGAGCGGCTTCTCAATGCAAGGCTCCTGCAGGCCAGCGTCATCGAACCCGGAAACAAGTAGTCGAAGCCAATCTTAAGATATGATTAGCCGTCAGGGTCTTGAGGCTCGTCCTAGGAAGACATCGAAGGTAAAATAGTTGACCGTTCCGCTCGGCTTTCTTCTTGCTGTCGCTCACGGTCTCTCTTACGAGCGCCAAACTTGTCCCGTTGTCTTCAACCCAATTGATGTAGCGCCCTGGCGCCAGCAGCCGGTTCCGGCGAGGGAATGGGATGAGTGGCTGAACCCACTGCCGGGAAGTTAACAGCACTTGGCGTTCTTGTACTTTCGGCCCAGGCGCTCTTCCTGAAAGTGACGCCAGGCAGCAGCGGAATGCTCGCGGCCATGTGTCTTTAAGTGCCGCGCGTAGGCGTTTTCGTCGCCCAGCTCCCGCAACAGCGCTAGCAGCGTGCGTCCAATTTTTCGCAGATTGTTCATACTTCCTCCGCCCTCAATTGCGACAGCACATAGGGCGCCTCGACCAACTTGCCTTCTTCGGCCCCGCTCAGAATCCGGTACCAGAGGCGTAGCGAATCGATGAGGATCGTGGTCACGAGCACCAGAAAGATGGCGCACACCGCCGCATCCAGACGATTGTTGAAGATTTGTGCTTGCGTGGCTACGATCTGAGCCGCTGGAACTTTCCCGGCATCCAGCGCCATCTGCAACTGTCCGGCAAGCGAGAGGAAACCAAGGCGCGGAAGATCGGAGAAGATTTTCTGCCACGCCGCGGTGTAACAAACGACAACGAGCCAGGCGAGCGGAACACAGGTGATCCACATATAGCGGGCACGATGCATTTTGACAAGGATAGTGGTGGCCACGCACAAAGCGATCGCTGCCAGCAATTGGTTGGCGATGCCAAACAGCGGCCACAGCGAATTGATACCGCCCAGTGGATCCAGTACCCCCTGAATCAGAAAGTATCCCCATGCGAGCACCACTGCTCCACTGGCCCCAATCACGCCGGGCATCCAGCCCGTTTGTCCCAGCTTGGGGTGAAAGTGTCCCAGCAGGTCCTGCAGCATGAAGCGCCCCACACGCGTTCCCGCGTCAATGATGGTCAAGATAAACAGCGCCTCGAACATGATGGCAAAGTGGTACCAGAAGCCGAGAATCGCGCGCCCACCGCCGCTTTGCGCGAAAATGTGGGCCATGCCAAGCGCGAGGGAGGGTGCGCCGCCCGTGCGGTAGAACAGAGATTCCTCGCCAACGTCTTTGGCCAGCGCAGCCATGGTGGATGCCTCGACAGGAAAACCCCAACTCGAAATAGTGGCCGCGGCTAAATCCGGAGTAGCGCCGACGATCCCGGCCGGGGAGTTGACAGCGAAGAAGACACCGGGGTCGAGCACGCAAGCGGCAATCATCGCCATGATCGCGACAAAACTTTCCAGCGCCATGGAACCATAGCCAACCGGCCAGGCATGCCATTCCTTGGAGATCATTTTGGGCGTGGTGCCGCTCGAGATCAGAGAATGGAATCCGCTGATGGCGCCGCAGGCGATGGTGATGAAGCAAAAGGGGAACACCTTGCCGGCGAAGATGGGCCCGGTGCCATCCACAAAGCGGGTGAGCGCGGGCATCTGTAATTCCGGGCGCACGAACAAAATTCCTACGCCCAGCATCAGCACCACGCCGAGCTTGACGAAAGTACTGAGGTAATCGCGCGGGGCCAGCAACAACCAGACCGGTAGAGCGCTGGCGAAGAATCCATAGACGATGACGCAGAGCGCCAGCGCCATGCCGCTGAGGGTGAACCACGGCGCCCAGGCGCTGGAATGCGCCACTGCTTCGCCCAAGAAAATGCTGCCCATCACCAGCAGGAACCCGAGCACGGAAACTTCCAGCACCTTGCCCGGGCGGAGATAGCGCAAATAGATACCCATGAAGACGGCAATCGGCATGGTGGCCGCGATGGTGAAGGTGCCCCATGGGCTTCCCTTCAGCGCGTTCACCACCACCAGAGCCACCACAGCCAGCAGGATGATCATGATCAACAGCACGGTGATCAAAGCCGTGAAGCCGCCTACCTTGCCGATCTCCTCGCGCGCCATCTGTCCCAGCGATTTCCCGTTGCGGCGGATCGAGCAGAACAGGATGACGAAGTCCTGCACGCAGCCGCCCAGCACGGCGCCAACAATGATCCAAAGCGTCCCGGGCAGATAGCCGAACTGCGCGGCGAGCGTGGGGCCCACCAAAGGTCCGGGGCCGGCGATGGCGGCAAAGTGGTGCCCAAAGACGATCCACTTGTTGGTGGGCTCAAAGTCGTGGCCGTCGCGGAGGCGTTCAGACGGGGTGGCGCGCGTGTCGTCCAGCGCCATCACCTTCGCCGCGATGAACTTGGCATAGAAACGGAACCCAATGAGGTAGACGCAGGCCGAGGCGGTGACCAGCCAGATGCTGTTGATCGACTCCCCGCGATTCAGCGCGATTGCGCCTAGCCCGTAGGCGCCCAACACGGCCGTGGCGGCCCAAAGGATGTGACTCAGGATTTTTGGCATGAAATGAATTGTAACTGGAAACGGGAGCGGCAGGTGCCTGTTGTGTGTATTGGCTGAGTGTATACTGGCCACAGCAATAGCTTCAGTTGAGTCCAAGGAGACCAGGACGTTGTTCAGGTTTGCGCTCTCGGCGGATCGCGTGCGATTGTGATGCCTCACCACCCGCGGGGTGATTCGCGTCCGGACGTTGCCGGGTATCGCTTGCGGGTCGCACTTATCGCCGGACTTCCTGCCGTGGCGCTCGCGTTCTTGTTTTTCCATGGTCGAATGGCTCAAAACGAAGTTTTACCGAACTATCACAATTTCGCCGGCCAAGGTACTCTCTTTGGCGTGCCAAACTTCTGGAACGTTGTATCTAATCTCCCGTTTCTGCTGGTCGCAGTCTGGGGTTTGCGGGCGGTTGGCTCTCGATCGGCGTTTGTCGAGGAATGGGAGCGTACCGCTTACTGCATTCTCCTGATTACGGTGGCGCTTGTCGCCGTTGGTTCGAGCTATTACCATGCATGGCCTGACGACGCTACGCTCTTCTGGGACCGCCTTCCGATGGCGCTAGTCTTCATGGCGCTTCTGGCAACCACTATTGGCGAGCGGATCAGTTCGCGGGGCGGCAGGCTACTGCTGTTTCCGTTGCTCGCGGCCGGAGTAGTTTCTGTTCTGTACTGGAGAGTTTCAGACGACCTCCGCCTTTATGCGCTCGTTCAATTCTACGCGGTTGCTGCCTTGCCGCTGATTCTCATACTGTTCCCGCCACGGTACTCGGGCACGGCCGGCATCGTCGCTATGATTGCGCTTTATGGGCTTGCCCTTACCCTCGACCGTTATGATCACCAGGTCGCCGCGATAACAACCATGGGGGGGCACCCTTGGAAGCACGTCGCCGCGGCCCTGGCTATGTTCTCCTACTTGAGCACGCTTGCACGCCGCCACCCGTTGCCCGTGCAGCAGGCCAATTCACGCGTTCGCGCCTGAATCGGCACATCGGAAGCGGCCCTCTTGAGGAACACGCGCAAAAACGGAGCTACCCGCCGCGAACCCAAGCCTCGTGTTCCTCTGGGGTTTGGTGGCGCGTCGAGCGCCCTCTCCCCATTTCAGGCTGAACCAACACAGTCTCGCGCTACATCCGGTAGAGCATCCAATAGACCACAACGCCGGTGACGCTGACGTAGAGCCAGATGGGCAGGGTCCAACGGGCGATACGGCGATGCTTGTCGAAACGGGCCTGCAGACCG
>JAENWC010000164.1 GCA_016650235.1 Terriglobia bacterium
CGCGCACCACACGGTCACATTCACCGCGCCGCAGCCCGCCCACGTGCTCCACCCGAACGCATCCGCCTGTGGACTCCTGGAGATCGCCCCCATCGGGACCCGCGATGAGTTTTGCGAATCCAACTTGCATCTGGCCGGCCCGGAGGACTTTTCCCACCTGTTTACGAAACGACTGCCCACTGCCCACAAAGGCGACTTCGGGCACGTTCTTGTCGTAGGAGGAGCCGCCGGAAAGACGGGCGCGGCGTCCATGACCGGCCTGGCGGCCCTTCGCGCCGGCGCGGGCCTGGTCACCGTCTGCAGCTCCGGAACGATGGCCGTTCCCGAGCTCATGACCGAACCGCTGGGCTCCTGGGATCAGGTGAAAAGGATCTCCGAAGGGAAGTCGCTGCTGGCCCTCGGTCCGGGCATCGGAACGGACCAGGCCTTGGTGGAACTGGTGCGGCGTGCGGTTGCGGAAATCGGCCTGCCCATCGTGGTCGATGCCGATGGATTGAACGCGCTGTGCGGCTGGCTCATTCCGCACCGGTCCGGCTTGATCCTCACTCCGCATCCGGGTGAGATGAGCCGCCTGTGCGGCGTCACCACCGCCCAGGTGCAAAGCGATCGCATCGGCGTCGCACGCTCCTACGCGGTCAACCACGGCCTGACGCTGGTGTTGAAAGGGCGCAACACGCTCACCGCTTTTCCGGACGGACAGGTGTGGGTGAATCCCACCGGAGGCCCCGCCTTGGCCACCGGCGGGTCAGGCGACATTCTGACCGGACTGATCGCCGGACTTGCGGCGCAGTTCCCGCTGGATCATCAGGCCGCCGTTCTCGCCGCCGTCTGGCTGCACGGCCGCGCCGGTGACCTGGCCGCCGCGAAGCTGGGAGAGAAGTCCGTCATCGCCACCGATCTCATACACTCGCTTCCCGAGGCGATGGAGGAATGTGCCCGTCTACAAAACGAATAGTGAAGAAGAGACCATCGCGCTCGGTGAACGGCTCGCCAAAGATGTGCTGCCCCCCCGCGGGCTCGTGCTCCTGCAAGGGAACCTCGGCGCGGGCAAGACCACGCTGGTCAAAGGCATCGCCCGGGGCCGGCTCGCTTGCCCGCCGGATGAGGTCAGCAGTCCCACCTTCACTCTGATTCACGAGTACGGTGAACCGGTGCGTGTCTACCACATCGACCTCTACCGCCTCGAGCACGAGCGGCAAGTGGCCACCCTCGGTATCGAGGAACTGCTCGATCGCGATGCCCTCGTCATCATCGAGTGGGGAGAGAAGTTCCCGCGCCTATGGCCTCGAGACCGCGTCGAGATCCGTATTGAGAGGCATGAAGGCGATCAGCGGGGCTTTGTGACTACCGCCACAAACGCTTCGTAGGAACCCGGTGACCGCTCGTTGAGCCATTCCGCGTAGGCGCTCGCCACCGTCTCCAGGTTGTGGTACGCGTGCGGGTCTTTGTAGGTTTCCCGCAGGCCGGCAATGGTCGGCTTCACGCGCTCCCACACCAGCAGCAGTTCCCGGTTGGATTCAAAGAACAACTCCTTGTTCAGAACCCCGGCCTTGATGAAGCTGGCGGTCATGTCCCAGTAGCTCACCACCATTCTCATGTAGCTGTTCTCGTCCGAACCGGGTGGACAACTCTTCATCAGGTCCTCCAGGCTCTTCGGGTAGCAATTGGCGAAGAACCAGGCGCGCGCCTTGCGCAGCTTCTCTTCGCGCCTCATATCGTAAAGGCGCAGGAGGAGATTCACATCGTCGTAGGTTGCGGTCGTTTGCGATTTTGCCATACTCACTCAGCTTACCTTGACGCGAGCAGCCGTTTCCACAACGAAGACTTAGGCGGCGTCACTCCCGCCAGCGCGAAATACGGAGCGGCCTGCTCGGGCGTAAGCGGCGGCCCGGCGCGCAACACATCGTCGGCCTCCCGTATCCGGCACAGATGATCCACCTCGTGCCAGGAAGCCGCCAGGCTCCGCTCCACCGGGACGCGGTTGGCCCAGGTGAGCCGCCCGTCGAGGATGTTGATGTAGTCGTTGAAGGCGACCGGCTCTTCGCGAACCTCGCCCCGCGCCATCTCGCCCAACTCCGCCCCGCTCTCGCTCAACAGCGTCAGCGACCAGTTGTCCACATTCGCGCGCAGTAACTCCGCCGCCTTCGCGCGCAGCTTATGCACGGTCTCCTCGGAGGCACGCACCATACGGGCGGTATCGGCGTCGATGTACTGCATGGTTTGGAACCACACTACCTGCCGCTCCACCAAAGTAAGATCGGCGAACGCTGTAGTGAGTATTTCCAGATCCAGCGTGCCGAGTCCCGGCTTCTTCGGATAGCCCGCCGCCTCCAGCAGCAACGGCCGGAACCATACCACCAGTTGCCGCTCCGGCGCCGGCTCCAGCGACGCCACCTTGCCGCGCAGCAGTGCGAGGAACGCCGCGAAGGACTCCTCGCCGCCGCCGTAGTGCCGCAGCAACAAACGGCACGCGGGAGTGAAGTAGGTGATCAAGTGCAGCCAGCCCTCCGGCTTCCCGGCGCGGCAGTCCATAATCATGTCGAAGCTGGTGTAGATACTCACTCTCTACAGGGTAAACTTAATGCCCTGCGCCAAGGGCAGGTCCGCCGAATAGTTGATGGTGACCGTTTGCCGCCGCATATACGCTTTCCAGGCGTCGCTCCCCGACTCGCGCCCGCCGCCCGTATCCTTCTCTCCCCCGAACGCGCCGCCGATCTCGGCTCCGCTGGTTCCAATGTTCACGTTGGCGATGCCGCAATCGCTGCCGCGCGCGCTGAGGAAGGTTTCCGCCGAGCGCAGATTCGTGGTGAAGATGGCCGACGACAGGCCCTGCGGAACGTCGTTGTGCAGCGCGATGGCCTCGTCCAGGGTGTCAAACTCCACCAGGTGAAGGATGGGCGCGAACACCTCCTCGGCCAGCATCGGCATGCCGGCCGGAGAGCGGACAATCGTTGGTTCGACGAAGCACCCCTGAAGCGCGTGG
This sequence comes from Terriglobia bacterium, assembly GCA_016650235.1. Taxonomy (GTDB): domain Bacteria; phylum Acidobacteriota; class Terriglobia; order Bryobacterales; family Bryobacteraceae; genus VFZE01. Next base: position 2,984 of record JAENWC010000164.1, read on the forward strand.
CCGCCATAAACGATCTGGCCGCCTTGCGCCTCGACCTTCACAAGCGCATTCAGCATTGTCCCTACAGCGCCCTGGTTTACCAGCGGACCCATCAGCGTGTTCTCGTCCATTGGATCGCCGATACGCACTTGCGCGTATGCCTTCACCAGCATCTGCTGCAACCGTCGGGCGATCCCGCGCTGTAGAAAGAGCCGCCGCAAGCTGGTGCAGCGCTGCCCGGCCGTGCCCACCGCCGCGAACAGGACCGCCCGCAGGACAAGGTCCGGATCGGCATCGTCCATCACGATCGCACCGTTGTTGCCGCCGAGTTCCAGCAGTGTGCGGCCCAATCGCGCGCCCACAACTTCCGCCACGCGCCTGCCCATGCGGCAGGAACCGGTGGCGCTGATCAACGGCAGACGCCGGTCGGCGAGCATCGGCTCACCCACCGTCTCCACGTCGCCGATGAGCGTCTGCAAGACGCCCTCGCAATCCTCGGCGGCCATCACGCGGTCACAGATCTTCTGCACCGCTACTGCGGTGAGCGGAGTGAGCGGCGATGGCTTCCATACAACGCAGTCCCCGCAAACAGCGGCGATCAGCGCGTTCCAACTCCAGACCGCCACCGGGAAATTGAAGGCGGAGATCACACCGATGGGCCCGAGCGGGTGCCACTGCTCATACATCCTATGGCCGGGCCGCTCGCTGTGCATCGTCAGTCCGTAGAGTTGGCGCGAGAGGCCCACCGCGAACTCGGAGATGTCGATCGTCTCCTGCACCTCGCCGCGCCCCTCGGCCGCAATCTTGCCCATCTCCAAAGTGACCAGCGCTCCCAGGTCCTCCTTGTGCTTGCGCAGTTCCGCTCCGATGCCGGCCACCAGGCGTCCGCGCGCGGGAGCCGGACGCGTGCGCCACTTCGCGAACGCCTCCTGCGACCGCCGCACGGCGATCTCGTAATCCGCGCGAGTCGCTTTGCGCACGGCCGCGATGGGTTCTCCCGTTGCCGGATTGACCGAAACCAGATCGCCGTCCCGCTCATGAGCGACACCAAGACTCTCCAGGATCGACGCTATTGTGCGAGCCACCGGAATGCCTCCGTTCCAACCGCAAATCTACGGCCATGCGCGCTGGCCGCCTCCCGCATCCGCCCGATGAGCATCGCTTGAAATGCGGGACGGTGCCATTCCTGAAACTCATGCCGCTGGCTGATCCGTTCCGCTTCGGCCCGCGTGGTGGCGCCGCGCGGCTTGCCCGAGCGTTCATGAAAGGGGTCGGCGAGAATGTCGTTGCTGGTGGCCGCGATGGCCAGCCGCACAAACGTTTCAGGATTGCAGGGCAGGATTGGCGCGAGCGTGGCAAAGGTGGAGATGCCGTTTTGCACTAACACCTCCATCGCTCGTAGCCGCTCCGGGAGCGGTTCGCAATGCGGTTCATACAGGCGGCGGACCTCGTCGCGATCCGTGGTGAGGGTAAAGCTCACCCGCAGGCGCGTGAGCGCGGAAAGCTCCCGGAGCTGCCCCAGATCCTGAAGGATCAGCGGCGACCGCGTCTGAATGGTGAAGACAGCCGGAGGACGCCGCATCAGTTGCGCCAGCACCCGCGGCATCATGCGCTCGGTGGCCTCGGCCGGCTGATATGGATCCACTAATGGCGAGCAGTAGATGATCTCACTACCGCGCAGGTCGCGGCCCAACAGTTCGGCCGCGTTGGATTTGAAGGTAGTGAACTGTCCCCAGTGCGTCCAATCCTCCTGTTGCAGGCCCCCATGGATGCGCATGGTGGGGACGTAGCAGTAGGTGCATCCGTAGGTGCAGTTGCGCGCCGGACTCAGCGAATGGGTAAAGCCAGCCTCGGCGATGAAGCCGGTGGTCTTGCTGAGAATGCCCCGCGCCGGCGCATGACGGATATGGAACCATTGCGCCACAGGTCTATTGTATTAGTTCAGGGCGACGGCCTTGGTCACCACGGGAAGCAGTTCTTCGTAACTCATTCCGCCGGGATGATAGAGACTCACAATGCCGTTGCGGCCGATCACAACAAGCGTGGGCGAACTGGAGGATCCAAAGTTCTTGAAGTTGTCCTCGCTCACCGGAACCGTCATCCGCAGGCCGGCATAGTATTGCTCGTGCACTTGCCGGATGTAGTTGAGCTCGCCGGCAGGGCCGGCGTCGACGCCGCCGGCCACGTATCCATAGCGCTGTGTGGGCCCAATGATGGTGAGTCCCTGGGCCTGGAACTGTTCTTGCAGGCGCTGGAGAATCGGGGCCTGCTTCTTGCAGTCCCCGCACCAGTGCGCCCAGAAGAACAGGATGACCGGCTTTCCCTTGAGCGAGGCCACCGATGCCGGCTTGGGGCCCAGATACTCTCGCGTATCCAAAGCGGGCGCGGGCTTTCCCACCAGGCTGAGCAGATGGATGTTCTTCTGGAGCCGGGTGCGGATCGACGTGTTGTAGTAGGTCTTCACCTCGCGCTCCAGAAAGAGAATGGCCTCGGTGCGTTCGTTCCTGGCCGCCATCACGTGCGCCTGCACCTCGATCGATGCGCCCAGCGCGAGCGGCAGATCCGGCTCCTGGTCGAGCGGCCGCTTCTGGAGCGATTCCAGAACCAGCTTGCGCGTCTCCACGGCGTAGCGCTCCGCATGGTCCCACTGCTTGGCGGCTTGCGCGCCGCGGCCGAGCCAGCTCAGCGCCAGAATCATCTCCGGCGTTGCCCCTTCCCGCGCGCGATAGCTGGCAATCCGCTTCTCGCCGCCGGCAAAATCGTTGCCGGCAATGGCGGCGCGTACCTCTTGCACCAGTTGCGCGGAGGCAGTGCAAACCAGCATCAATAACAGCGATAGGGTCTTCATGCAAGCAACCTCTGTGTGTAGCGGATACTCTCCTCCAGGTCTTCGCGTTCCCGCGCTGCCTGGTCCTCTGGCTTGGAAGGAGCCGGGGATGGCTTGCCCTTCTCGGCGATAGCGACGAACCGGCTGAATTGCCAGGCGGGCACGTTCCGGTAGCCTTCCCAGAAACCTGGATCGAGATAAGCGAACGTGCGAGGGGCCGTGACGATGATCTCCAGCGACAATGCCTTGCCCGGGCACAGTTGACGGTACTTCCGGATGTAGCCGTCGATGTCCACGTTGCCTTCCCCCATCCGCGTCCAGCGAACGGCGGCGCCTTCCGCAACGCGCCACACCGCCGTGTCGCGAATATGGCTGGTGAGCACGTACGGATGCAACTGATCCAGCGTGACGTGAGGATCTTCGATCGTCCAGAGCGGATTGCCGGAATCGATGCAGGCTCCCACAAAGTCCTTGCCCGCCTCCTCGATCAGCATCTTCAGCTCGCGGCCCTGCATGTCGCCGGCATGATTTTCGATGGCGATCTTGACGCCGGCGTCCACCGCGCGCGACTTGATGTTGCGCAACACCTTCGACGTATTTTGAATGTGGCCCTCGATCGGGATGGGTCCCACACGATCCGCCATGGTGCCGAGAAAGCAGCGGACGATGGGGGAGCCGGCAACCTGGGCCGAATGGATCATGCGAGTCAACTGCTCTTCGGCGGTGCCCGCCTTGGGGTCGAACGCCTTGGACGTCGGGCATATGGAGCGCATGCCCAACTCGAGCTGAATCCCCAGCTTGTCCGCGTGGGCGCGCACCTGCTTCAGGTTGCCCTCTTCCAGACTGCCGATGAAGCGCACCTCGGAGAAGTGAACCACGGTGGCCTTCCACTTGGCGCAGTAGTCCAGATACTGGAACGGAGTCCATCCGGATGTGCGAATGCTGAATAGGTCGATGCTGAATTTCACCGCGGCCGGATTTGCGTTCTGTGCCATGGCTGCTCCCGAAACTGCGCTAAGAAAGGTCCGCCTATCCATGAGGCAATTATCCCCGAAGCTGGCGTGCCAGCCAAACGACATAGTCCGCGTTGCGGCGCTGCGCCTCCTCCACTAGCTCAAGCGGCAGCTCATCCAGCTTGTCTTTGAAGAAGCGGTGATCGCCGCCGGGCGCTTCGATGTCGCGGCTGCCCACCATGTTGCCGATCCAGAAGACGAGGAAGAGATTGCCGTCCACGCGGCCCCGCGCTGGGTCCCCCAAATAGGAGCCGCGCCCCATGTCCAGATACTTTTGCGCGAGCTCGCTTTCCTCACCAAATGCGCCCGCGGAGGCGAACCGGTTGCAGCGCGCGGCCATCCGCTCAAAAAGCTGGCGCCATGGGGATTGTTCGGGTTGTTCGCGCAGCACGTCGAACAGCAGCAGTTGCAGTTCGCCGGAGATCTTGTAGTTCCAGCGTCCGCCAGTGGCCTCTCCGATCAAGTGGAGCACCTCCGCCTGCTTGCCGCTGCCGGAGTGTATGCTGAGCGTTCCGTTGAAGTGCCGGGCAACGGCGGCCAGTCCGCGGATGCGCGCGGCCAATTCCCCGAGCGGGGATCCGTCGAACTCATTCATAACGCGCGGCAGAAGCTCCGGCCACATCTTGTGATGCACATAGTCGCGCAATCCGACGCCGGCCTCGTCCGAGGTTTCGAGGGCCAACGGATAGGCCTGCCGCTTCTTGAATCCCAGATTCGGCGGAACCAATTGCGCGGCCCGGCCCCGCGACCGCAGCCAGTGCATGTAGAAGATAAGCTCTTCCGGAGTAGTGAGCGTGTCGGCTTCGTCGATGGAGGGTTCAAAGTCGAACGAGCGCCCGAGCGTCGAGCCCGCCTTCTGCCGGCGGATATAGTCGAACAGCTCCTCGTTGAGTTTGAGGCTGGCTCCAAACTTCACGGCGAGGCGAACAACCTCCTCCCTCGAGAACGCATAGGTCGCCTCGCCGATTGTGAATGTGCGCGAGAACTCTTCCAGGATCCACGCCCGGTCCTGATCGTCGAAGGCGGAAAGAAATCGCTCCTCGATCTGAGCCTCGGTCCAAGGCCGCGGATGGCGCCGGTCGGCTTGCAGTTCAAACAGGCGTGAGGTGTCGGTGGTGAACTTCGTGTAGCCGGCGGCCAGCCGGATGGCTTCCTTGGCGGCTTCCACCGATCGCGCAATGGCCTCGGGACTATCGCCGGTAACGATGAAGTGATCGGCTTCGGCGTTGTAGCCATCCCGCCATCCCGCCCGTATCGCGGCCCATAGGCCGGCCTCGTACAGATGAGGAATGCTAACGCGCGTGTGGCCGGCGGCGGTGGGGGTTTCGCCGTCGCGCGAGCCGATGGCATCCGGCGTGGTCATTTCCCGCGTTGCCGAGAGCTGCACCGTGGAAGCAAAGTTGAGGCCGGTCTCTTTCAACAGGCGGCCAAAGGCGGAGAATGCGGCGGGGAGACTGATCTCCGGATGCCGGTTGCCCACTGCAATGGCGCTCTGTGCGCCCTGGGGGCGCGGCAGAAATGCCCGGTCCACCTGTTCGGAGAAGGTCCGTATGGCGATCGAGTCATGCGAAGAGAAGGGGATGGCGTTGACCACCACTTCACGTCCGCCGCCGGGCCGCATGCGTCCGATCAGAATCGCCTCGGGAAACAGGCCGCTGGCAGGCGCCGAAGCCAGCGCCATGTGCAGCAGCAGAGGCTGCGGCGTGGCGGAGATGAGGCCATCGACGGCCAGATAGTAAGTGGATGCGTGCACCGGGTCCTGCTGCAAGGAACCCCAGTAGCAACGCAGGCTCGTCAGCCCCATGCCGGCCACCCGCCCGCCGAGACGCTGCCGCAACTCGCCGGTCAGGGCGCGCCCCTCCGCCTGCTGGAAAATCACGTCCGCAATGGAGGCGGCCTCGTTCGCCTTCAACGGCAACTCAAGCGGGATAGTGGACAAAGTGTTCCATTATATCTTCAAGTTCCGTAGATACTCGCGGAAACTGTCGCCCAGGTCTTTCCTGCGCAATGCGAACTCGACGGTTGCCTTCAGGAACCCCAATTTGTCGCCCGCGTCAAAGCGCTTTCCTTCAAATCGATACCCATAGATGGGACGGTTGCGGAGCAGATGTTTCAGTGCATCGGTGAGTTGAATCTCGCCTCCGGCGCCTGGCTCAACGGCTTCAATGGACTGGTAGATTTCCGGCACCAGGATGTAGCGCCCGATAATGGCGAGGTTGGAGGGAGCGTCCTCGGCGTTCGGTTTCTCCACCATGTTGCGCACCCGGTAGAGTCGATTCTTTGCACCGTTGTGATCCACAGGTTCGGCATCCACCACGCCGTAGGCTGAGATTTGCTCCTTGGGCACCTCCATCAGAGCGACCACCGAGGCTCCGAAGAAATCATGGATATCGAGAAGCTGGCGCAGACAGGGCACCTCGGAATCGATGACGTCGTCGGAGAGCACCACGGCGAACGGCTCGTGGCCCACTATTTCGCGCGACCGCAAAACCGCATGACCCAGCCCCAGCGCCTCTTTCTGCCTCACATAGGCGATGTCGATCATTTCCGAGACTTCTCTGACCAGTTGCAGAAGATCCTTCTTCCCCTTGGCCTGTAGAATATACTCCAATTCGAAATTGACGTCGAAGTGGTCTTCAATGGCGCTCTTACCCCGGCCTGTGACGACAACGATGTTCTTGATGCCGGACTGTATGGCCTCCTCGACTCCGTATTGAATGAGGGGCTTGTCCACCAAGGGAAGCATTTCCTTGGGTTGCGCTTTGGTGGCAGGCAGGAATCGTGTACCCAGGCCCGCGGCCGGGAACACCGCTTTACGTACTTTTTTCGACATCTGGAACCATTGTAGTTTGGATGGACGAAAATCGCAGCAGGCTAGGCTGCCTGTTTTTCGCGGATCTCTACGACGGGTGAGGTGACGATACGGCGCTTTTGCGGGTCGCGGAACTCCATGTGCATGCCTCGGCCGATAAACAGGGTCTTGAGCATGGAACCACCCCAATTGGATCCGGAGATGTGCACGCGTGTGGGTTCAGGACAAATCTCGGGGTGGCCGGAGATCATGGCGTCGCCATCTCCGAGGTGAATGATATCGTAGAGGTGGTTCATCGTCTGGACTTCCAGGTGCACGCCCGCCGGCAGCCTTGCCAGCCAAACCCCGCCCTCCATCTCGGACTGGACGATGTTGTGGTTGATGGCATCGGATAGGTGCGGGTGCGGTTGGAACAAGTCGGGCAGACCGGACGTGATACCCTCGTTATGATCACTGGTCTTCACTCTCTAAACCCCCATATAATTCTCGCACAAATATACGGCTTTAATTCACGACCCTCTGCGCCTTCGGACGAAGATGGCGGTCCAGGAACTGCGCCGCCGACTGAAACATCTCCAGCCAACGGTCATAGCGCAGAAAGCCGTGCACCTCATCCGGGAACACCAACTGCTCAAACTCGACGCCCTGTTTCCGGAGCGCTTCGGATAATGTAACACTTTCACTGAACGGCACGTTGCGGTCATCGTCGCCGTGAATCAACAAAACAGGGGACCGCCAACCCTTGATGAAAGCCATTGGCGAGGATTCGAAAGCGCGCCTCGCGGCGGCCTCCTCCGCCTTCGGATCATAGCCGGGAGCGAAATTCCGGATGACGACGTTCCAGTTGTGCACGCCATGAATGTCGACGCCCGCGGCAAACAGGTTGGAGGCGCGAGACAGCCCGAGAGCGGTGAGGTAGCCGCCATAGGAGCCGCCCCATAGACCGATGCGTGTGGAATCCACCTCGGGCCGCCCCTGCAAATAGATGCCTGCGCCCATGACGTCGTTGAATTCGCTGGCGCCGGTGGCCCCGTAGTCCTCCGCCTCGCGGAACTCCATCCCATATCCGGTACCGCTTCGATAATTGACCGATAGGACTACATAGCCCTGCGTGGCCAGATACTGATTCATCGCGTAGGCATTGTGATAGTAGTCGCGGTAATGCCAGCCGAGCAACATTTGGCGGCGGGAACCGCCATGGAAAAAGATGACCGCGGGGCGTTTTTCCGTTCCCGCGGCGGCGGGCAAGAACAGTTGCGCACGGATCTTCATTCCATCGGCCGAGGCGAAAACCACAGGTTGTGGCTCCACCAACTCGCCGGCTGGAAACTGGGGTGTGGCGAGATCGCGCGGCGCGCCAAAGGCCATCTGGACGGCGGCGCGGGCCGGCATGCGGGCATCGGAGCGAAGGAAGGCGATGGCTTTGCCGTCGCTGGACATGGCCGGCGACCATTCAATTCCTTTGCCTGTGGTGATGGGGGTAACGGGACCACCCGCGGCGGCCACGCGAAACAGGTGGCGCCGGTCGATATCGTCGGCATTGGAAGAGAACAAGATCTCCTTGCCTTCCGGCGTCGGCGCGACATGCTCCACCTCGAACTCGCCGTGGGTGAGAAGCTTGGCGCCGCCGCCGGCGGCAGGGACGGAATAAAGGTGATTCCACCCGTCACGCTCCCAGGGGAAAACCAAGTGGTTGTCGGAACTCCAAATAATCTGGCTGCCGGCGGCAACGGCCCAAAAGACGCTGCCACGCCCCGGCTCGGCCAACCAGATCGGCTTGCCTTTGCCCGTGGCGGCATCGGCAACGCGAATGGACCACGGCTCGCCGGTGCGCTTGGGGCCGAACAGGCCGTGTTCGCGGGAAAACGGAATGCGGAGAAAAGC
>JAENWC010000165.1 GCA_016650235.1 Terriglobia bacterium
ATCCCGGCAGTGGACCCATCCGCAGCCTGACCTGCCATAGTCCAGGATATTGTTCGTCGATCGATTGTATTGATTGAACAGAGCCGTCCCCGATATCCGCCGTCACTTCCGGGTCCACCTCATTCAGAATCACTCCCGATGGATCTGTAATGCGCAGAAAAAACGTAGCGGTCCCGCTGACAGAAGCGCTTGCAGGGATCCGGAACAGTGTGATGAATCCCGGATTCGGACTGCGCACCGCGTACCAGTATGGAATCCGCAGTTGGCTATCGTTGGCCGTACCGCGCACGTTCACTACGCCTTGATAGGCGCCGGCGGCAAGATCGCTCACCGACCAGACCACGTCAATGGTTCGCGATGCGCCCGCGGCCAGTGTCATCGAGGTCATGGCCAATTGAGGCGCAGGCGACTCTCCAAACGGGCCCGCGGTCAGGCTGAACGTATCCTCTGCCGTGCCGGCGTTGGTAATGGTCAGCGGCCGGGTGACCGTTGCCGTGCCACCGGACGCCCCAAAGCTCAACGAGGCGGGAAATGCCGTCGCCGTCAGGCTCACGGAATTAGCCAGATTCAGAATCCCCGCTCCCGCCTGCTGCACCGGAGCCGTCTGTTCGTTGGCCAACACCAGCGGCCGCGCGCCGTTAATCAGTAGCGACCGGTACTGGCGCTGCGTCAGTTTTGGGCGCGCGCCCTTCACAACAGCCGCTGCGCCAGCCACCATCGGTGACGAAAAACTGGTCCCATCGACGATAGTGTATCCGTCCTCCCCGTACAAATCACCTCGCGGGTCGGTCTTCTGTGCGGCTGTGTAAACCTCTTCCCCCACCGCGAGCACATCCGGCTGTATCCCATTGAACTCCGACGGGCCGCGGCTGGAAAACGGCGACACCTCGTTTGGATTGACCGGAAACACACCGCCTCGAAACCGCAACTCGGCGGTCACCCCGGCCTGCTCCGCAAGCCGCTGCTTGATCTTGAGCCCGTCCTCGTTGAGCACCATCATTGCCGGCAGGCTCGCTTCGCCAATGCTCATGACGGCAACCGGACGGTCATCTGTGTACATCACGGCTCCAATCGCTCCTGCATTTGTCGCGTTGGTCAGTTTTACTTCGAACAAACAGACCCCTCGCAGTATCAGCGCAATCTTGCCCGCAAGACTTCCTTCCGGCAGTGGTAAACAGGCCAATCCCCCATCCAAATCCAACGCCTCCACGTCTACCACGGGCCCTGTCAATGGCTCTACCAGCAACGGCGCATCGGCCGGGACACCCGGAATGGGAGCCATCTCCGGCAGCGTCACCGTCGCAATCAACCAGCGGTCATTGGAATGGGAGCCCGCGGTAATCACACCGTTCGCCGCACCGGGTGAAGTCCCCGTCTGCGGATTCGGACCTTCATTTCCCATCGACTTCACCACAATTACGCCCGCCTCGATGGCCCGCTCCACGGCGCGCACCAGCGCATCGTCTTCCGGCCGTTGCGCGGGTGACAAGCCTAAACTGAGATTGATCACGTCCATTCCGTCCTTCACCGCATCATCAATGGCGCGTATGATCACGTCGGTTCGCGTCGAGCCTTCGCTGAAGACTTTGTAGTTGCCCAGAAACGCCTTCGGGGCCACTCCGGAAATCTCGCCCAAGGGCGCTTGGTGCCGCACTCCCGCCGCCACCATCGCGACACCAGTCCCGTGCCCCGTCGTGTCCCGCGGACTCGGCTGCCCCGCCTCTGCCAGCAGGTTTTCATAACTCCTGGCCACGATGATCTTCTTGTTGGCCGCCGCCAGGTCCGACTCCCGGTTCCCTTTGGGAAATCCTTCCGGCGTCGCCAGAGAATCGTCCTGGAATCCCGGATGCTCGAAGTCGATGCCCGTGTCGATGATGGCGATCTTGATTCCCAGTCCAGCATTCTCCATCCCCCCCATCTTTTCCCACGCCTCCGGCACTCGCGCCAGCGGCAGGGAATGATCCAGTTCCAGCTTCACTTCGAAAACCTTATAAACTTTTCTTACCCCGGCAATCGAGGCCAGATCTTCCATCGTGCCGCCAGTCTTCACCACCAGAGCATTCATCACTTCATCGATGGAGCTGATCACTTCCCCGCGCTGCTCGATGGCCTGGCGCATACCGGCCTTTTCCATTGCTGCTTGCCGCACTGCCTGAAGCGATGCGCTCTTGGGCGGCGCATCCATTTCCACGATGAACAGCCCGGGCACCTCCTGGCCCCACGCTCGCAGCACCAGCACCAGCATCACGAGCAAAGAGTTCACAGAATTTCGAATTCTCATGTTTTAATCAATCGGCAGATTGGAAGTTTTCGAGGAGATGCCATTCACCGTAACCTCTACCGGTTGGATTCCCGCCGCCGCATCCGCCGGCACTTGCACGTTCATCTGATACAAACCAACATTACCTGGCGCCAGCCCGCTGAAAATCACTTCCGCCGGACGCCCGCCAATAGTCACAGTTGGTAGAACCCGTGTGCGCGGCAAAGGTTCCGCCGCGGTAGGCTCTCCAGTCTCCGGCCGGTCGTCCACCGGACCCAATCCATTGGCGTAAAGTTGGACAAATTGACCCCGCCGCACTGGGTTTGCCGGGCTCACCAAACGGAATCCCTGATCGAGCGCGGCGGCCACAAGCCTTCCCGTCGCCGCGTCGGTGTACTCAAACAGCGCCGGGGAATAGTCATTCAACGGCACATCATACAAAGCGCTGGATGAGTCGCCGATGCTCACCTTCATCTGAACCGTATTCACTCCCTGCAACTCCCATGGTACCTGCACATTGATCTGCGTCTCGCTCACAAAGTGCAGCCTCCCCGGCAGACTCAGCCGCCGTTCGGGCACGTCAAAGCTGACGCTCACACCCGCCAGCGAAAGGGGAAGCGATGCCGTGCCCGTCACGCGCAAAGCCTCGCTCAGATTCCGCCCGAAAATCGAAACGTAGGAGCCGGGCGCCACCCCGCGGCCCACTTGCCCGCTGGCCGCATTCACCACCCCGCCGGTCTGGATCACGGGCGCCAGCCGGTTGCGTCCGGAAAAATACAAGGTCAATCCGCCCGCCTCGGCGCTGAACTCCTGCTCCCCAATCGTGGGGCCCAACACAACGGTGGCCTCCGCAATCCCCAAACTGTCGGTGGACTGCGTCCCGGTGTCAATCGATCCGCCGCCCACAGTGGACCGGAACCGCACAGGCACGCTTGCAACAGGAACCCCAAACCGGTCCACCAGCTTCAGCGCCAATCGCAGAGTCCCGTTCACTTCGCCCACAAAATCGGATCCCCGCAAGGGAATGGCGTTGTCGGTGGCGTTGTCTCCCACCAGGTATAGAAACGGGATTCGCACTGGCACCGCGCCACCGGTGATCAATACATCGCCCTCGTACACCCCAGGCTGCGATAAAGTCCCTTCGAGCCGTGCCGTGATCTGCCGCGCTGTCCCGGCGGCCAGCGCAAAACCGCTCTCGCTCAACACCACTCGCGCATTCGGGTCCGTCCGCAGCGGCCGCACCTGTAACTGCACATTCGCGGACGCATTGCCATGATTGTTCACGCGGAATCCTCGCGAGGGCAGCGCCCCGGCCGCCAATATCCCGAACGACAACGTCGCAGGTTCCACCGTTACGGTGGTGCGCGCCGGGCCGGCCGCGTCCAACTTTCCCGCTCCCACGGCCAGCACGCTTGCACGCAGCGTCTGCCCGGAACTCTCATCGTTCACCGTGTTCACCGCCGTGTTCACCACAGCCGATTTTACCTGCGCCGGTGTCGCAACCGGAAACCTCTGCTTGAACAGCGCCGCGGCTCCGGCCGCCATGGGAGCTGAAAAACTGGTCCCTTGCACCGCTGTGAATCCGGTCGGGTGGTACATGTCCCCGTTCGGATCAAACCGCTGCGTTGCCGCGTAGATCTCCTGTCCCACGGCCACCAGCTCCGGTTTGATGGCTCCTCCTCCGATGGAAGGACCATGGGTGGAAAAAAATGCCACCAGGTCCGCGGCCTGCGCCACCGTGATCACGGCGGGGTCCATCGAGGCGGCCCGGTCCGGGTTCGTCCGCAGAAACTCCTGCAAGGCCTTGCCCCCCGTATTCCCGATCATCATGGCGGGAATCCCCGTCTCTCCAAGTCCTGTCGGTGGAAACAGAAAGTCGGTCCCGTCCTGCTGCTGGATTACCACTCCCACCGCCCCGGCGCGCTGCGCGTTTTGCACCTTGGCGATGAACGAGCAGTTGCCCCGCTGCACCAGCGCGATGGCCCCGGTTAACGATCCGTTGGTTAGAGGCGAACAGGCGCGGCCATCCTCCTGCATCGCGGCCACATCCCTTATCGCGGCTGTTAACACCGTCGTCAGCCTCGGCCCGTCACCAAATAACGCGGGAATCTGCCGCAACGGTTCCGGAACCGCCGCTCCGGTCATTCGTACCGAATAGTAGTAGCGTTGGGCATTGGTAGATGCCCCCACCGTGATTGCCGATGGCGCGGTTCCGGGAGAGTGCACGGAATTCAAGGCCGGCGCGTATACGGCGAAATCGCCGTCATTGCCCGCCGAAACAACCACTGTCAGCCCGCGCCGTATCGCATTCTCCACAGCATCGGCCCGAGGATCACAAGCCCGGTCCGCCGCTAACTGGCACACCGTGCCGCGATCATCCGGACTCCATAGCGCCGCCCGTCCCAGCGACAGGACAGCGATATCCATTCCGTCATTGACCGCATCATCCAATGCGCGAATGATCACGTCGTCAAACGTGACATCGTTCACCCCGGGTGAGCCGAACACTTTGTAATTCCCCAGGAATGCCTTCGGCGCGATGCCGGACATGGCCCCTAATGGAGATTCGTGCCGCGCGCCCGCCGCCACCATCGCCGTTGCCGTCCCGTGTCCCACCCGGTCCCGCGCCGATAAGTCATCCGGCCTGGAAAACTCCGGCTGCTCCCCCAGCACCAGAAGATCCACATAGCTCCGGGCCACAATCACCTTCGAGTTGGTAAAGGCGCAATCGGCCTCGCGGCAGCGTGGATATCCGGTGGGCGGCCGCAATGCCGCATCTTGAAAAGCCGGATGCGCCTGATCGATCCCCGTGTCCAAAATTCCGATCTTTACGCCTGTCCCTGCATTCCCCGATCCCCCGATGGCCGACCACGCCTGCGTTGCGTTTACGAGTTCCGTGGCCTTCACCAAGTGCCGCTTCACCGGCTCCATCTCCACCACGCGCGCCACCCCGGCCATCCCACGCAGTCCCGCCGCCTCTTCCGGACTGATACCGGCCACATACACCGCGTGCAACACCGTTGCAGTCGCGCCCGTCACGGTGATGCCACGTTCGCGCAATTGCCGCGCCAGGCTTTCATGCGAGGCCGACCGCGCCGCCCGCTCCTTTGCCCCGGGCTTATCCAAAGCTGCCAGCGGCGCCTCCTCCAGGATCAGAGCGTAGCGGCCGCCCCGCGCGCCCTGGCACAAACCGGTGGCCAGCAGTATCATCGTCCATACCGCGACCTGATGCAAGATCTTGCGTTTCACATATTCTCCGACGTAGCCCAAGGGAGCCCAGTTTCAAAAGCTCATGGATGCTCCACTTGTGATTGTACCTGCCGCTTCACTTCCGGTCACAAGCGAACGAAATAAATTCGCAATCCGCCAAATCTTGTTCCAAGCCATTGACCAATATGGACTAACTCAGAAAAGCATCGAAGCCGCCGGGGCTTACTTTGCCCGCCACCGCCCCTGCACAACCACTACGATGAAGAGACAGGTGAGTTGGTAGAGAGTCTTCAACAGCGACTGTAGCCGGAAGAACTGGGATTTGCCGTGTAACCGCGGATAGTGGTGCACGCCCACTTCCCTCGTACCGTAAGGACTCAACTCCAACTTCCGCACCAGTTCCACGCAGATGGTGCCGCTGGTGGAGGTCAACTGTATGGTTTCCAGCAGGTCCCGGCGCATCAGCCGGAAATCGCAGTCCACATCGCGGATGCGAATCCGGAACAGG
>JAENWC010000166.1 GCA_016650235.1 Terriglobia bacterium
CCATAGCCACCCATACCGCCCCCATAGCCACCCATACCGCCCCCATAGCCGCCCATGCCGTATGGGTTGAATCCACCGTAAAGCTGCATGATGGATCCGGCTATAATATCGGCCCGGCCGTATTTCACGCGGTAAACGTAGTTATTGATGGAACCGGCGGTGACCTGGATCTCGGTATCCAGCTTCTTAATCCACTTCTCCACTTCGTCGAAAGCCCCCGGATTAGGCGCCACCGCGATGATCGTATTGATCCGGTCAATGGGCATGAATCTCACCAGCGAATTCTTGTCGGTAAGCGAGATGGCCTTGATCACCTCCTCCACCTCTTTCGCAATGGCCGAGGGACTGCCGTTCTTCACCTCAAACAGGCGAACGCGCTGGCTGGCCAGAGTGTCGCTGTCGAACAATGAAATCAACTCCGCCGTGCGCGCCATGTTGCGCCTGTTGTCGAGCAGCAACAGGAGGTTGGCCGGCAGATAGCTGAATACCTTGGCGCCTTCGCCGATGAACGGTTCAATCAGTTTGGAAACCTCGGTTGCCGTGGCGTACTTGAGAAAGATCAGGTTCAGCATGATCTGCTCGTCCGGAGTGATCTTGCTTGGATCGGCGTTGGGACTCAGCGGCATGCGCGCCGCATCCGCCATTGGCACAATCCGGTACAGATCGCCCACTTGCACCATAACGGCCCCGTTGATGCGCAGAATCAAATCCAGCAGGTTGCGCGCATCCAATTGCCTGGTCTCCCCATAGGTGTTGATGGTGACAGCGCCTTTCACGCGTGGATCAAGAATATAGTTGATCTTCAACGTGCGGCACAGCGCGTCTACCACTTCGGTGAGAGAAGCATTGCTTAGGTTCAGAGCGCCGGTGGACACACCAGGTTGCGGCTGCGCGGTTTGCGCGGGAGGCGCCTGCTGCGCCGGGGCTGCCTGGGCCGCGGGCGCTGGCTGGGCCGCGGGAGCTGCCTGGGCCGCGGGCGCTGGCTGCGCTTGCGCCAGGCGAGCCACATCCCAAACCAGCGTAAAGCTAAGAAATACAATCAGGACTCTGGCCATTCTTTACTCCTTGCCTCGCGCTGGACTGCCCTGGGCTTGGCTGGAGGATGCGGCTTCCGGCGGCGATACCCTCTTCCATGCCGCGGACTCTTCCGCATTGAGCTCGGATTTTTTCTTGGTCCAGCGAGTCACCCCGAAAGGCGTCTTGCGTTCAAACCGGACGCTGTCGCCCTCCGCTGAGGCCAACAGGCCCTCGCCGCTAGGGGCCGTTTCGACCGCGGACTCAGGCTCATACTTCGCAATGCCAAACGGAGTGCGGCGGTAGAGCCACACCTTGCCCTTGCCGTCGGTGTGCTGAAAGATTCCAGGCTCCACCTCCACCGCCCCAGCGGGAATCGTGGTCGACTTCGGGGCCTGCGACTTTGCCGCGGCGGCAGGTGCGCGCGCAGGCTTGGCTCCGTTGCTCTTCCGCTGCCCGGCTGCCATCCCCAACGCCAACACCAGACACGGCAGTGCCACCGCAACCTTCATCGCAAATCTTTTGCATGATCTCATCAGAATTACCTCTTTCTCATTTTGGGGCGGCCCATTGCTACTTATCGGGCCGGCTCCCACCGGCAGGACTTGCCAAACGGGGTATCGTTGATCACCTTGCGGTATCCACCCATCACAGCGCCGGCAGGCGAGGTGTCGCCGGGAGAGCAGGCCCGCACCGATCCGCCGATATCAATTCCCGGACCGCTGTTATCTCCGGGGCCAATACTCTTTTGCGCCTGGACCAAAGCCTCCGGCGTAGTGGTCTCATGCGGTACGACGCCAGGCTTCCCGCCGATGGTGGAGACCGCGGGAGAGGCGGGGCCCGCTGCCGGCGCCGCCTCCGGCGCCTTCTCTTTCACTTTCAGTTCGGCGATTGTCTTGGTGAACTTCTTGCCTTCCCACTCAAACAGGAGATCCTGTTTGGTGACCGAGGCCAGCAGGAATGGCCCCACCTTGTCCCCGCCGCGATAAGTCTTCTGCTGCCCGCCCGCCTTCTCGCTCAGGATCACCGTGGGTCCCGCGCCCAGGTCCATCATCCCGTGCGCCACAGGAAACGGCGGTACCGGCTTCTCCGGTTGCGCCTCAATCACCACGACCGGGTTGCGATCTTTGGAAAAAATCAGGTTCTGCGCTACGGGGAGGTAACTCGAAGCCTGCAATGGCTGAGCAGCCTCCGCCCGCGGCGCCGGCATTACCGGTGCGGCCTGCGCTTTCCGGTTCAACACGGCATGCTCTCTCGCGCGCGCATCCAACCAGTGTTGCCGGTATTGACGCCCGGCCAGCGCCACTCCGGCGAGCAACAACAAATTCAGAAAAATCAGTTTGCGGTTCAAAATGCACCTGTCACTTTCCGCTCCGGCGCCAGCCGCCGGGGCAGTAGCCCGGATACTGTCACACGCGCGCCGATCGTTTTCTGCTTCGCATCGGCTGCCCGGATCGAGAGTTCGCTGGTAGCAATCATTTCCGGCTGAGCGGAAATGTCAGCCAGCAGATTCACGAGCTGTTCAATGCCGCAAGTGAAGGACACCGATACCTGCGCCTCGCCAAACTCGTTGCCCAGCAGTCGAATCTGGCCCGTCTCGGATTGCTTGATCTCAATGGCGGGCGACTGCGCGCGCCCCAGCTTGCTGACGATCTGCAGCAACTGTGCCTGCGCCTGCGCGGCCGTTACCGCATCCAGCAATCCTTTTTCCCTTTCCTTCATCTGCGCTTCCACCACCTGGGCCACCTTCGCCCTGGCCGGCACTGTAGCCGCAATCTGGCGCAGACGATGCAGGCGTTTCTCGGCCAACGGAATCGACTCCGCTACTCCACCCGCTAATTCCACATCGCCCGAAACAGGCCAGAACCGGTAGCCGAGAGCCAGCACCGCGGCCACCACCAATAGCGCCAAGGCCCGGCGATCGCGTTCACTGAGGTTCATGGCCGGTTCCTTCGCCCTCGCGGCCCGTCTTGATCACAAACGATTCCCCTCCGCCCCCTCGGCCCATCTGCTGCGCGAACTGCGAATTGTGAAACAGCTTGGACTCATCCAGCAGCTTGAGCAATGGCGCGGCCTGTTCGGCTTCTCCCGAAAGAATCACCTCACCCCGGTTCACCTGCAACGACTGCAGCCAGGCCGGAGGCGCCAGCAACCCGGTCACCTCCAGCAGCACATCCGCATCCGCCCGCGAGCGCTGCCGGAACCGCTGCATCAGCGCCATCCGGCGCTGCATGTGCTCCACCTTTTTTTCCAGTTCCGTTGCCTGCGCCGCCAGTTTCTCCAGTGGCGCCGCCTCCACCCGCAGCCGCTTGAGATAGCCGGCATCCTCCAGCGATGGCTGCGCCGACAGCAATGCCAGCGCCACCACAAGCAGTGCCGCCAGCGCCGCAGTCGGCACATAGCGGAACCGTGACACCTGCCAACGCCTTTCCACAGGCAGCAGATTCGCCTGCAGGGTCAACCACGGACAGGCCCCCGTCACCGCGGCTGCCGCACTCAAGGCAGTCCCCATTCCGATCTCCAGACCCAGCAACCCATCCACAGGCAGCGGCATCTCCTCCTCGGCGAGCCGCAGTTCATTGCGCACCAACGGCGAAACTATTTCCGCCGGCCGCTCAAACACCCCGGAGAAAATCAGCTTGGCCGCGCTTTCCCCATACACCTCCAACGCCCCTTCCCCGCCCAGCAATGTGAGAAATCCGGCCGGAGGCACATTGTGGATGCGAAGCGCTCCGTAGAGAGCAGCAGCCGAAAATGTAAAATTGGCCACGCGCAAACCAGCCTCAGTCAGAAGGTTTGCGTAGCCTTCAATCACTTCCCGCCGCGCGATGCCAACCAGTATGGAGGCGCTTCCCGGCAGCCGCGCCCAACAGTGCGAGGCCTCCTGCTCCGGAAACGGATGCAGAGCGTCCACCTGATACGAGATAGCGGCGGCGATGTCCTTATCCTCAACGCCGGGCAGCGGCACAAGCCGGACAATCACGTCCTGCCGCGGCAACAATACTGTCGCCGGGTAATTGGCGGCCCCCGCTGCGCGAAGAAGCGATGCGATCCCGGCGCCCCATTCCGTTGCTGGACGTTCGCGAAAATTCTCAATCCGCTTTTCCGCCACAAGCCGCTTGCCCGATGGCCGCACCCGCACCACCGACACCAGCAGATCCGCTGGTCCGATCTCGATGCCAACCCCGGTTCCCCACGACATCCAGTGGCGCAAAACCGGCGCCGTTACTGCCACTGCGGCACCTCCGCCTGCGCGTTATCATTCCATCGTAGGATCTGGTAACGGGCACTGCTGTCGTTATCCACCAGTTTCACCTGTGCCGATACGCCGCGCCGCAAATCGGAAAACTGGCCCGAGGGCAACCGCAGCCGCGCCGCGGCGCGTAATGTGAAAATCGTATTGCCGCCCACGCTCAGCCGGCCCATGCCCGCGCCGCCCACCCCCAACTGAGCCAGTTCCGAAACGTTCCGTATGCGTTGCCGGCTGCGAACCTGTACAATCCGGTCCACTGCCTCCGGCGGGATTCCCAACCAACGCAGCATGGCCGGATCCACGCTGTTCACGTCAAAGCGGCCGGCGGTGCCGTAAACGGAAACGCAATCCTTGAACGCACCCCGCCGCACGAGGCGGCCGGACCGGTCGCGCCCGTAAGAGCCGTGAAAAAGTTCCGGAGTCATGCCTTTGACGAACAATACTTCCTCTACCTCCTCGAAAGACGCGTGCCGGGCCTGAAAAGACGGGGTCTGCGCGGAATAAAACCGATCAAAAGCGCCGCCCGCGCCCGAACCGCGCCAATCCAGGATCCCCGCGGCAATCTCAGAAGCCCGCTCCGGTTCCGCACCCAGCGAAAGCAGCAGGCCTTGAAAATCCTCACGCTTGCCCAGATTCAGACTTAACCGGGCCGTTTCCGGAATCACTTCCACCACCGCCTCTCCGGTGGGGAACGGAAAATACATACGCGAAGATTCCCGCCCGTAGACGGTGGAATTCTGAGAGGCGTTACGGGGTCCCCAAACCAGGTGCAAAAGCGCACGCTCCAATGCCCCTGTTGCCAGGTAGTACGTTTTGACCCCGTCGGCCAGCGTCGAGGCTCGCTCGATCTCGCCGCGAACCGTCGTGGCCACTGAAAACGCGATCGCCGCAAGCGCCGCCGATAGCCATAGTACAGCCAGCAAAGCTCCGCCGCGGCGCCCGGCTCCGCCTCTATTGAGGCGTTGGTTCATCTTCGATGTCCTTGTACTTCACCGACGGGTCCAACGTCAGCCGCACCGGCACCGTCATCCCCGCCATCTGTAAACGCCCCGGCTCCGGCGTCAGAGGCGCCATTTCAAAACGCACCGCCGTAGGCGGCACTTTGCCATCAAACACCTGCGCCCAGGCGCGGCCAGACCCGGCGGAGGAAGACGGGTTGCGCACATCCCGGATCTGGTATGCCAAACGGCAGTAGGCCAGCTTGTCCGCCAACACAAACCAGCTTGGCCCTCCGATTCCAGCCTGAACTGGAGCGCCAACGCAGAACGGCGCCAGCGACCTGGGTCCGGTATAAAATGTTTCGCGCACCACCAATCGCACTCCGGCGCCACGCTCTCCCTGGATCACTGCGTACTCCAGTATCCGCGGATAGCCGCGCGAGGCTTCCTCCAACGAGTAGCTGGATACAAACCGCATCGAGGTGGGTGTGCCCTGAAAATACAGCGGGTTCCCCGGGCCGCATTTCGAGGACACCGGAATCATTCCCGCCACCTGTTGATACAGCACGCGCTGTGCACCCAACACACGACGGTTGGTGGTGAAACGGGAGTTGGTTTTCTCCATCGCGTCCAATCCGACGCGCATAGCCATCAGCATCCCCACCGATAACAGACTCACCAGAGTCACGGCGATCAGAAGTTCCAGCAACGTGACGCCGCGCCGCCCCGGCCTTTGCGGGCTCCTCATCGCGGAACCTCCGGCGCCGCCGCTTGCCGGTAGCCCTCCAAATGGAACGTGCGCCGCTGATTCCCGTTCATCCACCAGATCTCCAGCACCACGCGCTCCAGAATCCTGTTGCCTACTTTGTCAAACGGCTCCACACGTGCCCGCCAGCCGCCTTCCAGATTGCTTTGTTGACGGTCCCATTCCCGTTGCACCACCTGGCCGGGCGTCAGGAGCGGAGAGGTCAACAGTTCGTCCATCGTGCGTTGCGCCAGAACGGCGGCCCGGTCCGATTCAGTCAACTGGCTCGCGTTGCGCAAAGACGTGGACAAAGCGCTGAGCAGAGTGCCCACGGCAATAGCCATGATTGTGGTGGCCACCAGCACTTCCAGCAGCGTGAATCCGCCTCGCGCTTTTCGCAAATCGGCTCCGTATGAAGCACGTAACCGAGCCGGGCCGGCCCTATGCGGGGTAGCCAGTCTCATTGCGGGGCTCCCTTGTCGATCTGCGGAGCTCCGCTAATTGGATTCAAACGCACCGTCCGCCGGTCGCCGCGCCGCCCCAAAAGCACCACGCCCATTCGAGGAGCCAGGCTTCCAGGAAGCATAAGAAACTGCCGCGGACCCTCATCCAGCACCGGCTGTTGCGGCAACACTGCCTCAATCGCAACCCCGTCCGGCATCGTGAGCACCCGCTCAAATCCCGGTTCGGCCGCGGCAAGCCGAATTGTATTCTGCTGCCGAGTGACAATAATCTCCACCGCCTGCCCACGCCGTTCGGCCCGGTTGACCGCGGCATTGAGAAAACCAGCCACTGCAGCAGCCGCGGAATTGAGCCGCAACGTTTCGATTCCGCTGGTCAGCGCCGGATACGTAATCCCGATCATCAGGCTCAGCAGCATCACCACGATGATCATCTCCATCAGCGTGACGCCCGCGACCGCTCCCTTTGGCCGCGGGTTTACATGGGAGAGCACATTAGTTTTTCCAACTGATAACATCCGCGTTGGTGCCTTCTCCTCCACTTTGTCCATCCGCTCCCAGCGAAATGATCTCCGGCTCGTCCCCCTGCCCGCTGGGATACTTGTACAGGTAGGCGCGGCCCCATGGATCCATCGGAATCTCCTTGGGCAAGTAGGGCCCTTGCCAGTTGTTCACATTCGCCGGACGCGTGCGCAGCACGTTGAGCCCCATCTCCGTGCTCGGATAGACCCCCGTGTCGAGTTTGTAGGCCCCCAGTGCGGTCATGAACGAGTTGATCTGCGCATGGGCCGCCGTCACGCGGGCCGCATCGGTTTTGTTCAGCATGCTCGGCGCCACCAGCGCCGCAAACAGCGCGATGATGGTCACCACCACCAACATCTCGATCAGCGTTATGCCGGCTTGTCCGGTTGCGCGCCTGCGTTTTGCGCTTCTCATCTCCATCGCTTCACCTCTTCTCTATACCGCCACGTCATTGATGCTGGTGATGGCCAGCAGCATACTCAAGATTAGCGCGCCCACCATCAGCCCGAGCACCAGAATGATCAATGGTTCAAACAACGACGTGAATCGCTTGATCGCATTCTTGGTGTCGGTCTCATAAATGTCGGCCATCCGGGCGAACATATGATCCAACCGCCCCGTCTCCTCGCCTACACTCAACAAATGCGAGGCCAATGGCGGAAACTCGCCCGTCCGTTTCAACGGGCCGGCGATGCCTTCGCCCCGCTTCACTCCCTGCGAAACAAGCTCCAGCGACCGCGCGATCTTCTGATTATTGAGAATCCCGCGCGCAATATGGATGGACTGCACCAGCGGCACGCTGTTGGCCACCAGCGTCGACATGGCCCGCGCAAACCGGGCTGTCTCCGCCTTGCGCAGAGCATCGCCCAATACCGGAATCCTTAGCCGGTGCGTATCCCACCACATCCTGCCCTTGGGCGTCTTGATAAAACTCTGCATCGCGAGCGCCCCCACAATGGCCGCCGTGATGAAGATCCATCCGTAGTTTTGGACAAAAGCGCTAGTCTCCAGCATGATCTTGGTGGGCAGCGGAATCCGCATGTGCGAATCCTGAAACACCGAGGCAAAACGCGGCACCACAAAATACATCAGGACCAGAATCGAGCCCAACCCCACCACACAAAGCAACGCCGGATACACCATCGATCCAATGATGTAGTTGCGCAGTTCATCGCGAGTGCGCTCAAACTCGGCCAACCGTTCAAACACCGCCGCCAGGGATCCGCTCGCCTCGCCGGCGCGCACCATATTGATGTAGAGATCGGAGAATTGATCCGGATGCGTGGCAAGGGAGTCAGCCAGAGACCGGCCGCCTTTCAACACACGCAGCACGTCCTGCACCACCAGCCGGAACGCGACCTGCTCGGTGAGTTCGCTTGTGATGGCCAGCGCGCGGTCCAGCGGCACCCCGCTGTTAAGCAGCGTCGAGATCTCCTGCGTGAAGAAGAGAACACCGCGGCGCGAACTGCCGCCAAAAGAGGGCAGCTTGAGCTCGAACCCCTTCTTCGGCTCCAGACCTACGTAAATGGGAGTGAGTCCCTGTTTACGCAGCTCCCTCGCCACAAACTTGTCTGTCTCCGCCGTGATGGTTCCAGACCGGACCTTGCCGTCGCTGGTCACGGCGCGAAAGTGGAAACTGGCTGCCGGCATCGGTTAAAACTCCTGCGTAACGCGCATCACTTCATCGGCTGTGGTCATGCCGGCCTCCACCTTCGCCCAGCCGTCCTCGCGCAAAGTCGTCATGCCGCCGCGCCGCGCGCACTCCGTCAGGATGCTGGCATCGGCATTGTTCATGATGAGTTTGCGCATCTCATCGCCCAGTTGCATGAGTTCGAAGATCCCGAGCCGCCCGATGTATCCGGTACCGAAACATCTCTCGCAGCCGCCGCCGCGCCAGGTGGGAATCGAGGCGCCTGTGGGCGTAAAGCGGTCTTCGGCCGGCTGCTTGCACGCCGGACAGATGATTCTCACAAGCCGCTGCGCCAGCACGGCCACCAGCGAAGATGTGATGAGGTAATTCTCCACACCCATATCGGTCAAGCGCGTAATCGCGCTCGGCGCGTCGTTGGTGTGAAGGGTCGAAAAAACCAGGTGTCCGGTCAGCGCGGAGCGAATCGCGACGTCGGCCGTTTCCCGGTCGCGGATTTCCCCCACCATGATCACGTCCGGATCCTGACGCACAATGTGCCGCAGTCCAGTCGCAAAGGTGAGTCCGATTTGCGGATTCACATGGATCTGGTTGATGCCGTCCATCTGGTACTCCACCGGATCCTCGATCGTGATGATCTTGCGGTCCGCGGTGTTGATCCGTTTCAGCGCCGAATATAACGTGGTGGACTTGCCGCTACCGGTGGGTCCGGTCACCAGAAAGATGCCGTGCGGCAACGAAGTGAAATATTGCATCCGGTCCAGCATGAAGTCCGTGAAGCCGAGCGACTGTAAGTCGTAGAAGTCTCCCGCCGAGCGGTCCAGCAATCGCATCACCACGCTTTCCCCGTAAAGGGTCGGCAA
>JAENWC010000167.1 GCA_016650235.1 Terriglobia bacterium
GGGGCGTGTCGGGTAGCAAGGTTCTGTATTGACCTCCCCGGCGTATAATGTGTTGGGCCGCTCGTGACCGTCAGAACAACCATCCGCGAAATCAACCTCGGCGGCGCGTCCACGAGGGTGTTTTTGATCCTCGCCTTATGGGTGAGTTGCGCCGGGGCACAAGAGGGCTGGTGGATGACGGAGCCAATCCGTTGGGTCCAGACCAACCTGCGGCAAACCGATGCCGGTCTGGACGCGGCTCGGCTTACGGATCAACTGGCGGACATGCGCGCCAACGTCGTGCTGATGGGGATGGGAGGCATTGCAGCCTACTATCCCACCGAGACCCAGTTTCACTATTCCAGTCCCCATTTGCCCGCTGGACGCGACATGTTCGGTGATGTCGTCCGGGAAGCCCATGCCCGCAAGATTCGCGTCGTCGGAAGGTACGATCTCAGCAAAACGCCGAAGGCCGTCTTTGACGCGCATCCGGAGTGGTTTTTCCGCCAGGCCAGTGGACAGCCCGTCATCTACAACGGTCTCTACTCTACATGTATCAACGGCGGGTACTACCGAGGGCAGGCAATGAAGATACTTTCGGAAGGTCTGGACAAGTATGCCGTCGATGGCCTGTTCTTCAACATGTTCGGCAATCAATCCCGCGACTACGGCGGGCGGCAAGTCGGACATTGCCACTGCGATTCCTGCAAGCGGAAATACCGGCAAATATACAACAAGGACCTTCCGCAAACGCCGGACGATGACTATCGCAAGTTCATGTTCACCTCATCCCGCGAGGTGGCCGCCGCGATCGGCGGCCTGATTCGGAAAAAGCGGCCGCAGGCCGGTTATTTCAACTACATCCAGGAATACACCGACGGCATCATGTCGGAGTCGAACACGGCCGTTGCGCGTCCCTTGCCGTTGTGGCCCTACTCGGCCAGCGACCGCGTGAATCGCGCCCGAAATAGCCAACCGGGCAAGATGGCGGTCAACTTGAATATGCAGTTTGTGGATTACTGGTGGCGATTTGCCACCGTGCCACGGGGAGAAATCGCGCTGCGGTCGTGGCAGAACATCGCGCACGGCGGCGCCCTGACCTTTGAAGTGAATGGCACGCTCGATCTGCAGGACAGGCAGGCGCTGGAGACAGCGAAGCCGATATTCCGCTGGGTCGCGGCCAATGAACAGTACTACGTAGGGCAGAAAAGCGCTGCGCGCGTGTTGCTGCTGGGAGCGCCTTCCGACACAGGACGCACTTATAACATGGAGCCGTTCCGGGGCATGTTCCGGCTCTTGAGCGAGGAGCATGTGCCTTTCGCGGTGTCGGACAACATGGACTGGGTGGGTAAGCGCGACTACGATGTTGTCATCGCAACCGGCTGGGCGCCCGCCGGATTAAAGCAGTATGTCGAGAACGGAGGGACCGTACTCTTGGCAAGCGCAGACAAGCCGGAGTTCGAAGTGGTTCCGGTAGTGTGGGCCGAGCGTGATCTGAAAGGCTACGTCCGGGTTCGTGACCACGCGGCCTTCCCCTCCCTGAAAGACGTGGACCTGCTGATGCTGGATGGCCCGTTCGCGGAATTGAAAAGCGATGCCCCTCCTTTGCTGACACTGGTTCCGCCCTCGATGTTTGGCCCGCCAGAGTTCGTTCACATCGATATGAAGGAGACAGACACACCGGCCCTTGTATTCCGGCGGCTTGGAAAGGGAGCGGTGGCCTGGATCCCATGGAATCTCGGCGGTTTGTACTATCGCCACAGTCTACCTGCGCACGCCGGCCTGTTTCGGGATGTGTTGGACCGGCTCCACCCAAGGCGCCAACTCCGGACCAATGCCCATCCGTTAGTGGAGGTGACGCTGATGCGCCAGAGGGAGCGCACGCTGCTGCATCTCATCAATCTGACCGGGCACTCGCAGACGGGCTACTTTACTCCGGTTCCGATGAGCGGCATTCGAGTGCAGGTTTCCGGCGCGTTCAAGAACGCAAGGACAGTCCGGAGGCAGGGCAGTCTCGCCGTCAAAATGGACAAGGGATACGCCGAGTTCACCGTCCCCCATCTGGCGGACTATGAGTTGGTCGTCCTGGAGTAGCAGGTTCCTCGCTTCAGGAGGTATTTTCTAAGCACTCCCGGGTTGTTTCGGCCCTACGTCCGAGCGCCGCGAAACCAAAACGCCGTCGCACGCGCGCTGGTAGGAGGGCAGCCTGAACGGCAACCTTCAACGTCCCCGACGCGGTGCGGGCACAGTCGTTGTTTCTGCCCAACCGTGGTCCCGACGGCTGGTGCAACGCCGCGGCGTTTAGGCAACCAGGGCAGGCGGTGAACGTAACGAATCTGGACTTCTCCCGTTTTCCGCAACTTCCCAATTCGGGAGCGCTATAGCATTTAGTTTCGGGCAGAGGCTTTCAATCTGTCGAACACGGCCGGAACTTCGGGAAGCTCACCGCGTCTTCCACGACGGGACGGCAGATGCAGTTTGGTTTGATGCCGTTGTTTTGAGACTGCTCGATGAACAAATCACATTTGACGTAGAATTCCCGCGCGCGCCTTACTTGGGCTTATAATGTTGGGGGCTCAGGAGGCCAAGATAAATGAAGATTCCTGTGAAGAAACCGTTTCTGACTGCTTTTGGAATTGCGTTTGCGTCCTTATACATTGGATGCGGCGCGCAACCAGTACCCGACCCCCGCGCCGTGGACGAGAGTGCGATTCAGGAGTTGGAGGCGGCCTGGACTAAGACAGCCGAAGCAAAGGATGCGGCAGGCTTCGTTTCTTATTATTCAGATGATGCTTCGGTTTTAGCCCCGAACGCTCCCGTTGCCACGGGAGCCGAACCGATACGATCCACGATTAGTCAACTTTTCGCCTTGCCTGGTTTTTCGCTTACCTTCAAATCGAATAAGGTGGAGGTGGCGCGCGGCGGCGACCTCGCTTATTCTCACGGCGCCTATTCCATGACGATGAACGATCCGAAGGGTAGCCTCCTAACGGATAAGGGCAAATTCCTCACGGTGTTCCGCAAGAATGCGGAAGGAAAATGGAAGGTCGTCGCCGACATGTTCAACACCGACCTGCCTATGCCGGCGCCCCCGACCAAGTAAGCCGGACTGTTTCTTT
Source organism: Terriglobia bacterium (assembly GCA_016650235.1). Taxonomy (GTDB): domain Bacteria; phylum Acidobacteriota; class Terriglobia; order Bryobacterales; family Bryobacteraceae; genus VFZE01. The sequence continues at coordinate 3,099 of JAENWC010000167.1, forward strand.
ATTCGAGGGCGCCGGACGACGAGCGTATGTAGAGGCGCCGCATGAGGTGGGAACGCTAGAAGATTTACGTGGGGTTACTTCCAGTTCACTACTACTGTAATGGGATCCTGCTTGGTGTCGGCAACGGTGGAATTGATGAGGAAGCGCTGGCCGTCGCCGGTCACCGCATAGTTATGAACGGTGAAACCGCCAGGGTCAATCCGGGAAGTGAACAACTCCTTGGGCGTCCCCGGCTCGAAGGTGGTCGTCCCCAGCTTCACCGGCGCCGCCATCACTTTGTTGTCCGGCGCGATGAAGTACAACTCCTTGCCGTCTCGCCGCCACCTCGGTTGGGTGCCCCCGGCCACTGACACTTGCCACTTGCCGCCCGACGGCGGAAAGCTCCGCACATACACCTGGAAGATCTTGGACTCATCCGAGATGTATGCCATCCAGCGGCCGTCGGGCGAGAACTGCCCCTGCTGCTCATCGAACTCGGTTTGCAGAAACGGCGTTGACTTGCGCGTGTCCATGTCCAGCGTCCACAGGTCGCGCTTGGTCTTCGGGCCAGTCTCTGAGAACACCAACTGATGCCCGTCGCGCGACCAGTCCGTGAGGAATTTAAGGGTGGGAGACTGGAAGAGGACTTCGTCGGCCCCTGCGCCACTGGCCGCTTTGATGTACAGGTCCCCATTGCCGCTGCGATTGGAATAATACGCGATGCGGGCGCCGTCCGGAGACCATACCGGGAAACTGTCAAAAGCGGGATCGAAGGTCAAGCGGGTGTGCCTGCCGCGGTCCATGTCGTGTACCCAGAGGTCGGAGGTTCCTCCGCCGGTGTAGCCAAACTCCGAAACCACGACACGCTTCTCCTCAGGCGAGAGCGCTGGATAAGAGTTCCGCGCGGGAGCCCCCACGTCGGCCACCGGCTTGCCGTCGCGGCTGAACCAAGACAGTTGTGTGTTCCGGGACCGGTTGCCGGTGGAGTAGGCCAGCACGCCGTGGTCCGAGGCGGAGACCGCCGGCATGATGAGAAATGTGGCGATCGATTGCACCACCGGAACCGGGTCTCCACTCAATTGCATCTTGCCGGGGTCGAACGCCTGGGCCATGAGCGTCCCTTCCCGTTGGAACAGGAGCCGGCCAGTGGAACCAACACCGGGTGCGAATACAGCCCCTGTTATGCCCGCCATTACCAGGTTGCGCTCTTTCGGATTCTTTGAATCGATGGATCCCCAATAGACGCCCTGGTCCTTGCCGCTCACATAGTAAAGGAAGCGGCGCCCGTCGGGCAGGAAACGCGGGAAGTCCACATAGATCTCCCCTCGGCTCGGGTCCGGGATGACCAGGGGAACGGACACTCCCCCGGCCGGGGAGACCTGCCTGATGTCCAAGCCATCCCGGAAGAGGATCACCTCCGCCCGGCCCCATGTTCCCGTCGCAATCCACCGCCCGGCATCGCACAGCGTCTGCGGAGGCCCGCCGGTGACATCGATCTTCTTCAATTTGCCATCTGCGAAGAAGGCGAGGAAGCGGCTGTCGGGCGACCAGAAAGCAGACAAGGCTCCATCGGTTTCCGGCAACGGCTGCGTACTCACCGAGTCCAAGGCGCGTATGCGGAACTGGCTCTTGCCGCCTGCCGCATTGGCGGCATAGGCCAGTTTGCGCCCGTCGGGCGAAATCACCGGGAGGCCAAAGGCGAAGGTTTCCCCGTCGGGCGGATGCACATGCATCCGGATGGTGGGCTGCTCGGCGGGCTTCTGAAAGAGCAGCACGCCGGCGAGCGCAGCGCCGAAGGTGGCGGCCAGGGCCCAAGGCAAGACGCGCCGCCGCGTGAAAACCTGCGCAGACGGCTCCGCTCCCACCATCCAGGCATCCGCGATGTCGTGCAACCGCAACTTCCGGTCCCGCTGCAGGCACCGCCGCAACAGAGGCTGCACCTCTGGCGGCGTCTCACTCAGGTCAATCTCTTTTGTCAGCACTTGGGCCAGCGTGTCGCTCACCGTTTTCCCGCTGAACAGACGCTTGCCCGTCAGCAGCTCATACAGCACCACGCCGAAGGACCAGATGTCGGCCCGCTTGTCCACCGCCTGCCCGCGCGCCTGTTCGGGCGCCATGTAACCAGCCGTCCCCATGATCACACCCATCCGGGTGGCGGCCATGGTGAGTGTGGGGGAAGTGTCCGGGTTACCGGTGGCCACCGTATCCTGAGTGACCTTGGCGAGCCCGAAGTCCAGTAGTTTGACCACTCCATCGGGGGTGACCTTCACGTTGGCGGGCTTGAGGTCGCGGTGAACCACACCCTTGTCGTGGGCATATTCGAGTGCGCCGGTCATCTGCCGGGCGAAGTGCAATGCCGCCTCGACGGGAAGGGGCCCCTTCAGCGTCTCCCCCTCCACGAGCTCTATCACCAGCGCATTTTCCTCAAGGCCGTAGATAGCCGCGATGTTGGGGTGATTGAGCGAAGCCAGCACCTTCGCTTCCCGCTGGAAGCGTGCCATGTATTGCTCATCGCCCGCAAGGGCGGCGGGCAACACCTTCAAGGCCACTTGGCGGCCGAGCTTGGTATCGTTGGCGCGGTACACCTCGCCCATGCCGCCTGCTCCCAGAGGAGCCACGATTTCGTACGGTCCGAGGCGGGTACCGGTTGGTAGAGGCATGGGGGTTCGTCTGGCATTATATAAAGGAATAGTGGCGTGTGATGGATGCGGAGTGAGGATTCTTGACCAAATTCGATGCCGGGCATCAGATCGTGATCGATACCAATGTTCTCGTCGCGGGTTTGCGGTCGAGGCGGGGCAGTTCGTATCAATTGGTGCAATTGCTGGGGGACAAGCGGTTCAGGCCGAACGTTTCTGTTTCCAATCTTGTCGAGGTCCGATTCAGACTCCGGCCCACGCCTGCGCGACTCGGACGACGAGCGTATCCTGGAATGGCGGCCCAATGTGAAGCCATGATTGTGACCTTCAACATAGACGATTTCAGCGGCGCGGAGGCGTTCGGCATCCGAGTCCTCCGGCCGGTGAAATTTTTGCGTCTATTGGGAGAAATGCAATGGTCGTAAATGTAGATGTGCCAAACGAGGTGTACGAAAAGGCTGCCGAAATCGCCCGGTCGCAGCACATGAGCGTGGCGGACGTCATCGCGATGGCTTGCGGCGAACATGTGGCGGCTTGGGAACGCCTCAAGGACCGGGCCGCGAAAGGGGATCGAGAGAAATTCCTGGCCGTGCTCGCCAATGCCCCTGATGCCGAACCAATGGACCACGACCGCATGGAACGCTAGAAGATTTACGTGGGTGGTCGTCCCCAGCTTCACCGGCGCCGCCATCACTTTGTTGTCCGGCGTAATAAAGTACAACTCCTTGCCGTCCCGCCGCCACCTCGGTTCGGTGCCTCCGGTCACCGACACTTGCCACTTGCCGCCCGAGGGCGGAAAGCTCCGCACATACACCTGGAAGCTCTTGGATTCATCTGAGATGTAGGCCATCCAGCGGCCACAGGTCGAACCTGGTCTTCGGATCAATCTCTGCGAACACCAGATGACGCCCGTCGCGCGACCAGTCCGAGGGGATCTTGATGTAGGGGGACTGGAAGAGGAGTTCGTCTGACCCTGCGCCGCTGGCCGCTTTGATGTAGAGATCCAGCTTGCCGCCGCGCGTGGAATAGTACGCGATGCGGGCGCCGTCCGGAGACCATACTGGATAGATGTCAACAGCGGGATCGAAGGTTCTGGGGAGACCTTCCCGTTGGCGGGCTTGAGGTCGCGACAGAGAGAGGCATAGGGGTATGGAACGATTCTATAGCAAAGTTATCTAACAGTAAGATCTTTTCTGCTAACCCACTCTTACTCTGAATCAAAACCTGCGACCCGTATTCTGGGGCCATGATGATTTCTACAATGCTGCTGCTGGCTTTTTCAGCGCTGGACTGGGAAGCGATGCAATCGGAAATCGTGAGGCTCTACAACGCGGGGCGATTCGCGGAAGCCGAGGCCTCGTTGCGGCGCGCCTCTCCGCTTGTTTCGGGCCTGGATCGGACCGATCCGGGAATTGCCCGCCACTGGAACAACGCGGCGGCCGTGGCGCATGCGCGTGGCCGATACGCCGAGGCGGAGGCCGCCTATGGGCAGGCGCTGCAATGGTGGGAGAGCCAAGAGCGTACTCGGGACAAGGATTACGCCAGAACCTTGAATAACCTCGCTTCGATGCATCGCGTCAAAGGGCGTCTGTTGGAGGCGGAGCGATTATGCCGTCAGGCGATTGCGTTGAGCCGCCCTGGGGACGACGGGGCGCAATTCCTGTTCAACCTGGCTGAGATCCTGCGCGGATTGGGTGAACTCGACAAAGCGGAGCAAACCGCGCTGGACGGTTTGGCGATGGTTGGGGAAGAAAGCAGCCTGGTCCGGGCGCACCTGCTGCAGAACATTGCTTTGCTGCGCCTGGCGCAGGGAGACTTGCCCGTCGCCGAATCGCGGCAAGTGCGCGCCATGGAGTTGTTCCGGGATCTGTTGCCGGCCCGTCATCACCTGCAGGCGAGCGCGGCCAGTAATCTCAGCCAGATCCTGATGGCGCAAGGCCGGATGATGGAGGCCAAGCCGCAACTGGACCGCGCTTTGGAACTTTTCCGGGAAATGCTGGGCCCGGAGCATCCAACCGTGGCAACCGCGCTCAACAATCTGGGGCAGTGGCACTGCAAGCAAGACGATCTGGCCGCAGCCGAGCCGGCCTTGCGGGGCGCGATCCGGATCTGGCAGCGTGCGTATGGACGCAATCATCCCGATATAGCCAAAGGTCTCTACAATCTGGGCGCGCTGTTTCAGAGGCAGGGCAAACTGCGTGGCGCGGAGGCGCTGTACCGCGAGGCGCTCGAGGTTTCCGAAACCGTTCTGAAGCCGGCGCACCGGCTGACGGCGATGATTCTCGGAAATCTTGCACAGGTGTACGAGGCGCAACAGCGGAAAACGGAAGCCGAGCGCGTGCGTGGGCGCCTAAGTTTGCGATGACCATGTCCCGGCGCGACATGCTGTTCACCATTACGCGGCGATCTCGGGCGGGTCCACGGGATACACATCGAGCGGTTCGCCGAGGGCAGACTCAATGAGACCTGGAGTTGCACATCGGCGGATTGGTCCACATTTATCTAAGGTCTAAGGCCGATGCGTTGGATCAACTGCTCGAATCTCGGATCGCCACGCAGGGCGTCGTAGGCGGGGTATACGCCAATCTGGGTCATAGGTATGTCGCGCCGGCTCACGCCGCGCTCCAGCCATTCGATCGCTTCGTCAGGCTGGTCCAGTCCAAGATGGGACAGAGCAAAGCAGGATGCGGCTACGTGCTGCCTGCGCGCAATCTCATGGAGCCGCGCCAGCATGTCTCGTGCTTTGAGAGAATTGCCCGAGCAGCCGTAGGTTTGGCTCAACGCGCCCAGGACGCTGGGCAGGTCTCCGGAAATCTGGCGTCCCTTCTCCAGCATCTCAATTGCCTTACCGTATCGGCCAACACACCAGTTGACCCGCCCCAGTCCTGTCCAGGATCGCGTGAATTGAGGGAAATCCGCCGTCATGCGCTCGTAGCGATGGAGCGCTTCGTCAAAATCACGGCGGAGCATGGCCAGGTACGCCAGCGACTCGGTGAGGATCGGCTCGAGTGGATCCAGTTGCGAGGCAAGAGTCAGGTGCGGGGTGGCTTCTTCGAACCGTCCCTGTAGTGCGAGATGGTCCAGCCCGTACCAATGGTGCGCGGTGACACAGCCGGGATTGAGTTCGATCGCCTTCTTGTAGTGTCCTTCGGCGCTCTTCCAATCCCAATCGAAGAGTCCGGCGGCAAAGGCCACCGACACATGCGCCTCACCGAGATTTGGATCGATCTCGAGTGCCCGCAACGCCGCCTGCCGCGCCATAGGCATCGATTCCATGGAAGACTCGAGGCCGTAGTCGGCCAGCAGACTATAGGCGTCGGCAAGTCCGGCATACGCCGGTGCGCAGCGTTGGTCCTCGCTGATGGCGCGTTGAAATAACGCGATACTCTGACGGATGGAATCCGGAGTGCGGCGAAACCACTCGTAGCGGCCCTTCAAATAGAAATCATGCGCCTCGACACTATGCAGTCTCTGACTGGACCCGGTTTCGGCCAGACGGAGGCGGAGCACGGCGGCGATGGATCTGGCAATCTCCTCCTGCAAGCGGAACAGACCCGCCATGCCGCGTTGATAGGTTTGTGTCCATAGATAGACGCCCGTGGCGGCTTGGACAAGCTGGGCATGGATGCGCAGCAGGTTGCCCTCCCTGCTGACGCTCCCCTCCAGGATGGCGTCGGTCTGGATCTGTCCGCTCAGCTCGGAGGACTGCGCGGACTTGCCTCGCAGCCGCGCCGCGGAACTCCATCCAACCACGCGCAATCCATCCACTTGCGTAAGTGCGTGGATCAATTCTTGCGTCAAGCCGTCGCTGAAGTAATCATTTTCACTGCCGGCATTCAAGTTCGTAAAGGGCAGCACGAGGATGCTTTCCAGTTTCGAGGCCGGCGGCGCCGCAACAGAGACGCGATCCCTCGATGTGAATCGAGGTACGTAGGCGCCCTTTGGGTAATCGATGATCACGCAATCATCGCCGCCTGCCGAGGCGTAGTATTGCGCGAGCTTTTGACGCAGGCGCCGCGCCTCCACGCGGACGATCGGGTCAATGCGCGGATCGTAATCCGGGGCGCGGTCGAAAACCTCGACGCCCACCAGCGCTTCCTTGACCGATTCGGTCTGTCCACGGAGAGCCTGCTGCACGGTGAAGCTAAGGAACCGCCGCATGCGGGCGCTATTCCGGAACGCCCTGCTGGCCAGGATCTTTTTGAGTTGTTCTTCTATCTGGTGAGTCTGCACACAGGGCCTGACAGTCCGCCACCCAAGCCCCTCTCTCGATTATAGCTACAGATTCTTCAACCTGAGATTGCGGTATTCCACCTTCATAGGCGGACCCACATGCACCTGCACGCCGATGAGCCCCTCGGAACTACGGTGCGGGACATCGTCGTCAATCACGACGCTCATCAGGTGACCATTCAGGCTGTGGATCAGCACGTTGCCGCGGATGATCAGGTGGTAGGAATTCCAGTCCTGGGTAATGAACGAGGCGAGTGTCTGGGAGTCCCCCAGACTGGCAAGGATCACCGGCTTCCGGCCGCCTACCACACGGGTCACCTGGCCGCGCAACGCAAGAAAGAGCCGTCCCTTCTCCTCATAATTCTGCCCTGTATACCTGTTCTGGCTGTCAATGTCGGCCTGGTATCCGCGCAACGCAAACCGATTGTCCGGCCGCACCGTGTCCGGCGCGGCAACGCTGCGATAATTGATCCCGCTGTTGCCGCCCGATGTAATGCGGTAATCGGCCTTGATCTCAAAATCCTTGGGAGTGCCGCCGCGCCAGATGATAAACGTGTTGCTCTTGAGCAGCGTTTCCGGGGTCACCACGCCCACAAGCGAGCCATCCTCCACGCGCCAATACTTCGGATCCCCGTCCCATCCGTTGAGCGTCTTGCCGTCAAAAATCGATTGAAAACCAGGCTCTTCGCCGCTGAGCGGCTCCGGCCTGTCGCTCTGCTTGGGGACGTATGTCTGTGGCGCAGCCAAAGCTCCTAACGAGGCGGCAAGAAAGGATCTGCGTACAGTCTTCATATCAATCCGCAATGGCCTGATACGCCAAAACCTTGAACATGTCCCCATAGTTCAAGCCCGTGTGGGGGAAGATCTGCACCATA
>JAENWC010000168.1 GCA_016650235.1 Terriglobia bacterium
AAACTCCACTACGTTCCGGATGGGTGAATAGAACTTCGAGACGCGCTCCTGCCTGGCCTTGTCCTCCCCATCGAACTCATACCGGGATGAGTCGAAAACGAGCGCCACACCGGGGGTGGGGTTGGCCAGATATTGGACCAGCGCGGACACGTTGCCCTCGGCCGGTCCCTCCTCGCCGGAATCCGATGAGTGTCCGCGCCGTCCCCGCGGGAGGGCCGCTTCGGCGCTTGAAACCCAAATCAGCCGGCGCGGCGAAAAAAGCGAAAGCGAGCAGGCATCGTCGAGCACAGATGACAAAGTGGACTCTTCCAGATCCAGCCGGACGAATCCAGGCTCCCTCTCTTCCGCAGGCAGCATTCTCTCGATCAGAGCCCGGCGGCAGCGGTCTCGATGGTAGGCTTCCGGCCCGAGGAACAGATAAACAGGCGCCACCGGTTGCCGCTCGAGCTGCGATAAGAACTGGTCGGGCTTCATGGCCTTTAAAAATTCTCCAGCACGGAACTCACCACCATGCGCGCCACCTCGGCCGCCATGCGGTCCATGGCGACGCTGCTTTCGTCGAAATAGGCCACCTGATCGACGCTGATCTCGTAGCGGGCGCGCGCCTCATAGGCGTCTCTTTGAAACAGCGCTTGGCCGGTTACACGGTCCACCAACTTCAACTGCAGAATCAAGATCACTTGCACCCCCGCGGCCCGCCCGGTCACCGGATCAAATACCGTCGGGTAGGAGTTGTAGCTGACCACGGAACCTTGCAGGATCGCATCGGCTTCGTTTGGATCGGGCACCACCTGATATCTGGTACGGCTGAGGAACTCGCGCGTAAGCGCGGCGGGAAGTTTGGCCGAAAGCTGGTGGCGCGACGTGATGTTGGAAAAAGCCGGAATCGCAATGCTCTTGAGCGTCTGGGGCAGCGTGTCCGCATGTCCCGAGACCCTATAGCCGCAGCCGGAAGCTCCCATCGCGGCCAGCGCCAAAACGGCTGCGATGCTCCTCACCGCGCCACCCCGAGAAGAGGCTTGGCCAGTTGCACTGCGTTGACGGCGCTGATGCGCAAATTGTCGGCTACCATCCAAAACCAGGCGGCGCGGGGGTGATTCCGGTCCGGTTCAATGCCCCCGATGGCGATTCCGTTGTGGCCGGCAATACCGGCTACGTCCGGCGGATCCAGGCCAGGTCCACGCAGGTCGAACGGGTCACTGGAAAACAGCGCGTGCAGTTGCTCCAGCGCCGGCAGGGTCTCCATCTCCACCCAGACCGAGAAGCAATGGCCATGCATGATGGGCGCCTGAATCAATCGCAGTGACGGCATGGGGATACCGTCCGGGCCTGCCAGCAGCGCGGCAAGATGTTTCTCGATGCGTTGTTCCACCGCCTCCAGTGGGTACGGGGCTTCACTGCCGTACCGGAGCAGCATATTGAAGCTGAGCTGTGCGTCGAAAATGACTTTTTCGGGTTTTTTGAAGGAGAGCAGGCTGAGCGTCTGCTGCTGCAACTCGTTCACGCCCATCCGGCCGCGTTCACTCACTGGCTCAAAGACCTGCGCCACGGACCGGAGCACCGGACCGGCCGAATGCAACCGGCGCAGGAAACAGGCGAGGACGGTGGCCGCCGGATGAGCCACAACCATAAGATGATGAGGTTCAGCCGATCCAGCCAGGGGCGCGCGCAGACGTGCTTCGGCGGCCTCTTCCCAGGCGTAGCTGAGGTCGATAATGGGAGGCCGGACGGCGGCGTTCTTGAGAACCGTGATTGCTTTACGCGCCCCCTCCGCGGAGCCGGCCAGAAATATGACCTTGGCGCCCGGCAAGCTGCCGGCGTCCATCGGAGTGATCACCACCGGTTCGCCGCCGCGCTCGGTGAGAATGGCAGTCGATTCGTCTTCGCTGCCGGCCAGATGAATGGAGACGCCCGGGATGGAGTCCACCAGCAGTTCCCGCAGCTCGGCTCCAAGCAGAGATTCGCCGCCGACAATGGTTACCGGATGAGATTCCCGGCGCTTGCTAGTGTGCAGTCTCATTCAAACCTTGACAACCGCTACTAGGCATTCCCAATTCTCACCGCTGGGGCGTCCTTAGGCGGGCTTGGCCGGAACTTGCGTTTCAGGATGCCGCCAAAGCGGATCACAATGCCGCTGCCGACGTAGACAGTGGACATTGCAAACAGAACCAGATGCGAATAGTTCCAGATCAGATAAATGAGACTGCCGAGAACCACGACAGTGATCGGCGAACGCGGACTGCCCAGATTGAAATCCTTGAAGCTGCGGTAGCGCCATGCGCTCACCATCAGAAAAGCCAGCAAAGCCAGCAGGGCCAGCCAGGCCACCGACAACGGCCACCATTGCAGCGGGGTGGAACCGGCGGCGTAAATCATGGATGCCACCATCCCGGCGGCCGCTGGAATGGGCAGCCCGACGAAATACTTACGGCCGGGCCGTCCCGGATTGGTCGGCACCGGGTCCACCTGAATATTGAAACGCGCCAGCCGGGAAGCCCCGCACATGAGGTAGAGGAACACCACGAAGTAGCCGGCGCGGTGCAGATGCTCACGGATCTGCGGATCCACATCGGCGCTGACAAACTGAAAGCCCCAAGCCCAGGCGAGCACCGCCGGCGCCACTCCAAAGGCGATCACATCAGCCAGGGAATCCAGCTCACGGCCAAAGTCGCTCACCGTGTTGGTCATGCGCGCGATGCGGCCATCCAGGCCATCGAGAAAGACGGCAACCCCGATCATGATGCTGGCCACTTCAAAATGCGGATTTAATCCCAACGACCCGCTTGTGGCCACCATCGCTCCCTGGAACGCTTTCACAATCGCAAGGTAGCCGAGAAAAAGATTGCCCGCCGTAAACAGGGTGGGCAGCGCGTAAGCGGCCTTACGCGGACGGCGATCCGGCGAATTGGGATCGATCAGGCGTTCTTTAAGCCGCAACTGCCGTACCACGGGTTTAATCCTTCCTCGCGGCCAGGATGCTGGCGCCGGCCACCACGCGCTGCCCTTCCCTCACGCGGATCCGCCACTCAGGCCCAAGCAGGACGTCCATACGCGAGCCAAATTTGATCAGCCCGATCCGTTCGCCCATCTTTACGGTGTCGCCCACTTTCTTCCAAAACACGATCCGTCGCGCCACCAGGCCCGCAATCTGCTTGAATACCACCCGGGTACCGTCGCCGGCCTCCACCGTTACCGTGTTCTGTTCATTGCCGGTGGAAGCTTCTTCCTTGCTCGCCACAAGAAACTTTCCAGGCTTATAGTCCACCTTGGTGATGCGGCCCGAGATCGGCGTCCGGTTCACGTGCACGTCAAAGACGTTCAGGAAAATGCTGACGCGCGTCAGTGTATCGGATTCCTTTTTCACCGCAACTACTTTACCGTCGGCAGGTGAGATCGCGTAGCGGCCCTCCGGCGTCACGCGGTCCGGGTCGCGAAAAAAATAGAGGCAGAATGCCGCGAGGATGTAGAGGGGAAAGCCGAACCAGGGACGGCTCAAATAGGAAACCAGCAGACCCCCGGCAAGCAGGCCAAGAGCATAATAGACACCGGTGATCACCATCGATTCAGTTTGCCTCTCTTCTATTGTTGCAAATTATCTTCCCACAACCGTGCGTTGGAGTTGCGGCCTGGAGTGGTTGCAAGGCGCCTCCATTCTTCCTCTTCGGATTACACTGGAAGATCCATTGCAAATGACTCGCCCCGGCATCAGTGTGATCATCCCCGCCCACAATGCAGCCGCCACGTTGCGGCAATGTCTGGAATCCATTCTCAACGGCCAGTGCAAGCCGGAGGAAATCGTCGTCGTCGACGACCGCTCTACCGACCAGACGGCATTTCTTGCGCAAACCCACGGCGCGGGCGTCATTCCTTCTCCCCGCCCTGGTCCGGCGGCGGCGAGAAATGCCGGAGGGCGGCATGCCAGCCACGATCTACTGTTCTTCGTCGACGCCGACGTCTGCCTGCATCCGGATGCAATCGCGCGGGTCAAGGAAAGCTTCCTGCAACCAGCCGGATTCGACGCGCTCATCGGCTCCTACGACGACTCACCGGCGGCCCCTGGTCTGGTCTCTCAATACAGAAATCTTCTCCACCACTACGTGCATCAGAACGGATCTCCCGAGGCCTCCACCTTCTGGGCCGGCTGCGGCGCCGTGCGCGGATCCACATTCCTTGCCGCGGGCGGGTTTGACGAAACCTATTCCGAACCGGCCATTGAGGACATCGAATTCGGCTACCGCCTCAGAAAAATGGGAAAGCGCATACGGCTCGACCCTGCACTACAGGGCAAGCACCTGAAACGGTGGACATTCTGGGGCATGATCCGGACCGATGTTTTCCAACGCGCCATCCCATGGATAGAACTCATCCTTCGCGATCGCAACCTGCCGAACGATCTCAACGTGCGGAACAGCCAGAGAGTTTGCGTTGTCCTAGTTTTTCTGATACTGGCAGTTCCTCTATTACCCGTACCTGCCGTTTCAGCCCTGCCGCTCTTGGCCGTCGTGATCTGGCTGAACCGGCGATTCTACGCTTTTCTCGCGCGCCGCAAAGGCCCGCTTTTCCTGACCGGCGCGATCCCTCTCCACCTTTTATGTTTCTTCTACAGCGGCCTTTCCATACCGGCAGCCCTTCTTCGCCGGATTTCGGATAGGCGCTTTCGAAACTAGCCCGCAAAGGGCCGCCCCGGCCCTCGATACACCCGAGCAACAGCCAGCCACCGCGCCGGGACGCGCTCCGTTTTGCGGGCTGTTACTGAGGAGCGGCCGGCAATCTTCCGCGAGCCGCTGTCAAGGTCTGCGATACACCCTTAGTTCGTGCCGGTACCAGAAGCGGGTCATCCCCTCGGCGTGAGAAATCGTAAGACCCAATTCGCGGGCCCACTCATCGACGTGGTAAATCGGCACGTAGTGAATCCATTGCCGGGCCAGCAGAAGGTCGTGCAGCCGATTCATTCCGGCATGGAAAACCGGTTGGTTTGCCATATCCTTATACAGCAGGATTCCATTGGCTTTCACGTGTTTCGAGGCTCGCTCGAAGACGCTCTTCTGATGCTCGGGCCGAACGTGGTGCAGAACGTCCACGAGGCTCACCACATCGAAGGTTCCGGAAGGCCAAGGCTCGGCCACATCGAGTCTCAGGAACTGCAACGCAGAGCGCAGACCCATCCGCCTGACCTCCTCCGACATCCGCTCCGCCGTCTTGATCGCGGGTCCTGATGAATCGAATCCGATCCCGGTCAGATCGGGTACGGTGCCGGCCAACAACGCCAGGAATAAACCTGCGCCACAGCCAACATCGAGCACGGAAGCCCCGGAAGGCACATGGTAGAGGATACGTTCGAAAGGGCAGATGCGGATGCGGTAATGCATCATCTTGCGCATCAGGTAAGGCCCTTCCACATAGAGTCGCCGCGCCAGACGAGCCAGTTCATCCACGCCTGTTCCGCCTCGTTCCCCGCTCGCCACCGGCTTCGCCTCCCTTTCTTTGTGCCGCACTATACTAACGCGCGTTCCAGCAATTGGAGCATCTCCCGGATGACCATGGCGGCATCTACCGCCGATACCAAACCGAGCGTCAAAAGCATCCAAGCCCCGCCTTGCGAGGAGCGGACCAACCACCCAGCCAGTAGCATGAGCAGCGCCGGATGCCAATGCATGGAGTACAACATCCACTCCGTTCCCCAAACCGTGTGAAGAATGCCATTGTGGCCCAGCACCATCAGTGCCCCGATGGAAAGCCCACGGAATCGGGTGTCCCGGCGCCAGCCTTGCCAGGCGCCCAGGCCGGCTAAACTTAGAATCGCTAAAGTACGGGCCCAAGTCCATGCGGTCAAGGGCGAGGCGTCATAGCTAAACTGGACATTGATTTCCTTCTTGCCCTCCGCTTTACGCGCCACGGCCCATTGGTTCGGTATCACAGCCGGATACGGGCCTATCACAGACGTTGCCAGAGCCACGCCGTACCTCATGCCAATCTCCAGAGCCGGGCGCCTCAGGTATCTGGCCACGAAGGACACTGTCGCCCCTGCGGGATCAGGACCCCTTACTGTCCGGTAACATGCAAGAGATACGCAAGTCATGATTCCGACCGATAACAAGCCAAGAACAGCCGCCGAAGCGAGGGCGCGCCTTAGAGTCTGACCGTTCGATAGCCGGCATACGAGATACAAGGAAAGCACCGGCCCAATATTGGTGATCGAAATTCCAGTGACCAGCAACGAAAGGGCGAGCCACACAAGGTAGCGATTCGGAGCCGCTCCAAACTGAACCGCCGCAGCCCAGGCGAACGTGGCTGTCAGGGCGAGCCCCGAAAGTGGATAGTGTTCCGGCAGCGCTCCAAATACGGCTGGTGCAAGACTGAAACCAGCCAGCAGAGCCAGCCCGAGACCTCCCACACGCGATGCTCCCATCACCCGGCCGGTCAGGTAGGCGATTCCCACCTTGATGGAGCTCCCCAGGGGCGTAATCCAAACGGCGATCGATTCACGCAGTTGTATAGGATCGCTCCCGCCGTGGATCCAATCAACGACTTCGGAGACCGCTCGGAGGGGCCAGGAAAACAGGAAAACCGTGATTGGGTGGGCCAGACTCTCCGCCCCCAATCCGTGGGCCAGTTGAGAAAGCCGGGCGTTCGGATCCGTATCGAAAACAATGTTGTATGTCGCGAACACCCCGTGCGATTTCCAGAGGAGCATCAGCCACCCGTACAGCGGCAATGAAATACATGCCAGGCCGAGCGCAAGCCGCAAATCGGAGATGTCCCGGCGAGCCTCTTGCGGTGGTTGCTTGATACGAACTGGAATCCTCAAGACACCCACCCGGCTGCCAATAGGTACACGGTCATGCTCAGCCCCACGATTGCCCAAACCAGGCGATCCGAAATCACCCACCGCACAGGATCATCCTCTTTGATATTCCCTCGCATCCCGGACAGCCACAACCAGCACTGTAGGAGTAGGCATAGCGGGACAAACCCCCAAAGCGCCGAGGGATGCGCGTAGAGTTTGTTGGCCGACTCCGAGTAGACATACAGCGCAAGCACAACGGCCGACGCGAAGCTGCTCCCGACGCCCATCATCATAAGAATTGGGGCGTCGCCTTCTTGATAGCCACGGCGGCCGATGCGTTGCGTTGCGGTTTGGCCGGCGTGCGCCACCTCCATGCACCGCTTAAGGAAGCCCAGGCTTAGAAAGCACATGAACGAGAAACTAAGCAGCCAAACCGTAGCGTGATGGTTACTCACAAATCCCCCGATCACGATCCGAAAAACGTATAGGCCCGCCAGCGAGAAAACATCCACCAGCGGCTTGGTCTTTAGAAATGCGGAGTACCATGCGCTCGAGGTAAAGTACACCCCTAACAGCATCACCGCCCGCCAGGAGTCCGCGGCGTAGCCCACCAACCCTCCGATAAGCAGCAAACACAGGATCAGCGACATCCCCACTGAGATCGGCATGTCTCCAGAGGCCAAGGCCCGGTGTCTCTTGTCGGGATGCTCTCGATCCGAGTCGAGGTCGATCAGATCGTTGAGCAGGTATTGAGCTGAGGCCACCAAGCTGAGAGCCAGCGCCATCAGTAGCAGTTTGCCAACAGCCGGGAGATTCGAAAGGTCACGTGAGGTGAACAGGGGTACGAACACCAATACGTTCTTGACCCAGTGATGCAATCGCACAGCATTTGCCAGCGTTCGCAGCCGGTGGCGTGGAGTTGCGAAAACAGCATCCATTCGAGCCGGAATGCGGTGCATAAAATCCCCTCTGAGCTCTTGCCAGGCAACCACAATAGCCGCGGCCGGTGCAGATTTATAATTCGCCTAAAGCCGAACCTATCACTCCGCCCTGTTTCGTCGATTCTGTAACAAGTTCTTGCGGAACCAAGGGTTGTGACTCCTCCATCGCAAGGAGATCGGCTTCCGTGATTACGTACCCCTCCTCCAGGAAATCCGCATCGACGTTCACCCGCCATAAATCGTACTTGGCTCCCATGATATTCCGGGCCGCAAGAATTCCCGTCAGCATCGAGTGGTCCTGATTGTTATAACGGTGCATGCCGTTCCGCCCCACCAGTTGCAGGTTTGGAACCTGCCGGAGGAATTCTCGAACCTTTTCAAGCGCCAAATGGTAGTGATCGTCGTATACGGGATAGGCCTTTGGAACCCGCACCACAGATCCATCCACCACATCGGCCGGGTCCGCCAAACCCAAAGCCCCCAACTCACGCGAGGCGAGTTCGATCAAATCCCGATCACTCATGGACCATAAGTCGTCATCCTGCTGGCAGAAATATTCCATCCCGAGGCAGGTCATGGCGGAATCCGGCACCATTTCCGGACTCCAGTTCTTGAAGTTCTGAATGCGGCCTACTCTCACCCGCGGTTCGTGAATGTAAATCCAGTTGTCGTCAAAAACACGCGGCCGCCGGATCATCAACGCAACCGTTAGAAAGTCCCTGTAGCGGAGGGTGTCCACTGCCGACTTGAGCCATGCGGGAGGCGCTGGATCCAAGATCTGGATCAGGCTGCGGATTGGCATGGAGCTGATGAGATGGCTAGTCTGGAAACTTCCCTTTCCCGTATCTACCGACCTGACTTGGCCCCCTTGCCAGTTGATCCGCTCAACGGGAGTTTCCAAAAGCACCCGTGACCCTTGTTCTTCCAAACGGGCTGCCATCGTTTCCCACATCATTCCGGGCCCAAAGCGCGGATACAGGAACTCGTTGATAAGCGTCTTGATCTTGCTTCCCGCCATACGCTTTGGGAGCAGAGCATCTCGCAGAAGGCTGGAAAGGGTGAGCCCGGTAATTCTTTGCGCGGCCCAGTCTGCCTGGATCTCGCTGCATTTCATCCCCCATACCTTTTCCGTGTAGGTCTGGAAGAACACCTCAAACAGCCGGCGCCCAAATCGATTCGAAACCCAGGTCTCCAAATCCTCTTCTGGCAACCGCGGCCGCAGTCTGGCCTCAAGGTAACTCACCGTGCACCGGATGGCTTCGCCCAACCCAAGCTTGGCCAATGCCTGCATGGCTGAAAGCGGATAATTGAAAAACTTACCCCGGTAGTAGATGCGTGAAAGCCGGGGCCGGGTCAAGAGGTTGTCGCCAAGAATTTCCCGCCACACCTTTTCCACCAAGGCGACTTTTGTGTAGAACCGATGTCCCCCTATGTCGAACCGGTAGCCTTTGTACTCCACCGTTCGGGAAAGACCACCGACAATATTGTCTCTCTCGACTACCGTAGAGAACTCGCCCAGACGCGCCAACTCATAGGCTGCCGTCAGCCCGGCTGGACCTCCTCCGACGATCACTACTCCTGTCTTATTTCTATTCATGAATGCCAATCATTTTAGTGCCCGACTCGACAGTGTACCGCTAAGGTCCCAATATTGCACTTCTCGCGATCAGTGGGGGGGCGGGCCACAACCCACCGGCCGCTCAATCGGAATAGCGCCGCAATGCATTTCCGCCATGTTCTGTCATATACTTGGCTCTTAACTGTTCCCGTCTTTGGCCTTGAAGAAAATAATCCTAGACGCAGCAAAGACAATCCTGCCCCGCGGCTTTCGATCATGGCTTGTGGGCAAGCAGCGGGCTCACCGGCTCCAATGGCACAGGGCGGGCACGATTGATTTCGGCCAGCTCCGCCGTTTGACCCCGATCAGCCCAATCTTCGGTCTCGATCGAGGCGTTCCAGTGGATCGGTATTACATCGAGGCTTTTCTTGATCAAAACAAGACCGAAATCCGCGGGCGCGTGCTGGAGCTCGGAGATGCCAGCTACACAAGAAAATTCGGCGGCGATCGTGTCAGTCAGAGTGATGTTCTCCATGTCGCGCCAGGCAACCCGCAGGCTACCATCGTCGCCGACCTCGCCAATGCCGGTCACATTCCCTCCGATCTGTTCGACTGCATCATTTTCACCCAGTCTCTGCAAATGATCTATGAGTTCAAGGCGGCGTTGCGCACCCTTTTTCGCATCTTACGCCCCGGTGGTCATCTGCTCCTGACAACCCATGGCATCAGCCGGATCGGCCGGAGATTGGGCCGGGACGATTGGGGGGAATACTGGCGCTTCACTACGCAGTCGGCTTCGGCTCTGATGGCCGAAACATTTCCAGGCGCCGGTGTTGAGGTACAGTCGCGGGGTAATGTCTTGTCCGCCACGGCTTTCCTCCATGGCTTGGCGGCCGAAGAACTGACCAGTACAGAATTGGATTACCGCGACCCCGACTTCGAAGTAGTCATTTCCGTGAAGGCTCGCAAACCCGGATGATTGCCATGCGTACATTCGAGCTGGAACCCGGCATTGCCTGCCAGGTGCACGACACCATTAGCGGCAAGAGCACACGCCTTGGGGAACTGCTGGAGAATTGGCGGCATTGTCCGGGGAACCGTACGGTCCAGTGGTCCGTGCCCGTGACCCCG
>JAENWC010000169.1 GCA_016650235.1 Terriglobia bacterium
ATGACCGTGTGAACGTCGCGGTGACAGGCGTGCGCGGCCGCGGCCGCGAGCATGTGGACATCTATGCGCGCAATCCCGGATCGCGCGTAGTGGCCGTTTGCGACATTGACAACTCGCAGTCTGAGCGCGCGGTTTCGCTCGCGGAGAAAGCGCAGCCGGGGAAACTCAAGGTGTATCAGGACTACCGCAAGCTGCTCGAGGACAAGGATGTGGACGCCGTGTCATTGGCCATCTGCAATCACTGGCATGCGTTGGGCGCCATCTGGGCCTGCCAGGCGGGTAAGGATGTGTATTGCGAAAAGCCGGCCAGCCACAACATATGGGAAGGGCGCAAGATGGTGGAGGCGGCGCGCAAGTACAAGCGCATTGTGCAGGTGGGCATGCAGAGCCGGTCCATCGCGCACAAGCAGCGGGCGGTGCAGTTGCTGCGCGAGGGCGTGATCGGGAAGGTGTACATGGCCAAGGGGCTGTGCTTCAAGCGGCGCAAGAGCATCGGCAAGACGCCGGATGGGGCGGTTCCGCCCGGAGTGGATTACAACCTGTGGCTGGGCCCGGCTCCCATGCGGCCGTTCAACGGCAACCGGTTCCACTACAACTGGCACTGGTTCTGGGATACCGGCAATGGGGATATCGGCAACCAGGGAGTTCACGAGATGGATCTGTGCCGTTGGGGACTGGGTAAGACGACGCATCCCAAGCGAGTGTATTCCTCGGGCGGGAAGTTCCTCTACGACGACGATCAGGAAACACCGAACACGCAGATGGCGACGTTCGAATACGACGATTGCCAGATGGTGTTTGAGGTGCGCGGACTACTGACGGGCGGGGAGAGCGGCATTCCTGACGACGGGTCGAATTTCATCGGCAACCTTTTTTACGGCAGCGAGGGATTCATGTCGCTGGACTCGACCGGGTTCCAGGTCTATCTGGGCGAGAAGCGGGAACTGGCGCAATCGATGCCCACCGAGGCCAAGATCTGGGACACCAATCCGCACATGGAGAACTTTGTGAGCGCTGTGCGAAGCCGCAAGGAATCCGATCTGCACTGCAACATTGAGGAAGGGCATTTGTCAGCGGCGCTGTGCCATCTGGCCAACATCAGCTACCGCACGGGGAGGCACCTCAACTTTGACGCGAAGACGGAGAGCTTCGGCAGCGACTATCAAGCCAATCAACTGCTGGCGCGGGATTACCGCGCGGGGTTTGTTGTGCCGGAGCAGGTTTAGCGGCCCATCCCGCGGATCGTAGCGGCCCCTCAAGCGCCGAGGTCGATGCCGAGCTTCTTGAGCTCTTCGGCGTAGTAGCGCCTGTGGAGAAGGGAATACTCTTCGGAACCTTCCGCAATTTCGCGCTTTTGCGTGCGGATCTTATCGCGGGCGGCCTTGTCGACCTTCTCTTCGGCCAGCAACAGTTCCGTGAAGGACTTGACAATCTCGAGACGCACTTCATTGGCCTCCCGCTTGAGGCGGAACTCGCGCGACTTGCGCAACATGGAGACCAGCTTGTGAGCGACGTCGTTGACCTTGTCGCGCGACAACTTCATTGCGTCGCCGGTGTCGCGGCCGGCGGCTCGCACCACTTTGCGCTGGGAGATGAGGGTGTTCTTGATCTTGCGGAACATCTCCTGGTAGCTGACGCCTTCGCGGCGCATATATTCCTGGTACTGGCTGAGGATCTCGCGCACCTCGTCATTCAACTCGTCCTCGATCATCAACTCTTCGAGGATCAAATGGGACACGGCCTCCGTCGCTACATTCGGATCGGCGGCCTCCAATGTATGAGGACTCAGTCGTTTGACTAATTGTCGAGATATATAGGCTACAAATTCCCTGGGCAGTAGCATCCGGGCGAGATCAAGCTCCTACGCGGCTGTCTATTGTAGTGTACTGGTCGGCTGCGGCAGTGTCAAATGAGGCCATTATTTGATTTTTTCGTAAGGCCGCACTTTGCAAAATTCCTCCCAGGGTGTAAAATTTTCAGGAACGCAGAAATAAAGTTTGGGTTCCGGCTCATCTGGGGATAGCAACTCGGGCCGGGTTCTGAATCACCAATTGGCGATCAAGTAGAGGCAAAGTAGAGGAAGGCTCAGACCATGTCGACTCCGTCCAGTGAGTCCACTCCAAAAGTGGAAGCGCCCAAGCAGCCCGCCAAACCGGGCTTCTCCGATGCACTGGCCCGCATTTTTTCGAAGAAAGAGGAAGACGAGCTGGATAGCGCGGTGATCGCGCGGCGGCGCCGTTTTGTGATGGCGGCCGTGGTGGGATCGTTTGGGATCAACTTCGTGATGTTCCTGCGATTCTTCTTTCCGCGCGTACTCTTCGAGCCCAAGACGAAGTTCAAGATCGGCTTCCCTTCCGACTTCGGTTTCGGCGTGGACACAAAGTTCCAGACCGCATACCGGATCTGGGTGGTGCGCAATACGGAGGGGATTTTCGTCATCTCGGCTATTTGCACGCATCTGGGCTGCACGCCGGACTGGAAACCGGGCGAGAACAAGTTCAAGTGTCCCTGTCATGGGAGCGGTTACGATAGTGAAGGTGTAAACTTCGAAGGCCCAGCACCGCGGCCGATGGACCGGGCGCACGTGGAAGTGGACGCCGACGGTCAGATCGTGGTGGATCTGAGCAAGGCGTATCGCTGGCCCAAGGGCGAGCGCAGCCAGTTTGGGGACGATGGCGCGATTGTGCGGGTATAGGCGGCGGGCAAGAAAACGGAAGGGACGACAATGGCAGACACAAACGGACAATCAGGTAACCAATCCGGCAATGGGGCCGCCGGTAAATCCGCGCTGACGGCGCTGGTGGCGGGTTCGAAAGAAGTAAAGACGCGGGCGCTGCAGGAGATGGAAACCTACAAGAATCCGGAGAAGACGGATCTGTGGAAGTCGGTTCTTCGCGTCAAGCACGACGAAACGCCTCGCAGCCGGGCGCTGGGCGTGCTGAGCAACGTGTTTCTGCATCTGCACCCGGCCAAGATCAATCGTGACGCGGTGTCCTACAGCTACACCTGGGGAATGGGCGGCATCAGTTTCTACATCTACATTGTGCTGGTGTTCACCGGCGCGCTGCTGATGTTCTACTATCACCCGTCGAAGGTGATCGCTTTCCGCGACATCCTCTATCTGGAGCACGACGTGCCGTTCGGCAAGCTGTTGCGGAACATGCACCGTTGGGCGGCGCATTTGATGGTGATCACGGTGGAACTGCACATGTTCCGGGTGTTTCTCACCGGATCCTACAAGAAGCCGAGGGAATTCAACTGGGCGGTGGGGGTGATCCTGCTGGTGTTAACGCTGCTGTTGAGCTTTACCGGATATCTGTTGCCGGACGATCAACTCGGTTTCTGGGCGGTGACGGTGGGAACCAACATGGCGCGCGCCACCCCGATGCTGGGCCATGACGGCCCGTTCGGGTCGCAATTCGGAATGACCCCGTTCAACGATGTACGGTTCGCCTTGCTGGGCGGCAGCATCGTGGATTCCAACGCTCTGCTGCGGGCCTACATCTGGCACTGCGTGGCGATTCCGATCATCGCTTCCACTTTCATGGTGGTGCACTTCTGGCGCATCCGGAAAGATGGCGGCATCTCCGGGCCTGCCCCGATGATGATGGAGAGCGAAATCAAGCCGCTCCGCAAGGTCTGACCGCAAGGAGAACGCAATGGACTGGCATCAACTTTGGATCATTCTGGCGACTCCGGACAACGTCCCGATCACGCTCCTTTTGTTCGTCATGCCTTTCTACACCTGGTATGGGCTGAAACAAAGCTTCGCCAACGACCGCCTGATCGGGCAGCTTGAGGCAAACCCGGAGATGGCCAAAACGCACCACCGCAAGACGCAGCCATACCGGCCCGAGTGGGTTCGCGAGGTACACGTCTGGCCGTATTTGCTTCGCATTGAATTTCTGGCGGCGCTGATTGTGACCATCATTCTGTTTGTCTGGTCCATCACGCTGAACGCACCGTTGGAGGAGCCGGCCAATTCGACGCTGACGATGAATCCTTCGAAGGCGCCGTGGTACTTCCTGGGGCTACAGGAGATGCTGGTTTACTTTGATCCGTGGATGGCCGGGGTGGTGCTGCCGAGCCTCATCATTGTCGGCCTCATGGTGATTCCATACATCGATGAAAACCCGCTGGGCAACGGTTACTACACCTACAAGCAGCGCCGGTTCGCCATCTGGACGTTCATCTTCGGGTTCATCATTCTCTGGATCAGCATGATCATCATCGGAACGATGATTCGTGGTCCCGGCTGGATGTGGTTTTGGCCGGGCCAGACGTGGGATCACAACCGGTTGATCTTTGAGGTGAACCGGGACCTGCACGAGATATTTGGCATCCGCAACCGCTGGATCGCATTTGCGCTGGGCGGCGGGGCGACGACGGCTTACCTGGTGGGGGCCGCCATCGGGATCCATAAGCTGATCACTCTGACTCCGTTTGCCCGCAAGATCTATCAGCGCATGAGCCTCCTGCAATATACCGTGATGCAAGTCTTCCTCATCACCATGCTGGCGTTGCCGGTGAAGATGCTTCTCCGGCTGTTGTTCCGCGTCAAGTATGTCTGGGTAACGCCGTGGTTCAACATTTGAGCGCAAAGGGCGACGTCCGCGCCCCAGGAACATTCAGAAACACGCGACATATTTCCGCGGACGGCGGCTCCGTTTTGCGCGTGTTACTGGAAAGCATTGTGAGGAGCAGAAGCATTGTGAGGAGCAACTGATGAGCGATTCGAACCAAGTTCCCGAGAAGGACCCGGTAGTCCACTCTTCCCTCAGCAAGCCGCTCTACATCTCAGCGGCGCTGCTGGCATTGTGCACTTTTTGGGCGTTGTACGACGAAGTCTACGGAATGCGCCCGTGGAAGAGTTACCAGAAGCGGTTCGCGGGGCTCTACGCGTCCTACCTTAAAACGCTGACTCCGTCAGAGGAGGCCGATGAGGCGAAAGTGAAACAGACTGGCGAGTACAAGCGGATGGAGAAGCAGTTGGCCGATCTGCACGCCAAACTCGATCCGGACATGCGCAAGCTGGAAACTGAGATCAACCAGATCCTGACGCCGAGGATCATCGATCTCAACATGGCCTACCAGGTGCTGCGCAGCGAAATTTCCGCGCTCACCTATCAGATTGAGGTGGCGGGCAGCGATTCGGCCAAGGACACGCTCCGCAAGGACATTGATGAGGTGAAGAAGCGCGTGGAATCGGTGCCGCTTTCAGAGCCGGACGGCAGCCTGAAGAAGCACGATTACGGGTATGACCAGATGGAGAAGGATTTGGCCGCTTGGCGCGCGCGCAAGTCGGAACAGTTGATCAAACTTGCCGCGATGCGGAAGCCGATCATGGAAATGGAAGCCAGGATGGCGAAGTATGTGGGCGACCGTGGTTCGGAGCTGTCGGCTTCCGCGCTGCGTTTGCTGCAAGGCAAACTGGAAAACTGGGATATCGGCATCCGTCAGATTCACGTCAAGGATATAGACTTGGTGGACCGTTGCGAGTCCTGCCACCTGGGGGCGCGTGAGCCCGCCAAGCTGACAGCGGCTTCGATGGGCGGCGAAAAGGTGTTCGCCAGCCACCCCAACAGGGACCTTTTGAAGCTGCATGATCCGGAGCGGTTCGGCTGCTCGCCCTGCCACAACGGCAATGGCGTGGCTACCTCGAGCATCGAGAAGGGGCATGGGCGTCACAAATACTGGCTGTGGCCGATGTATTATCCGGAAAACGTACAGGCGGGCTGCCAGCAGTGCCACGTAAAGGAAATTGTCACGGAATACGCCACCGTGCTCAACAAGGGCAGGGAAGTGTTCCGGGGCCGTGGTTGCATTGGTTGCCACCGTTATGAAGGATTCGACCGCGACTTTGAAGAGCTTTCGAGCGCTGGCCAGCAAGTCCGCGCCATGGAGCAGCAGCGCGCCGACTACGAGCGTGAGATCGGTCTGGTCACACGGCAAGCGGACAAGGCCAAAGAGAACACCGAGGCGCAGCGCCTCTATGGCCGCGCCGACGATCTCCGTGTTCGCATCAGCGCCATTAACGCGAAGGTGGAGCAACTTGACATGCGCACCACGGAGCTGTGGCGCGAGGTGAAAAAAACCGGGCCGAACTTGAAAGAAGTCCGGATGAAGCTGCGCAAGGAATGGCTTCCGGTCTGGATCAAGGATCCGAGCCAATGGCGGGAACACGCCAAAATGCCGACGTTCCGTCTTGCCGATGAAGAGGTGCGCGCCATCTCCGCGTTCATCTGGCAGTCCGGCATCAACGGTCAGGCGGCTAAGCATCCGCAGGGCGATGCGGCTCGCGGAAAAGAGTCGTTTGAGACGCGCGGCTGCATGGCTTGCCACTCGATGGGCGAGGGCAGCCAGAGACAGGGAGGCGACTTCGCCGCCAACCTGAGCCGCATCGGCGAGAAGATCAACTACGACTATCTGGTCCGCTGGATCGAGAACCCGCGGCAGCGCACCTTGCCCTACGATCCGCACGAAAAACGCGACCTTACCGAGGAAGACTACAAGAAGAATGGCGTGCCGTTCATTTTTGATGTGGACCATTCCAAGTCGCCCATCAGCGGGCGCGAATTGCTGGTGCAGAACATGACGCCGATGCCGGACTTGCGTCTGAGCATTGAGGAGATCCGCGACATCGCAACGTATTTGATGTCGCGCAAGCGCGATAGGTACTCGTTCCCCGCCGCTGACTATCTGGATGACCCCAAGCTGAAGGCTAGGGGACTGTTCCTGGTGCGAAATTACGGCTGCGCCGGATGCCACGAGATCACCGGGCTTGAGGAAGAGCAGCGGATCGGAACCGAGCTGACCAAGGAAGGTTCGAAGCCCTTGGAGCGTTTGGATTTCGCGCTGTTGACGCACGATGCCTACAACGAGGGCTGGTACAACCACAAGGGTTTCTTCGAGCACAAACTCGAAAATCCGGCAGTCTACGACAAGGGCAAAGAGAAGACGAATCCGCTGGAGCGTCTGAAGATGCCCAACTTCAAATTGAAGAAGGACGAAATCGACGCCGTCGCAACATTCCTGCTCGGATCGGTGGATTCGCCGATGCCGGCGCGGTATCAATACAATCCTCCGGGGCAAAAGCAGGACATCATCGATGGATGGTGGGTGGTGCGCAAGTACAACTGCATGGGCTGCCATCAGGTGATGCTGGGCCAGCAGACCGTCTTCATGAACCTCAAGCGGTATCAAGATCCTGATTGGAAAGATCAGCGTCCGCCCAGTCTCATTGGGGAAGGCGCGCGCGTGTCGCCGGTCTGGTTGAAGCAATTTCTGGAAAATCCGGCGCAGTCCACATCCAGCACAGACCGCAACGGCGTGCGCACATACCTCAAGGCTCGCATGCCCACCTTCTACCTTTCCGACGGCGAGCTGCGCAAACTGGTCCGCTTCTTTGAGGCTTTGTCCAGCCAGGCGCAGCCCTACATTCCGTCCAAGATCGATCCCATCACGGATCAAGAGCGCTTGCTGGCCCGCGCCCTGTTCACCAGTGAAGGGGCCCCCTGCTTGAAGTGCCACGCCACCGGGGACGCCAATCACGATAAGACTGCTACGGCGCCTAACTTTGTCACGGCGCGCGAGCGTCTGAAGCCGGGTTGGACCAAACGCTGGCTGCTGGATCCCGCCA
>JAENWC010000170.1 GCA_016650235.1 Terriglobia bacterium
CCGGCTGTTGATCGCTTTCGAGAGCGAAGAGCACCGCATGGCCTGGGTGGCCAGCGCCGATCACCAGAGAGTATGGCCCACTATTGAGAAGACGCTCAAGGGCGCAAAGCTGGTGGCTTGGCTCTACGACATCGTCCCCTAAGAATAATGCGGCTGAGCCAAGCCGCTCCCTTCGCAACCCGTGCGCGCGCTTCGCTCGACTCGTAGCAGGATGCCATCCAAGTCTTTGCGGCTCAGCCAGCGCCCCTGCGTTAGCACACCTTCTACTCGCTTTGTGTTTCGTATATCCGCTAGCGGGTCGGCATCCAGCAATACAGACTCGGCCAACTGGTTCACTTCGAGGGCGCCGAATGTACTCTGTTCGCCGTAGAATCCGGCCACTCCGCCCGTTCCGATTCTGAGCGCGTCCATCGGGCTGAAACCAACGTGTTCCACTAATTGTTGCAGTTCGTCATGCAAGCTGAATCCGGTGTACATGAAGGCAACGCCGGCGTCTGTCCCGGCCAGGAACCGCACACCTTCTTCGCGCATCTCACGGAAGTCGCGGAACAGGTTTGGCAACTCCGTCCATAGCGGCTCATACGGCGCGCTCTTTCCTTCCTCAGCCTGTTCCCTCCAGTCTTCGATCAGGTAGCCGCAGAGGTATTTTCGCCGCGCATCTACTTTGCCCGCGGCGACGCAATTCAATAACGCAAAAATACAGGGACGAAACATAGTCTAACCAAGGGTTAGGAGTGACAAACCACATTGTCAACTCTTTCGAGCGGCCATCATCTTTATCCCATCGGCGGTGACGATGCTGATGTGCCCGGTCCAGGCCTTGCCAGCCTCGACAAAGCCACGGACGAGGGGTCCCGGAGAGCCGGGAGTTGCGGGCTGAACCCTAAACAGGACCACACCGGATTGTTCGAGAGGAACCCGTCGTTGAAGCGCGATCCGCCAGAAGTCCTTGTCCAACGTCAACACAATGCGGGCTTGCGCTTCGGCGGCTTACAGAATGACGGTGTCCTTGCATCCAGGGCAATCCGTTCTGGCCCACGGAACATCAGGGCCATCCGTTCGGAGTGCATCGACTATTGGCTCCAGGAAGTTCTCATCTGCTAGTAGCCGCATCTATGCCGGGATCGGATAGGCTTTGCGTTCGTGGGCTAAGTAGCTGGCGTAGGAAAGGCAGGCAAGGATATCCTCGCGGCCCAAGCCTGGATAGCTCAAATATCTTCCTCGGACTCACCGGCGGCGAGGAGTTCGAGAATAAACTCTACGGCGAGACGGGTCCCTCGAATCACCGGCTTGCCTGCCAGGACTTCAGGATCAACAAGGACTCGATCCGAAAGAGGCACGACCACACTTTTCACGGGGACGGCGTACCTCTAAAGCACACTGGTAATTGTCTGGCAGGCGGATGATAACTCACCAAGGTCTCAACTTGGTGATGTACAATCGGTACTATTGAGAGGGCCATGATCGGCCGGGATATCTCCCACTTCCGCATACTCGACAAAATCGGCGAGGGCGCCATGGGCGTTGTCTACAAGGCCGAGGACACCGCGCTCCGGCGTACTGTCGCGCTCAAATTCCTGACTCCTCATCTCGCTCAAGATGGGGATCTCCGCGCCCGTTTTCTGCGCGAAGCGCAGTCTGCCGCCTCGCTGAACCACCCTAACATCTGCACCGTCCACGAAATTGACTCAGTAAACGGCTTCATCGCCATGGAGTTTGTCGAGGGCGAAACCCTGGCGGCGAAAATCAAACGCCGTCCACTCCCAATCGAGGAGGCCCTCGACATCGCCATTCAGACCAGCCAAGGCTTGCAGGCCGCTCACTTGAAAAACGTCGTGCACCGCGACGTCAAGCCCGGCAACCTGATGGTCACCGCCGACGGCCAAGTGAAAGTGATGGACTTCGGCCTTGCCCAAGCGGCGGACCGTTCCCGGCTTACCAAATCGGCCGTCACCGTCGGCACGCCCACCTACATGTCACCCGAGCAGGCGCAAGGTAAGCCGGTGGATGAACGCAGCGATCTGTGGTCGTTGGGTGTCGTGCTGTACGAGATGATCGCCGGCCGGGTGCCGGATACGGGCTTCCTGTACGCCGACCCTGAACCGCTTACGGCGGTACGCGCGGGGCTGCCCATGGCGCTCGACCGAATCGCGTCCAAACTGCTGGCCAAGGATCCCGCGCAGCGTTATCAACACACCGCCGACCTGCTTGTTGATCTTCGCGCCGTAAAAGTCACGCCGAAACCCATCCAAACCAAATCCTGGTGGCCGAAGGTCGCCGCGGCCGTGGCAGGCATCGCTCTCGTTGCCGGCGCAGTGTGGTGGGCCGCTCGCCGCGAGAAACCGCCGCCTCAATACCGGCTCACTCAACTCACGCGCGATAGCGGCCTTACCATGGACCCTTCTCTATCCGCCGACGGGAAACTGCTCGCATTCGCTTCGGACCGCTCCGGCGACGGCAATCTCGACATCTGGGTGAAGCATGTTCCTGGGGGCGAGCCAATCCGGTTAACTCGCGATCCAGCCGTTGACGAACGTCCTTCCCTTTCACCCGATGGCAGCCAAATCGTATTTCACTCGGAACGGGATGGCGGCGGCATTTATATCGTTCCTTCGCTCGGTGGCCCCGAACGTTTACTGGTCCGGCGCGGGTTCACTCCGCAATGGTCTCCGGACGGGAAATGGATCGCATACTCGACAAGCTTGCGCACGACGGCAAGCTCTCTGCGTCTCATACCGCCGGAAGGCGGCGCGCCTCGCGAAATAAACACCGGGGGCATCCACGCTCTGAACCCAGTATGGTCGCCCGATTCGAAGCGTCTCCTGTTTTGGGGTACTCGGGATATCCGCTGGCTCGCCGCTGGCGTGGTTTTGTGGACCGTGCCGGTGGAAGGCGGCGCCCCCATTGCGGTGCAAGCGAAAGAGGCCTTGCAGCGGGAAGGCATGAGTTCGGGAGAATTAGGGGACCCGTACTATGCAATGTCCCCAGTCTGGTTGGCTGGGGATCATCTCGTCATGGCAGGGATGAGCGGCGATAGCGCCAGATTGTGGCGAGTAGCGTTCTCACCGGAAACTGGACAGATTCATGGTACGCCCCTCCGACTGATGGGCGGCACCGTCGAGGCACAGCCTACCGCGGCGATCGACGGCAGACTCGCCTTCTCAACTTTCCAGATCAGCAGCGATATGTGGTTCTTGCCTATGGATACTGGTTCCGCGGCCGTGCGCGGGCCAGCCAGACAATTAACCCAGGATCTGTCGGAGGATCTCTGGCCGACCGTGACGAACGATGGTCGGAAACTCGTATTTGCGTCGAACCGCGGCGGCAATTTTGATGTTTGGCTCCGGGACCTGGAGACAGGAGCGGACCGGCCGCTGACAGCGACGCCGCTCGACGAGCGGAGGGGGATAATTTCTCCGGATGGTACCCGCGTTGCATTCAACCGGTCGCATTCCGGGATGGTCTCACTCTATTTGATGCCCATCTCTGGAGGCGCGGAGCAAAAACTATGCCAGGATTGCTCAGGCTTAGGCTGGTCTGGGGACGGGAAGCGCGTGCTTTACTGGCAGGGCGATCCGATCCGGGAATACACAGTTGATGTTGAGTCAGGGAAGCACCAGATGGTGTTGAGAAACGACCGAGTCAGTTTCTATGCGGGCGGGTTCTCGCCGGACGACCGTTGGATTTCATTTTGCACCCTCACCCCTAGCGAACTGGCATTCCAGTGGTCTCTGATGATCGCGCCGGTTCGGAACGGAGAAGCGGCTGGTCAATCGGAATGGACAGAGATTGAAAATGCAGGGTGGTCCTGCAAGGGCCGTTGGTCGCCGGATCAGTCCGTGTTGTATTTCCTCTCCCTGAGAGACGGCCACGTTTGCTTGTGGGCTGTTCGTCTGAACCCGGTGACTGGACGCCCGGCCGGGGACCCGTTCGCCGTGTACCACCTCCATCAGGCGCGTCACGTGTTGGCCGGGACTGACATCGGCATCGCCGTCGCCAAAGACGGGATATATTTTTCACAGCGCGAACGGCGCAGCAATATCTGGCTTTCCGAGCCTCAATAGGGCGCTTTCCGCGAATTAATATTCACAGATGGCCGAGCGCACGATGTACTTCACCACTTCCTTGCGCGGGCGGCCGTCAAAGTGGCAGTCCAGGCAAATGGGGGAACTGAGCACGCGGCGGTGTTTGTCCGTTGAGTTGCCGTGCAACGAATGGCAGGAGAGGCAAGTGGTGGTGGCTCCGTTTTCGGTTACGTCCCGCACGCTGCGGTAGACATGCCGGTCCCCGGGGTTGAGCGCTGCGTCATCGGCGAGTTTGAGGTCGACCTGAAAATCCTGGAACAGGTTGCCGCCCGGGATAAAGAGGTTGGGGAAGGGCAGTTTTGTGGTGGCCGATGTGCCGTTGCGCAGGTGGCAGGAGGCGCAGATGGAGGTGACCACCTTGGTTTCATTGCGGCGTTTTTTAGAAAGAAGAATGAGCGATGTGTCGCCGGTGTGGTTCAGGTCCACCACGCCGTGGCAGGTGAAGCAGTCGAGGCCATAGTAGGCGAATGTTTTCGTCGATGCGTCAAATGCAGTGGTGTGGCAGCCGGCGCAGCGGTCCGCGAATTTGGTTTTGTCCCAGGAGTTGCCGCCGGTGTCAAAGATCTCGAACTGGTTGTAGCCGCTCTTGCGGAGCCTGCGCACTTGATTGCGCGAGCCCAGGCTAAATTCATCCGATCCCTGCTTCTCGTTGACCGTGGTGCCATGCACGTTCTTTTGCCAGGCCGAGCCGATGTCGTTGCGATGGCAGAACAGGCACTCCTCGCCGTGCACAAACTCCGGCACGGGTTGCTGGAAGAAGAGCAGCAGCAGCGCGAACATCATTGTTTGGCGGGGTGGCCCTCCACGAGTTCGATGAGAATGCGGTCCGGGCCTTCGAGGTATGCGGAACGAACTTTGGTGCCCGGAATGTTTTTCGGTTTGGACAGGGTGGGGAAGCGCGCGGCGGCCTGTTTGAAATCGGTCACGCTGAAGGAGACATGATCGACGACGCGGCCTTTCGGCGAGAGAAACTCCGCGCGGTCCTTCCAGAGTTCCGGCCATTGCTGGCGGGCATACTCGATGGGGAAGATGATGATGTTGACATTATCCATCAGGAGAGAGGCGCTGGGGCCAATCTGGTAGCCGCGGTAAAAACGGGGCTCGCGCGAGGGCGGGCGGCCGGAGGCATACTTGGCTCCGAAATTCGAAACGTACCACTCGCCGGCGGCGACCGGGTCGGTGGAGATCAGGTGGAGGTGCCCGAAGTTGTGATGGCGGGCGGAGTTGAGTTCAACGATGGCCTTGTCGGGGCCTTCCACGTAGGCATAGAAGAATTTCGGGAACATCTCGGTGATGGGCCAACTGAACCTGGTTCCCATATCGAGCTGCTTCTGGTAGGCGGCGGGCATGTCCTCCGCGCCCCACCCGAAGTGCCAGATGGAGGAGAGGATTTCGTGCGGCGGCGGGGCAGCCACCTTGTTGAAGAGCAGCCAGGATTTCTGCGCCCAGACGGCATCGAGCTTGCCGGCAAAGCGGGCTTTTTCGGCATCGAACTTGGCGGGATAGAACTCGCGCGCCGCAGCGGGATCTGTGGAGTTGAGGTGCAGATGATGGAAATGGGATTCGAGCGGCTGCTGCTGAGCCGCGACAGAGAAGCAGCCCAGCAGCAGTACGCCGATGCTAGTCGTCGGCACGGACCCAGCCATGCGCGGCGTTGTTGGGCTGGCCGCCTTCATTGAGGTAGGCGGACTTGAGGCGGTCCAGCGCGTCCGCGGGAAGCGCGTTGCGTTTCGCCTTCGGATCCACCTTGTAGAGCTTGGCGGCGTTGAGGCCGAAGATATTCGCCTTGTCCTTTTTAGTGATCTTCTTATAGCCGAATTTCTCGCAGTATTCGTCGGAGATCTGGAAGCGTTTGAATGCGTCGATGACCCATTGCGGGGAGCCCCACCAGATGCAATCGGTGCCCCAGACGACGTGATCGGAGCCATAGTGCTGTATGTTTTTGCTGATGCCGTGCATGGCGAGGCCGGGATGCGCGATGACGAGTGGTCCGAAGAAACTTCCGATTTCTGGGTAGACGTTGTTCATCTTCGGATTGCGCTTCTTGATATCCATGAGGATGTTGTGCCAGGCCATGTCGCCGGTTTGCGGGTTCACCTTGGCGATGTCCTTGAAGTCGGGTTCATTGATGCCATGCTGCATCGCGGAATGGTAGATGACGAAGTTGAAGTCGGGATGGGAGAGCGCGGCCTTTTCGACATCCTTGGGATTGGCGAGGTGGCCGAGCGTGCGCGACTGGTAGGAGTAGCCCTTGTGGACGGAGATGAGCTTCATGCCGCGTTTGGCGGACTCTTCATAGAACCAGTTGGCATTGGGGTCGTCCAGTTGGAAGCCGCCGCCGGAGCGGCCCGGGTCGGTGTGGCAATACCACTTCCAGGAGTTGATGCCGTACTGTTTGAGCTCGCGCTCCATCTGCTCGATGGTGGCCGCTTTGTCGGGGGCGTTCGCCGCTTTGTCCCAGTAGTGATTGGGGGCGAGGTTGCCCTGGCAGAGCGCGCGCTGTGATCCGGCGAGCGCGTTCAGTTCCGCCTTGCAGGTGCTCATGAGCCAGGAGGGGAGAATGCCGCCGCCGCGCCCCTTGCCTTCGAGTTGCTTGCCGTCGGCGCTCTTGTTGTTCTCGCGGCCGGGGACGCCGGAGAGCACAATCAGGCTCGTTTCGGAGTCGAAGAACATTTCCTTGACGAAATTGCGGAAGCCGTAGGATTCGATATCGTTCTTGAGATCGAATCCCATGCCCTTGATGGTGGGATCGGTGCGGAAATTGAGGGCGAAGCCGTTGGAGAAGTGGGCCTGCACGTCGATGATGAAGAACTCGCCCTTCGGATATTTCTCTTCGGTAGCGGCGGGTTCAAAGGCCTCGGCGGCCTCCACTTCAAAATGCTTGCCGTAGACTTTGTTGGTGGCCAGCCAGCAGGTGGCCAGGCCCATCGATGTGCGCATGTAGTCCCGGCGGGACATGGAAAGCCTTTTCGCATTGTCCTCCGACATATCTCCGATGAGACCCTCCACCTGTTTCTGCGCCGGATTCTGGCGGCGCGGGACGAACTCCTCGGTGGAGAGCATCTGAGTGGGAACGGGGGAGTCAACGCCTTTGCGGCGGTCGCGATCATGTTTGCGGATCCACATAAATTGTCTATTGCCTCGTTGCTGGATTTTGAGTTTGGGAAAGGAGAAGATTCTCGTCTGGCAGGATGTAGTTGAACCATCCGATCATCATCTCTTCCCAGGTCTGGTTGCCCCACTTCACTTCCGTTGCGGGGTCGGGGTTGAACTGGTTGTTCGGGGAGTTGTCAAAGTGAGCCACGCAATCGATGCGAGTGCCTTTGGGCAGCAGTTTGGGCTCGGCCAACTGGTAGTTGAGCTGCCAGTTGAAATCATAGCGCGGGACGTTGAGGAGGACCTCGGTTTTACCATCCGGATAGACGGCGGTGTAAAGAAAATCCTTGCCGCGGACGTGCATGTGGGGCATAAGCCCGGTGAGCAGAACATCCTGTTTGGCGGTCCAGGAGGATTTGACTTCGTGGCTGGGCGCGCCGGGCGGAATCCTGAACATGAAATTCGGAATCATGCCGCCGCGATGCGCCTGCCGCACGGGTTCCTTCGAGAAGATGACGCCGGCGCGGGTACGGTCCGTAGCGGCCTTGCCGTTGGGGGTATAGTGCATCTGGAAGACGAGCTTGGAACCGGCCTTCAATTGTTTGGCGATGCCGGGGCGGAGTTGCATGGGTTGATCTCCGGGAGCGAAGCCGACGAGGCCGGGGCGGCGGGTTTGGCCGGACGATCCTGTGGCATTGGAACCGGGTTCGAGGATGCTGACGATGACGTGGTGGACCACGGCGCGATTGCCGGGGCGGACTTCGGCGGCTTGCACCCACTTGTCTTGGGTGAGTCCAGGATCGACTGTGTAGTAAAGGTAGGGGATCACGCCGGAGGCTGGCACGGACACCTCTTCGGTCAGTTCGACGATGAGGTCAGGTTTGCCGATGGACCAGCCCTCCACGTATTGGGGCGGGGCTGGAAGAAGTTTGCGGTCGCCTTCCGGAGCGCCCGCGTCCACCCAGGCTGTAACGGTGTCGATCTCGCGCTGGGACAAGCTGCGGTCGTTGTGGAATTTTCCGTGGGCCGGGTCGGCGAACCAGGGAGGCATTGCGCGCGAGAGGACGCGCTCGCGGATGGCTTTGGCCCAGGGGCGGGCTTCCTTGTAGGTCATGAGTTGCATCGGCGCAGCTTCGCCTTTGCGATGGCACTCTGTGCAGCTATTAAAGAGGATTGGCGCGATGTCTTTGGAGAAGGTGGGAGTGGCCGGGAAGGCGGGTGTTGCAAAGGCAACTACAGCTACCCAAACGAGCCGACTATACAGCTTGTTCATACAGCCCTCCAAAAAAGTTTGCTTTTGCATGATAGTGGATCGGGGGCGGATGTTCAAGGTGCCCGGGATGGTTGTC
>JAENWC010000171.1 GCA_016650235.1 Terriglobia bacterium
GGATTCAGCCTGCACGCTGAGGCAAATCTTTCTCGCCAGCCGATCCGGCAATTCCAAAGGATGTTGAGCCTCCACACCGCTGTCATGGCCTCCGCGGGCGCTGTTTAGCGGAGATCGATTGGATGATGAGCCCGCCGGATGCGGTTGGGTCGATGGCTTGTTTGGCGCTTTGCAACGCCACGTTCATCAAATCCTGAATCGCCGGTTGATCCAGATCGGCGGCCTTTTCGATCACGATGTGCCGGACCCGGCTTCCTGTCCCTTTCAGCATTTTATTTGGGTCCGGCAGGCTTGCGCCTTGCAGGAAGAACAGACTTACCCAGCGTGGGTAGAGAACGAGGGAGAACACGGCCTGGGAAGCTTTTGCGGAGGGTCCGAAACCGACGGCGAGGGCGTTGTAGTTGTCGTAGACCAACTGGATTGCGCCGGGTAGGCGGGCGCGCATCTTCTTGAGGCACGTGCGGGCGAGCGCGGCGATATCGGGGTTGTACTTGCGGATGAAACTGTCCAATTGGCGTTGGGGAGCCACCGGCATGATCCCATTATTAGATCACGCGACAACCGGCCGGAGAGGCTTCTGGTGTATCCTATTTCTTTCCTGCCAGCCACGCCGCTGCCAGTGCCAAGTGGGCCGCACAACCCAAGGTCTGTCCCCTGGCGATCATCCACTACAATGAAAACGTCCATCATTCGACAGCGCGTGGCCGACTTCCTGAAACGTCACGCCCCCTTCGACGCTCTCTCGGAACAGGACCTGTTCGATCTCGCCGGTAGCGGAAAGGTGAAGTTTCACGAGTCAGAAGAGTATCTCTTCCGTCAGGGAGACCCCCAAGGGCCCTTCGTCTGGATGATCCAGCAAGGGCGGGTGGAGCTCTTGGATGAGACCGCTTCCGGCGAGCGCTTGCGCGATGTCCGCGGAGAGGGCGATTTACTAGGGCTGGAGCGATTCGCCGGGGACGGATCTTGCCTGTATTCGGCCCGTACCGGGAGCGATGTAATCCTCTATGGCGTTACGGCGGTCCTGATCGAATCCGCGGCCGCCCAATATCCCGCCGTGAGGCGATTTCTCTCCGCTCACGTCTCTGTTTCCGGCAACGTCGGGTTCAACAGGAGCTCCTGGCTGGAGGCGGATGTTCCGCCCCTTGAGTTCCTGCGCGCCCGCTTGGTCGTGCTCGGGCCGGATACATCGACGAAGGATGCTGCGTCTCTGCTGATCGGCTCCAAGAGCGGGGTCGCGGCAATGGTGGATGACGGCGGCCGTCCGCTCGGGACGATTACGGCACTCGATCTCTGTGCAGCGTCCGCGGGCGCTGTATGCGCTGCCGCGCGCCCGTGTCCACCCACGGTTGCCTCACCGCTCAGCACTCGCACGGCGGTGAGGGAAATGCTGCAATCGCGTGGGGAGCAGCTAGCGATCACAGCAGACGGCACTCCCGGCAGCCCGCTGGTAGCCATCCTCACTGCATCCGAACTTGCCCTGTTCTGCGCCCATGACCCGGCGCGTCTGGTCAGTGCGATTCGATACGCCGGTTCTGCCGGGGAAATCGCACCGTTGCTGCGCCAGGCAACGGAGCTGGTGCGGACGGGCTGGCCCAACCGCATGATATCGACGATTGCTGCCGGATTGGCGCGGAGGTGGTTGCAGCCTTGGCCGAGGCGTGCATCCGGCTGGCGGGTGAGGACATACAGACGGCGGGAATCGCAGCGGCACGCGTTCCTTACTGCTGGGTGCTGTTCGGCGCATCGGCCCGCGGCGACCTGTTGGGGCCAGAACTCCCGACGATTGCCGCGGTGTACGAGGATTCGGGCGAGGCCTTCCAGCCCGAAGACAGCATCTATTTCGCGGCGCTCGCCGGCGAGACGGCTGCGCGGTTCCACGATTTAGGGCTTTCCGGTCCCGGCTTGCACTGGCCGGAAGGAGCGCGGCCGAGCATGCCACTTTCGGAATGGAAGCGGCTGTACAGCGAGACCGTACGAGAAGCCATCGACCACGATCTGTATGCGCGCCGAACCTTCTTCGACATGTGGCCGCTCTCCGGCGACGCTGCGATTCTTGGGAAGTTGCAGGAACACATTCTTCACGAGTTGCGCGACCACGAAACGGCGATTGCGTTGCTCGCCAACGACACGCTGGCGCACCTGCCGCCAATGACATTCTTCCGCGGCCTGGTGCTGGACCTGGACGGGGCGCAGCGCGACAGCTTCGATATCGCGGATGCCGTGGTATCTCCCATCGCGAATGCCGCGCGGGTATTTGCGATCGCAAAACGCCGCCTGACGCCGGCCAACACCTTGGCGCGCCTGGAAACCGCGCTGCTGGATTTCCCGGAGGGCGCGGCGATACTCCGTCAGGCCGCGGACGCATTTCGCATCGGGCTCTACTACCAAGCACTGGCGGGAGGCGATCGAATCGACCCCGGCAAGCTGGGGAAACTCGATCAACAACTGCTGAAGACCGCATTTTCCTCCATACAGCGGTTCCTGGAATTCACCGTGTCCACGTTTGTTCCGGCCCTATGACGATGGAACGATATCTGGCGGCATTCGAGAATACCTTCGCCGATGACACGCCGGCCGCGCAGGTGCGGTTTGTGGTGTTGGACACCGAGACCACTGGATTGGATCCGCGGCGCGACCGGATCATCACCATAGGAGCTCTCGCGGTTCGCGACGGAGAAATTTTACTTGAAGATGCGTTTGAGGTGATGCTCACCATCGCCTACAACAACTCTTCGGTAACCGTGCACGGCATCACGCGCGATGAAGCCGCCGGCGGCATGGAAGAGCCGGAAGCGTTAGCGCTCTTCCTGGACTACCTGCGCGACGGCGTCATCGTCGGCCATCACATCGGCCACGACATCCAGGCTCTCAACTGCGCCTGCGAGCGGCACTTCAACCTGACGCTGCGAAACCGGTGGCTCGACACGATGGACCTGACGCTACGCTTGCATGATGATGGCGCATTTGCGGATCGGCCCATGGCCAACGGCTTTTCGCTGGACGCGCTTTGTGAAATGTTCGGCGTAGCCGCGCACGACCGCCACACGGCCGGCGGCGACGCCTTCCTGACGGCGCACATTTTCCTGCGGCTCCTGCGCGCCGCAAAAGCGGCCGGACACGATACGCTCGCTTCCTTGTGCAGGCCATACCAGCCGCACTGAGCCACACCGGGGATGGCGCGTCTATTGAATAGCACGAAGCGAGTCAGCGTGTTTTTTCCAGCGTGTGATGAGGGCGGAGTAGCGCGGATCCGAACGCACGGACGCAAGATCCGGAATGCTTTCAAAAAGGGGCACATTGGGAAATCCGGTTTCGGCCGTGTATTTGAGCCAATGTAGGGCATTCTCCACCTCGTTGAGACGGGCGTAGGCGCAGGCGACCATAAAGCTGGCATGGTGAAAGTGTCCGTAGGCTTCCTTGGCGAGGACAATTTTGATGCGTTCTTCGGCTTCCTTGCGCTTCCCTGAGGCAGCAAGAAAGATCGCTTGGGCCGCGGCAATAAATTCGTCGTTTGGTTTCGCGCGCGCGCCGGCGTCACTCACGACGGAGGCCGCCTCGGCTGCCCGGCCGGCCGCCAAGAGCGCCCAAGACTGATGTGCGGCATCAAAGCTATTGGGAGTTTGCATTCTTTCCCACGTTTCCAGCGCCTCGTTGTATCGAGCCATCGCCATGAGCAGTAGCGCCGTTTCCCGCTTTACCATGGTGCTGGTAGGGTCAATCGCGATGGCTTTGTGTGCATAGAGAAGTCCTTGCTCGGGCAGGCCCGCGTGAAAGTAGAGACGTGCCAACTGGTAATTGGCGTCGAGCGAGTTTGGGTTCAATGTGGCGGCGCGGCGCAGGTCACGGATGGTAGGTTCAAAAGGGAACCGATTGGCCGGAGTGAACGCGAGCATGGCGCGAGCTAAGTAGGCTTCGGAGAGGTTCGGGTTCAGGGCGAGAGCTTTTTCGATGGCCACGTAAGCCTTTGGCTCCATCTCGGACTTCGCACCGGGGTCGCGGTTGAAGATGTACCATATGCACGCCAAGCTCAGAGCGGCGTGGCCCGCGGCGAAATCGGGCTCCATCTCAAGGGTGCGCTCAAAGAGAAGAATGCCTTCGCGATACTCTTTGTTCGTTCGTCCTCCGGCAGTCAGGTATTTTGCCCGGAGGAAGGCGTCCAGCGCGGCTGGATTCCTGGGCCCGGACACAGGGGAAGAGGACGTGGCTTGCGAGTGGCCGAGTTTGCCGGCGATACGGCGCGCGACGTCGGCCGGGAGCGACAGAGCTTCGGCGGCTGGACGATCAAGCGAATCGGTCCAGATTGGGCGGCCATCGGAGGCTTGGAGCAGCCGCGCGGAAATACGAGTGCGGCCCGCCGTCTGTTGCACTGAGCCTTCGACGATATAAGCGACGTTGAGTTCACGCCCAATATCGGGAAGTGGTTTTGGCGCCTTCTTGTACCCGAGGATGGACGTACGGGCGGTCACGCGAAGATTGGGGAAGCGCGCGAGCTCAGTGATCAAGGCGTCGGTGAGGCCGTCGCTCAAGTAGTCCTGCCCCGGATCACCCGAAAAGTTCGCCAGCGGCAGAACGGCGATGGAAGGATCGGCCGGAGGAGCGGTGCGGGTCAGATAAGCAGCGCCGCCGGCAATTGCCAGAACGATGAGCACCGCCGCAGGAATAAGCAGCCTTCTCTTGGGGCGGGGAGAAAGGCTTGCTGCGGCTGCCCGGAGATCTACGAGCACATCGTCCATGTGCTGATAGCGGCCGGAGGGGTCCGGCCGCAGGCACTTGAGGATGATCCGGTCGACTTGCGGCGCCAGCGGGTCAATCGATCCCGGGCCGGGCAGCCGGCCGGTGAGCATTTCGTGCAGGACAAGGCCAAACGCCCAGATATCGGCGCGGCGGCCGACGGATTCTCCGCGGAGCTGCTCGGGCGCCATGTAGGCGGGGGTTCCCATCGCCTGGCCGTGCTGCGTGAGAAAGGTCTGCTCGGTGAGCTGGGCGAGTCCGAAGTCGGTGATCTTGGCCTGACCCTGCAGATTGAGGAGTATGTTGGCCGGCTTGATGTCGCGGTGGACGATGCCCTTGCCGTGGGCGGCGCAAAGACCTTCCGCGACTTGCGTTGCGATGGCGAGAGCTTCGCTGTAGGGGAGCGGACGCCCGCCGATTCGTTCCTTGAGCGTGCCGCCCTCGACGAATTCCATGACGAGGTAAGGGTAGGTTTCGTCAATTTCGAAAATGGTACAGACGGAAGGATGATGCAGCGAGGCCGCGGCGCGAGCCTCCCGCAACAGCCGGGCGCGGTTTTCGACGTTGTCCAGCGCGCTGGATGAGATGAGCTTGAGGGCGACGGTACGGTGCAAGCGAGTGTCGAGGGCCTTCCAGACAACGCCCATGCCGCCCTCGCCAAGTATGCTCACCAACTCGTAAGGGCCGAGATGGTCCCCAGCTTTCATTTCGCTACATTCTAGCGCGTACAAATTGTCCCCGCCCTGAAGGGAGGGGCTAGCGGACCGGAAAGTGGGATTCATGCCACTGCATGGACCGGTTGGTCCAGTCCATGATGTGCTTGGGCTCCTTCAGGCCGTGGCCTTCGCGGCGGTACTGTACAAACTGCGCTTCGACTCCAACGTCACGGAGCGCAACGTAGAACTGTTCGGATTCCGAGACCGGCACGTCGTTGTCGTTTTCCCCGTGTACCAGCATGGTAGGGGTTGCCACCTTGGCTACGTGCTTTAACGCGGATCGCTCCCACAACACATCCATGAGGTTGCCTTGGTGGGGAAAAATGCCGAACGTCATCTGCTCGTACTGGTTGTAGTAAGTGGTGTAGTTATAGCTGACCAGGTTGATGACGGGCGCGGTGGGAATGGAAGACTTGAACACGCGCGTCTGGGTGATGAGCCAGGCGCTCAACTGGCCGCCGTAGCTGACGCCTTCCACACCGAGGCGGTCGCGGTCGATCCATAGATTGCGGCGCATGGCGGCGCTCAAACCGTAGAGAACGTCCTGCGCCTCATTGCCGTTCTGGTCCCCGAATACACCGTCGGTGAATGCTTGTCCGTAGCCGGTGGAGCCGCGGTAGTTGACCATGAGAGTGGCCCAGCCGCGCGCGGCGTAAACCTGATTCTTAAAATTGAAGGCCGGGCCTTGTTGGCCGTGCGGTCCACCGTGTATGACCACGATCAAGGGGTGTTTGGAGCCGGCGGTGCGGCCCAGCGGGGCGGTGAGAAAGGCCTCGACGTCCCACTTGTTGTCGTTGCTGATGAAGCGGAACGCTTCCACCGGCGCGATTTCTTTTCCGCGAAACAAGTCATCGTTCAGATTTGTTAGCCTTCGCGCGGGCGCGGCTCCGGTTTTGAGGTAAAGGGACGGGGGATCGGTGGGGCTTGAAAAGACGTAGGCGATAGTTCCGCCTTTGCCTGCGGACAACGCGCCGACTGCTCCACGTTCGGCGATGACGGTCTCCGGCTTGCCTCCGGCAACCGTCATGCGGTACAGGCGCACGTTGCCGCGCTCCTGCACGGTGAAGTAGACAAAGTCGCCTTCCGGGGACCAGACGGGCGGCCCCTGCCGGTTGTCGATGCTGCCGGTGAGTTCGCCCCGTCCGGAACCATCGGCCAGTATGGTCCACAGGTGCGTGTCCTCCATGGTGGTCTCAAGGTCCGTGAGGCCGCGCCTGCAACCCTGATAGACGAACCTGTTTCCGTCCGGCGACCAGACGGGGCGGTACTCGATGTTCTCGGTTGCGGTGAGGCGGCGCATGGAGCGGTCCGCCAGTTTGAGGGTAAACAGGTCGTAGTTGAAGAATTGATCCTCGTTCTCCTCGCGGTTGGAGACGAAGGCGATCTCATCGCCTTTGGGGGACCACTGTACGGAGTGTTCGTAGTGGTTGCCGGATGTGAGTTGCGTCACCGCGCCAGTGGCCAGATCGGCGAGAAAGATATGCAGGCGCTTGTTGTCGTTGAACCGCGTGAATCCCTCGTCCGCATCGGGTTTGTAGAGGTAACGCGTGATCACGATGGGGTCGCCTGTGGCGAGCGCGGTTTCCGGCCCGGGAACTGCGTGTATGAAGGCGATCTGATTGCCGCCGGGCGACCATGTGATCCGCTTGCCCATGGAGGGCAGAGCATTGTTGGTGCCGGCCATGGCGGATAGGAAGCGCTTCCCTGTTCCGTCGGCGCCGGCGGCGATGAGGCCTGATTGATCGCCGAGTTTGCCGGAGTAAGCCAGCTTGGTTCCGTCGGGGGACCATTCCGGCTCGTCGGAAGAGTCTTTGCCGGAGGAAAAGTTGATGGACTTGCCGTCGGCCAGCGTCATGACCCAGAGCTGGTTGTATGGGCGGCGGTCGCCATCATTGTTGACCACGGTGTAGGCGACGCGCTTTCCATCGGGGGAGAGCCGCACATCGGCCACGGAGCGCATGCGGGCAAAGTCTGCCGTGGCAAAGCCGGCGGCCGGCATCATCTGAGCGGAAAGAATTACGGCGGGAATGAGGGAAATTCGCATGGCTATTGTAGTGTACAACCGCTCCCTTTGGTCACGGCTAGGAAGCAAGAACCAGTTTGGCGAGCAGCGCGGTGCGGTCGGCGATGCGATCTATCAGGATACTTTCATTCACCGCGTGCGCGCCCTCGCCCACGCCGCCAATTCCGTCCAGGGTTGGGATGCCCAGGCCGGCGGTGAAGTTGCCGTCCGAGGCGCCGCCCGTGGAGGATTCCTCGAGGACTACCCCTAGATCGAGCGCGAGGCGCTGTGCGGTGCGGAACAATTTCACTACGCCTGCATTGCGTTCCATCGGAGGGCGATTCAGGTCACCCGTAATTTCCAGGCGGCATCTGGAATCTGTGGAACGCAGGCGGCGGAACCTTCTGTCGAGGGCGGCGTAATCGCGCAGGCGGGGAATGCGGAAGTCGACGTCGGCGGAAGCTTCGGCTGCGATCACGTTGGTGCGTGTACCGCCGCGGATGAGACCAACGTTGACGGTGACGCCGTGGTCAAGGCCGGTGAAGGCGCGAATCTTCTCTATCTGCCGGGCCAGTTCCAGAATGGCGCTTGCGCCGGCCGCGAAATCAACACCGGCGTGCGAGGCGAGGCCGGTGACGCGCACACGGTAGCCGCCGACGCCTTTGCGGGCTGTTTTAGGTTTTCCGCCCAAACCTGTACCGGGCTCAAGGACCAGCACGGCGGCGCTCTGCCGGGCCTGCTTTTCTGTCAGCGGACGCGAGGACAAGCTTCCCACCTCTTCATCCGAATTCAACTGCAGAATCACCTTGCGGCCCACCTCGAGATCGAGTTCGCGCAAGGCACGCATGGCAAACACAAAGAAGGCAATGCCGGACTTCATGTCCAGCACGCCGGGACCCCACAGGCGTCCTTTTTGTTGCCGCCAGGGCATAGTGGATAACGTTCCCATCGGCCAGACGGTATCACTGTGGCCCAGGGCGAGAATCGCGCCCTTTGCGTTTTTCTTGCGGCCCGGCAGGTGGAACTCGCATCGCACGTGCTTGCCGTAGGCGCCTCCGGGAAAAGTCTTGACGCGGGCAATGGGGGAAACCGAATCGGCAAGCAGCTCGACAAAGCGGTTGACAGCCGCCGGATCGTCACTGGGCGATTCGCATTCCACCAGTTGCTTGAGAAATGCGATGAGACCGGGCTGGTTGGCGCGCACATGGGAAAGGATAGAATCCACGTTGATATAATAGCGGGATTACATGCCCATCCTGGATATAGCCGGCATACAAGACCTGTTGCCGCACCGCTACCCGTTTCTTTTAATTGACCGCATTGAGGTTCTGGAGGAGGATTCCGTGGTGGCGCTCAAGAACGTCACGGCGAACGAACCCTACTTTCAGGGCCATTTTCCGGGCTACCCGGTGATGCCTGGAGTGTTGATTGTAGAGGCGATGGCGCAGGCGGCCGGCGTTCTGGTGCTGAGTAAGATGCCGGACCGGCACAGCAAGACCGTTTATCTGGCCACTGTGGAAGGGGCGCGGTTCCGCCGTCCGGTGGTGCCGGGAGACCAATTGCGCCTGGAAGTAAAGATGCTGCACGGCCGTCCCACGCGGGCCAAGCTGGAAGGCAAGGGCTACGTTGGAGAGACGCTGGTGGCTGAGGCGATCTTCATGTGCGTGCTGCAGGACAAGGCCGCACCACAGTAAGCAAAGGGCGCCATGCCGATTCATCCCAGCGCCGTCGTCCATCCGCAGGCAAGAGTACACGCCGAGGCCGACATCGGACCATTTTGCGTGGTGGGTGAAGAGGTGGAAATCGGGGCGCGCACGCGTCTGATGGCGCACATCTATCTGGAGGGCCCCACCTGGATCGGCGAGGACAACCTCTTCTATCCGTACTCCACCGTGGGCGTGGCGTCGCAGGATCTCAAGTACGCCGGCGAGCGCGCCGAGACGCGCATTGGGAACCGGAACAAGATCCGGGAGTTTGCCACCATACATCGCGGGACCCGGGGCGGCGGCCTGGTGACATCGATCGGGGATGACAATTTGTTGATGGCCTACACGCACGTGGCCCACGACGTGCATTTGGGGAACCACACGGTGCTGGCCAATGGGGTGACGCTTGGCGGGCATGTGAGCATCGGGGATTGGGCGGTGATCGGCGCCTTTACCGGGGTGCACCAGTATTGCCGGGTAGGGCGCCACGCGATGGTGGGCGGCTACAGCGTGCTGACGCAGGATGTGGCGCCGTATTCCATGACCGTGAGCCCGCGCGAGGTGAAGGTATTCGGGGTGAACCGGAACGGGTTGGAGCGGCGGGGATACCCGGCGGAGACCATCGACCAACTGCACAAAGTGTTCCGGCTGCTCGGCTCGTCCAAACTGAACACGTCGCAGGCGATGGAGCAGATCAGGGCGGAGTTTCCCGATAGTGAGGAAGCGGGAGAGGTGATGGCCTTCTTCGCGGCCTCGCAACGCGGTGTGATCAAGTGAGCGGGAAGGTGTACGGCGTGATTGCGGG
This sequence comes from Terriglobia bacterium, assembly GCA_016650235.1. Taxonomy (GTDB): domain Bacteria; phylum Acidobacteriota; class Terriglobia; order Bryobacterales; family Bryobacteraceae; genus VFZE01. The sequence continues at coordinate 9,961 of JAENWC010000171.1, forward strand.
TAACGGCCGGTTTCCAGTGCTGGTGTTGGAGGAGGCGCGGCGGCAGGGATTGGACGTGGTGGCGATTGGCATCAAGGGAGAAGCCTCCGATGCGATCGAATCTGTTGCCACGCGCACGCACTGGATCACGATTGCGGAACTCGGCCGGCTGATCGATATTTTGAAACAGGAGCATGTGGAAGAAGTGATGCTGGCCGGGCAGGTGAAGCATGTGAGCATTTTTTCCTCGCTGCGCCCGGACTGGAAGCTGCTGAAGCTGCTGACCTCTCTGAAGGAGAAGAACACGGAGGCCTTGATCGGCGGCGTGGTGAAGCTGTTGGAGGGGGAAGGCATACGTGTGGTGGACTCTACCGTCCTGCTGAAGCGCCTGCTGGCGGATCTGGGTCCGATGACACGCAGGAAACCGTCGAAGGACGAAGAAGCCGAGGCGGCCTACGGGCGCAGCATTGCCGCCGCCTTGTCCGGTTTCGATATTGGGCAGAGCGTAGTGATCAGCGAGAGGGCCTGCGTGGCGCTGGAGGCGATGGAGGGTACCGATGCGATGCTGCGGCGCGCGGCTAGTCTGGCGACCGGCCGCCGGCTGACGCTCGTGAAAGGGTCGGGACGGCGGCGGCACATGCTGTTTGACGTTCCCGTAGCCGGCCTTGAGACAATCGCAGTGATGCAGCAGACCGGGACTACGATGCTCGCCGTGGACGCCGGGCGGACGCTGCTGCTGGATCGTGAACAGATGCTCGGCGCCGCGGATGCGGCTGGAATCTGTGTAGCGGGGTATCCGCCGCATGAGTGACGCGCGATTGCGTTTGGGGGTGGTGGGCGCCGGAAGTTTCGGCCGGAATCACCTGCGTGTGATTGCGGAATCGCATCGCGCCGTATTGGCGGCGGTGGTGGATATCGACGGGGAGCGCGCCCGGCAAGCCGGGGAGCAATATGGATGCCAAGCCTTTACGGATTGGCGCGAGCTGTCAGGCAAGGTGGATGCGGCGGTGGTGGCCACGCCAACTGTGACGAACCGGGGGATTGGCTGCGCCCTGCTCGAAGCCGGGATACATGTACTGGTGGAAAAGCCGATTGCCCCGGGGATGGAGGACGCCGGAAAGCTGTGCCGGAGCGCGGAAAGCGCCGGGCGTCTGCTGCAGGTGGGGCATCTGGAGCGGTTTAACCCGGCCGTGCTGGCCCTTGTGCCGATGGTCCGGCTGCCGCTGTTTTTTGAGATCCACCGCATGAGCGTTTTTGCGCCGCGCAGCCTGGATGTGGATGTGGTTCTGGATCTCATGATCCACGATTTGGACATTGTGTTGTCGATGGTGGGAAAGATGCCGGAGGAGGTGCGCGCGGCCGGCATACGCATCCTGTCCAGCAAGGTGGATATCGCGAATGTGCGGCTGGCGTTTCCGGGAGGATGCATCGCCAATCTGACCGCCAGCCGTGCCTCGACCGAGAAGGTACGCAAGCTGCGGCTGTTCCAACCGCACCAGTACATCTCGATCGATTATGCGCGGCAGGATGGCGTGGTCATTACAGTAGGCGCGGGCCAGCAGATCGGGTTCCAGCCGTTAGTGGCGGTTAAACGCGAGCCGCTGGCCTCGCAACTGGACTCCTTCCTGGATGCCATACAGTCGGGGAGCCAGCCTCTGGTTTCCGGCCGGGAGGCGTCGAGAACGTTGCAACTGGCGCTGGAGATTCTGGAGAAAATTGAACAACATGGGCAAGTTGTGCAGGAGGCCTTAACCTCTTGGGAGGCCGGGACGTCTTAAATTGAGAGTGGAAGAGACGCTGGAGTTGCGATTGTTGCTGGAGCCGCACCGGCAGCTTGTGCAGCCGCCCCGCTGGCAGGGATTTGCGGGCGCGGTGTTGATCCACTTGCTTCTGGCGGCGCTGGTTACGGTAGCTCCTCCCAGCGTTTCGACTTATTCGAAGGCTCCTTTGGTCCGTGCCGATCTGGGCAGTGCCACTGCATTGATTGCGCCTCCGGCGCAGCTTACGCAGAAACGGCCGGGGAAAGGGAAACCCAGTACTGAGGTGAACCTGGAGGGACTTTTGAGCACGCCCTCCGTGGTGCAGCCTCCGCCTGCGCCTGTCCCCGGCACCACGCGGCCTGCTGCGCCGAGAACTGTAGAGGCCCCTCCGTCGCTGGTGGCGCCGGCTCCTAAGCCGGTGATGGAGCCGCCCAAGATCGAAGTGGCGCGCAACGAAGCAGGCGTGCCTGATCGCGCCCTGCCACCGGGTCTAGGCAACCCCGATGTGCCAGCGCAACCGCAGATCCAGACGCAGGAACGGCCCAAGATTGCATTCGAAAGGCCCGGCGCAAATATGGGTTTGCCGTCGGGCGCCGGAACTGGCGCCGCGCGCATTCCCGCTCCCTCCAAACCAAGCTCGGTGATGGATACCGGGCGTCAAATTGCGCGCAGCGGCGGTGGCGGCGGGCTCACGGTAGGCGACATCGGCGAAGGGATTGGAGGATTGGGCGGCGCATTGAATCAGCCGGCCTCGCCACCCAAACAAGGCAGCAGCCTGGAACTGATGAGTGATCCGATGGGGGTGGATTTCAAACCATACCTGATCAGGATATTGAGCACGGTGCGGCGGAACTGGTTCGCCGTCATCCCGGAATCTGTCCGGTTGGGGCGGCGCGGGCGGGTACAGATCCAGTTCGCTATCGACAAGAACGGCAGCGTACCGAAGCTTGTGATCGCTCTGCCCAGCGGCACCGAGTCTTTGGACCGCGCGGCGGTAGCCGGCGTGAGCGCTTCGAATCCATTTCCACCGCTGCCCGATGAGTTTAAGGGGCAGCAGATCCGATTGCAGTTCACCTTCTCATACAACATGCCCTCGCGCTAGAGTTGTGTCCCATACCAGGATCGCCGCGGATCGCAATGGTGGGGTTTCCTCCTTTCCTGCTTGCCTGTACGTCGGGCGCCACCAACGCAGGCAGGTCTTCCGTGAAGGTTGAGATCCCCGCACTGTATTGCACCCCCTTTACCGCCGCAGCCATTCCCCAAGCGCAGGGAACAGCAGCGCCTTCACCTCTGCGCTCTCCAGGTCTGAGGCCAGGATGAGCCGCGCCCCGGAGTCGATCCGCGCTTCTACCGGCTTGCCCCGCAGTTTGAGGCCGATGGCGCGTGTGGCTTCATAGCCCATTCGAAACGGATTTTGCACCACCAGCGAATCGATCCAGCCGGCTTTGCAATCGGCCACCAATTGTTCAGATGCGTCGAAGGCAACCAGCTTCACGTGTCTTGCGTTGCGGCTCTTGAGGGCTTGCACGGCGCCGGAGGAACTGGACTCGTTGTCGGCAAACAGCCCGGCCAAATCGGGGTTGGCGGCCATCACATTTTCCGTGGCAGCCATGGCCTTGGCGCGGTTGGCCATTCCGAACAGCAGGCTCACCATCTGCATTTGGGGAAACTTCAGCTTCAGTTCGTCCTGGAAGCCGGACTCGCGCTCCATGGTGGAGGCGCTGCCGGGCATGAATCCGATGAGGGCCACTTTGCCCTTGCCGCCGAGGATTTGCCCCAGCCGGCGCGCGGCCATGCGGCCGCCCTCTTCGTTGTTGGTGGCGACGTAGCAGATGCGATTTGCGGTATCGATTCCAGAGTCGAAGATGGACACCGGCACGCCCATGCGTGCGGCCCTGTCCACGACCGATACCAGAGCTTTCTTGTCCACAGGGGCGAGCACGATTCCGGCAAGTTTGCGGTTGACCATGGATTCAACGATCTCGATTTGGCGGCTGGAATCCACCTCGAGAGTCGGGGCGTTCCATTCCACCTCCATGCCAAACTCGCGCGCAGCCTTGACGGCTCCGGCATGTACGGTTTGCCAGAAGATGTGATTGGCGCCCTTGGGAACTACGCCCACGACGAGCTTTTCCTGCCTCCGGCAGCCGGAATCGAGCAGGCAGAGGATCAGGAGCAAGAAGGAACAGACTCGCATGTTAGCCTAAATTGTATATGGCTTTCTTGAAAGTTGCCGTCCTGGAGCACTTGGCCCAAGGGGCAATGATCGGCGTGGAGGTGGGCGAGAATCGGATCGCTATCTGTAACGTGGGAGGCCAGTTGCATGCCATCGACGGGAGCTGCCCTCACCGCAACGGACCACTGGCCGAAGGCGCGCTGCATGGCAGTATGGTCGTTTGCCCGTGGCATGCCTGGGAGTTCGATTGCACGACGGGACAGAACGACCGCAATCCCGATATTCGTCAAAGACAGTATGCCGTCAAGGCGGAGGCTGGAGTCATTCTGCTGGATGCGGATTCCAGGCAGGACTGAGGTACGCTGCCCAAGTGCCAGAATTACCGGAAGCCGAAACCATCGTCCGTTCCTTGCAGCGCCTGGTGCAGGGGCGTCATATTGTGAAGGCCGACTTTCTTTCCAGGCGCGTATCGGGTGATTCTCCTCAGGCGCTGGCTGGCCGCCGTGTAGTGCAACTGCGCCGTTACGGAAAGAAGATCCTGTTTGAACTGGATCAGGGTCTGCTGCTGGTGGACCTGCGTATGACGGGCCGCCTGCTGATGAACCACGTCCCGGGGCCCTATACGCGGGCGGTACTGCGGCTGGACGATGGAGTGCTGTTGTTTGATGACATCCGGCAGTTTGGGTCGCTGCGAATCCTGGAGAAGGAACCGGAATCGGCCGGCCCTGATCCATTCGAGATCAGTTGCGAGCGGTTCTGTGACTGCTTGCGCGGGCGATCCAGAAGGTTGAAGACCACGCTGTTGGATCAGTCCTTTGTCCGCGGTCTGGGCAACATTTATGCGGACGAGATCTTGTTCCGGGCGCGTCTCCACCCCATGCTCAAGACAGATCGCTTGACTCGTCCACGCGCGGCCGCCTTGCATGAGGCCATGCGGGAAACGCTCGCGGAGGCCATCGTCTACCGCGGCTCTTCGGTTTCCGATTACGTGGACGGCACGGGACAAAAAGGGAGCTTTCAACTGCGGCATGAGGTCTACCGCAAACAGGGCCAGCCCTGTCCAATTTGCCAGACCGCGATCCGGCGGATTGTGGTGGGCCAACGCGGCACTCATTTCTGTCCCCATTGCCAGAGGCTAAGATAATAAAACGATCATGAACACGAACATAAGAACACTTCTCATAACCACACTGGCCGCCGCGGCCTTACAACTGGGCTGCTCTTCCTCCGGCGACGGGGCCCCGGATCTGTTCCGCGTGAAAATGGAGACCTCGAAAGGGAACGTGATCATTGAGGTGAACAAAGAATGGGCCCCGCTGGGAACGGACCGGTTTCATGAGCTGGTGAAGCTCGGCTACTACGACGGGAACCGTTTCTTCCGCGTGCTGCCAGGGTTTGTGGCGCAGTTCGGCATGCATGGGGACCCGGCGATCACGGCCAAGTGGAGCGAGTCGCGCCTGAGTGACGACCCGCCGGGCCAGAGCAACGTGCGAGGCACGGTGACGTTTGCCACCAGCGGCCCGAATACCCGTACGACGCAACTGTTCATCAATCTGGCCGACAATGTGAACCTGGATCAACAGGGTTTCACGCCTTTCGGCAAGGTAGTGGAAGGGATGAACGTGGTGGACCAGCTCTTCAAAGGTTATGGAGAAGGCGGGCCGAACGGGGGCGGTCCCGAGCAAGGCCTCATCCGCATGCAGGGCAATGCCTATCTGCAGAGCAAGTTCCCGCTGCTGGACTATGTTAAGAAAGCCACCATCGAACAGTAAGCGCCTACTTCCCGAACGGGTACAGCGACCGGATGGCGAGAATGTGCGCCGTGGTCTTTCCAGTATTGTAGAAACCTACGGTGCCATTCAAACGAATGAAAAAAGCATCTCCCGGCTTGCTGGCATGCCTCCCTTCCACGCCATCCATGCCGCCGCCGGCCACCATGTCGCCTGTGCCATCCAGCAGCAGGTAGACCTCTTCTTCGCGGTCATGGTGGTGCGGGAAATTGGTGCCCCCCGGTGTCATTTCCATAATGAAGAGGCTGGTGATGACGTGCCCTGTGGAGAGGCGGTCTCTTGTGCTCTTGGTGTCGCCTACCATTAATTGATAGAGGGTCGAAGGCGGGTGGTTGCCCACCACCTGTTTCTTCACCTCGCTTAGGTTGGCGATCTGCAGCTTGGCGGGGATCGCCGGGTCCATCCGCGCGGGAATCTTATATCCCATGACAATCACATCGAGAGCGGCGCCGGCGGATGCGGACAAGCCGTGTGCTACGCCGGGTGGCAGATAAAGAAAGTCATCTTTGCGAATGGCGTGCTTCTCACCGCCATGGAGGACTTGCCCGTTGCCGGACAGAACAAAGTAGATCTGCTCTTCCCGCGCGTAGGTCACCGGTGCGCAGGAGCTGGCCGGAGTTAGCTGCACGAGACCGAAACGCGACAGCCCACGCGCGATGCGGGACTCCCCATCGCCCGAGCCAAAAACGGGCCGGTACTGGCAGCCCGGCGCGCTGAGCTCGTCCGGCTGGGCGGCAACCTTGTGCAGGTTGCGCCGCAAGTAGGTGGGGTCAACGGCGCGGTCGGCCCCCATGGCGGCAACAACACTCAAGATTAAAATGGATTTCCTCATGACGGCAGGATACCACTTGCCTTGTTGCCGTTTCTGGCAAGCTAAGTCGTATGGTACCGGCGCCATCCTGGTTCTCGAACCGAATTCAGCCATCAGTCAGCTTTATTCAACTTTCGGAGGGATTGCCATCAGAGGGATTGCCACTTGCGTCCCGGACAAGCGATAATGGAGGAGCAGGGAATCTGATCCAGTTGTCCAGAACAGTTTACAGCCTTGGGAGGGGTTAATCATTGAAGCGCTCCGGCTCCGATGAGACACTGCGTTGTTCGTTTTGCCATAAAAGCCAGGATGTGGTGGGCAAGCTCATCTCTTCGCCCAGCGACTATCCTCGCGCCTACATCTGCGACGAGTGCATCGCCGTATGCAACTCAATTCTGGAGGACGACCGCGGGGAGCCCTCGCATGGGATCCCGAACAAACTTCCCAAGCCGCTCGAACTGAAGGAATACCTGGACCAGTACGTGATTGGCCAGGACAGCACCAAGCGCAAGCTGGCCGTGGCAGTCTATAACCATTACAAGCGCGTCCAGATGAACAAGCGCAATTCGGCCGATGTGGAGCTGGCCAAGAGCAACATATTGCTCATCGGCCCCACCGGGACCGGAAAAACGCTGCTCGCGCAAACACTGGCCCGGATTCTGGATGTGCCGTTCGCCATTGCCGATGCGACCACGCTGACCGAGGCTGGCTACGTCGGCGAGGATGTCGAGAATATTGTTCTGCGTCTACTGCAGAACGCCGACTGGGACGTGCAGCGCTGCCAGCAGGGCATCATCTATATCGACGAGATCGACAAGATCGCGCGCAAGGACGAAAACCCTTCCATCACGCGCGACGTTTCGGGCGAAGGTGTCCAGCAGGCGTTGTTGAAGATTCTGGAAGGGACAGTGGCCAATGTGCCGCCGCAAGGCGGGCGCAAGCATCCCCATCAGGAGTTCACTCCGGTGGACACCTCGAACATCCTGTTCATCTGCGGCGGGGCGTTTGTGGGGATGGAGAAGGTGATCTCGCGGAGGGTGGGCAAGTCCACGGTGGGTTTCCACAAGCTGCAGGAACCGGTGGAACCAAAGCGCGGGCATCGCCGGGAAGCGGCCATGCTGACACAGGTTCAACCCATTGACCTTATCAAGTTTGGATTCATTCCGGAGTTTATCGGGCGGTTGCCGGTGGTGGGGGTTCTGGATGAACTGGACAGGGATGCTTTGGTCCAGATTCTGACCAAGCCGAAGAATGCCATCACCAAGCAGTACCAGCGCCTGTTTGACTTCGAAAATGTTAGACTAAGGTTTACCGATGAAGCGCTTGAGGCGATCGCGCAGTTGGCGATGGAGCGCAAGTTGGGCGCCCGCGGTTTGCGGATGGTCCTCGAGGATCTGATGCTGGACCTCATGTACTATCTCCCTTCTTACAAGAAAGTGCGCGAGTTTGTGGTCACCAAGGAAATGGTGGTCACCCAAAAGATAAACTTGGCATTGCTGGAAAAAGCAGGCTAGGCGCCCAAGATTCCGGCCGGCTGGTGAATCCGGGCGGTTCCTGCCGGTTCCTGTATGGATGGCCGGTGAAATCCGGTCAGAGTTCGCGGTATTCTCTTCTATAGCTTCTCTTCTACAACAACAATGACAACCCCCAAGGACAAACCAGAAACCAAACGGTTGCCGATGATGCCCATTCGGGATGTGGTGATTTTCCCCCACATGATGACCCCTTTCGTAGTGGGCCGGGAATCCTCCGTCCGCGCCCTGGAAGAGGCTCTCGCCGGTGACAAGAAAATTTTTCTGGCCACCCAGCACGATGCCAGCGTCGATGAGCCGAGCCCCGAGGAGATCTTCCCGGTGGGCACGGTGGCCAGCATTGTGCAGAGCCTGAAGCTGCCCGACGGCAACATCAAGGTACTGGTGGAAGGCGTCGAGCGCGGCAAGGTGGTTTCGGTGAGTGGCGATGAAGGCTACTTCCGCGCCGTGGTGCGCACGTTCCATTTCAAAGTGGAACAGGGACCGCAACTGGAGGCCCTCACCACGCGTGTCACAACATTGTTTGAGCAGTACGTCAAGCTGAGCCAGAACCTCAACTACGAGACGATGATTGCGGCCATTCGCGTGGAGGATCCCGGCAAACTGGCCGATACGGTGGGCGCCAACTTGCAGCTCACCCTCGAGGAGAAGCAGGAATTACTGGAGATCTTCGATCCGGTGGACCGGCTCACGCGCGTAGCGGAGATGCTGGACATCGAGATCGAGAAGCTCAACATGGACCGCACCATACAAGGCCGCGTGAAGCGCCAGATGGAACGGGCACAGAAAGAGTATTACCTCAACGAGAAGATCAAGGCCATCCAGAAAGAGCTGGGCCGCGGCGAAAAAAGCGAGTTCGACGAACTCAAAAAGAAGATCGACGCCGCCGGCATGACAGCGGATGCCAAGGAAAAAGCGATCCAGGAACTGCGGCGGCTCGAGAACATGCCGCCCATGTCGGCCGAGTCCACCGTTTCAAGAAACTATCTCGACTGGCTGCTGGCCGTGCCGTGGAAGAAGAAGACTCGCGAGATTCGCGATTTGAAGTTTGCCGAACAGGTGCTGGAGACCGATCACTATGGGCTGGAGAAGATCAAGGAACGCATCCTCGAGTTTCTTGCCGTGCGGCGCCTGGTGAAGAATCCCAAGGGATCGATCCTATGCTTTGTCGGGCCTCCCGGCGTGGGCAAGACGTCGCTCGGAATGTCGATTGCCAAGGCCACGGGGCGCAAGTTTGTGCGCATGTCGCTGGGCGGGGTGCGAGACGAGGCCGAAATCCGCGGCCACCGCCGCACCTACATCGGCGCTTTGCCGGGCCAGGTGATTCAAATGATGAAGAAGGCGGGTACGCGCAACCCGGTCTTCATGCTGGATGAGATCGATAAAATGTCGATGGATTTCCGGGGAGACCCCTCGTCGGCATTGCTCGAGGTTCTGGACCCGGAGCAGAACTTCATGTTCGTCGACCATTACCTGGATGTCGATTACGATCTGAGCCAGGTGTTTTTCATCGCCACGGCCAACGTGCTGCATACCATACCGCCGGCCTTGCAGGATCGCATGGAAGTGATCCGCCTCAGCGGTTACACAGAACTCGAGAAGCTCGAGATCGCCAAGCGGTTCCTGGTGAACAAGCAGATGCTGCAGACCGGGCTGACATCCAAGGACATCGAGTTCGCCGATGAAGGCCTGCAGACGCTGATCCAGAACTATACCCGCGAGGCAGGCGTCCGCAACCTCGAACGTGAGGTGGGCAACTTGTGCCGCAAGGTCACGCGGAAAATGGTGTCTCTCAACAAGAAGGAAGGCAGGGGCGTTAAGACTGTGGTCAACGCCGCGACGGTTCCGGAAATGCTGGGACCACTGAAGTTCCGCGATTTGCAGGCGGCAAGGAAGAACGAGATCGGGGCCACGGTGGGCTTGGCCTGGACTGAGGTGGGCGGACAGATTATGACCACCGAAACCACCACGATGGATGGCCGCGGCAAACTCACCACCACCGGCAAGCTGGGCGACGTGATGCAAGAGTCCGCTCAGGCGGCGATGAGCTACGTACGCTCGCGCGCGCATCAGTTCGGCCTCCCGCGCGACTTCTACCGGCACCTGGATATCCACGTGCACGTGCCCGAGGGAGCCATTCCGAAAGATGGCCCGTCGGCTGGCATCACCATCACCACCAGCATCTGCAGCGCTTTGACAAGAATTCCGGTGCGCGCCGATGTTTGCATGACCGGTGAGATTACACTGCGGGGCAAGGTGCTGCCCATCGGCGGATTGAAGGAGAAGCTCCTGGCCGCTCACCGCCATGGCATCCTGGAAGCGATTTTGCCCAAAGACAACGAAAAGGATCTGCCCGACATTCCCGAGAACATCCGGAGAGAGATGAAGCTCAACTTCGTCGAATCGATGGATGAAGTATTGAAAATCGCACTCGAACGATCGATTGAAGATTTGGCCTTGCCGGCCCCCGGCGTCGAGATCGCGAGTTCGCTCCCGGTGGATGAGAATCGGCCACACTAACTAATTGATTGCTAGCCCGCAAAGGGCCGTCACGGCCCTCGATACACCCGAGCAACAAACCCGGCCGCGCCGCCGGGAGTTGCCTCGTGCGGGCTATTACTTATGAGAGGTTGGGCTGGAACCAATGGAGCGGGCGTGAAATGTTCGGAACCTCGATTCATCATCAGCGCAGTCCGGCCGGAGCTCTTCCCCGCCGAAGAGCTTCCGGAGGTGGCCTTTCTCGGCCGCAGCAACGTCGGCAAGTCGACCCTGCTCAATGTGCTCGCCGGGGTGAAAGGTCTGGCCCATACCAGCGCCTCACCGGGCCGGACCCAAGGCGTCAATTTCTTCCGGGTGCAGGACCAGTGGTGCTTTGTGGATCTGCCCGGATATGGGTATGCGCGAGTCCCGTTGGAGATCAAGGATTCCTGGAAGGCTCTCATTGAAGCCTACTTGGGGAATCGCCGGAAACTGGCGTTGTGCTTCCTGTTACTGGACGCACGGCGCGGGTGGATGGAGAAAGATCTGGAGTTGTGCCGCTGGCTGGAAATCCGCGGCCGGCGATACATCGTCATCGCCACAAAATTTGACAAACTGAAAACGCAAAAGGAACGTCATCATCAGTTGGCCCAGATGGGTGGCCGCGGCGCCGATGCCGCGCCGATCCCGTTTTCCGCCATCACGGGCCAGGGAGTGAGGGAAATTTGGCAAGCGATAATGAAAATCCAAAACTAGAATCCAACGGCAACGAACCCGCCCCACTGGAGGCTAAGCCGGTCGAAACCAAGGCTGCTGAGCCGAAGGTGAAGGAGCCTAAGGCTCCCAAAGAGCCCAAGACCGACAGTAAGAATAGTCCGGCAAAAGACGCCGCGGCTAAGGACGCCGTTGTAAAAGAAGCTCCAGCAAAAGAAGCTCCAGCAAAAGAAACTCCAGCAAAAGAAACTCCAGCAAAAGAAACTCCAGCAAAGGAAGCTCCAGCGGAGGCTCCGGCAAAGGAAGATCCAGCAAACCAAGCCGCGGCAAACGAAGTTCCTGCCCCACAATCCGACGCAAAAGAGGCTGATTCAAAAGACGAAGCCAAAGACGCGCCGCCGGCCCCTGTTCCATCTACTGATCCGAATCTGGCCGGCACCACACGCCGCCGCCAAGGTGGAAAGGACGTGATCAGCCTGGATCTGGCCGAGTTGAAGGATATGTCGATCCTCAACCTCAATCAGATCGCGCGTGATCTGGGCGTCACCGGAGTTGCCGGCATGCGCAAGCAGGACCTCATTTTCAAGATCCTGCAGGTGCAGGCCGAGAAGTCCGGTCTGATCTTCGCGGAAGGAGTACTGGAGTGCCTGCCGGACGGCTTCGGATTTCTGCGCGCGCCCGAGTACAACTACTTGCCCGGCCCGGACGACGTTTATGTTTCCCCGTCCCAGATCCGGCGCTTTGACCTGCGCACGGGCGACACGATCTCCGGACAGATCCGTCCACCCAAGGAAGGCGAGCGTTACTTTGCCTTGATCAAGGTGGATGCGATCAACTTCGAGCCACCGGAGGAGGCGCGCAACAAGATCTTCTTCGACAACCTCACGCCGCTCTATCCGGATGAGCGGTTGCGGCTGGAGACAACTAAGGATAACTACAGCGGCCGCGTGATGGACATGCTTACGCCGATCGGGAAGGGCCAGCGCGGTCTGATTGTCGCCCCGCCTCGCACCGGCAAGACGATGCTGCTGCAAAACATCGCCAACTCCATTACCACCAATCATCCGGAAGTGAATCTCATTGTCCTGCTGATTGACGAACGGCCCGAAGAGGTCACCGATATGCAGCGCTCGGTGAAAGGTGAAGTGATCGCTTCCACCTTTGACGAACCGGCCTCGCGCCATGTACAGGTGGCTGAAATGGTAATCGAAAAGGCCAAGCGCCTGGTGGAACATAAACGCGATGTCGTGATTCTCCTGGATTCCATTACGCGCCTCGCGCGCGCCTACAATTCCGTGGTTCCGCCTTCGGGCAAAGTGCTTTCCGGCGGCGTGGACTCGAATGCGCTCCAGCGCCCTAAGCGCTTCTTTGGCGCGGCGCGCAATATCGAAGAGGGTGGATCGCTCACCATCGTCGCCACCTCTCTCATTGATACGGGCAGCCGCATGGATGACGTCATTTTCGAAGAGTTCAAAGGCACCGGCAACATGGAAATCCACTTGGACCGCAAGATGGTGGACAAGCGTATCTTCCCGGCCATAGACATTCACAAGAGCGGCACGCGCAAGGATGAGCTGTTGCTGGCGCGGGAGGATCTGAATCGCATCTGGGTCCTGCGCAAAGTGCTCAGCCCCCTTTCGCCCGTCGAAACCATCGAACTGCTGCTCGATAAGCTGGCAAAGACGGCTTCCAATGGCGTGTTCCTTTCCTCTATGAGTGGTTAGTCCTTCTGATGGAAAGATGGAGTGTTTGCTTACACTTAAGTCACACCCAGGCGCCAAGGAAGATGTCGCCGGCCAGGCGCTCCGCCCCGGGCGATGGCTGGGAATGCACGAGGATGGCGCCACAGGAAGGCAAATGTTCTGCGGGAAGATAACCTAATCGATTAGAATATCGTCTGTTAGATGGAGAGAGTTGCGTTGCGCCGTCGCACTGCGGCCCTGGCAAGCGCATCATAGGCTCTCCGTGAACTGGTTCAATAGGGGAAGCGTTTTAAGGAAATCGAATATGCAGCTACAAAAATCGCTTACTACTCCTCAGGCTGAGCCAGCCGCGCCGCGGCTGGTGAATGTACCCGCAGCCCCTCCATCAAAAGGCAAAGGCCGATGGATTGCCGCTCTCCTGGTGCTTGCCTCTGTGGCTGGCCTGATGTGGTACCGGCAATCGGCAAGCCAGCAGAACGCCGGCCAGGCTGCTATCGCAACCGTTCGGACGGCTCCCGTAACGCAGGGAACTCTGCAAAAGACAATGCGGCTCACCGGGACTACCGCCGCGCAAAACTTCATGACCCTCAGGACGCCTCCGATGCGCGGCAGCCGTAGCGACTTCGGGCGTGGAGGCCCCTCCAGCAATTTCTCCGGGGGTGGTTCACGCGGTTCTTCTGGTGGCGGTGGCGGTTCCTCCTCCAGCGGCGGCTCTTCCTCTGCGGCATCCATGTCTGGCGGGTCGGCTGGCGCGTCGAGTGGTTCTAATACCAGCGGCGGTGGGTCCTCCTCCGTCGGTTCGGCCGGTGGGGGCGCTTCCAGTTCCGGATCCTCTTCTTCCCGCAACGCTTCCGCGATGGCTTCGGCCACCAGCCGGGTAAGTAGCTCGCGCTCTTCCAGTGCCCGTTCTTCTTCTTCTTCTTCCAGCAGTTCCTCCAACTCCATGGGAGCAAGCGGTTTGGGCTCTGCTGCTGGAAACCTCCCGGGCGGCGGCGGTGGACAGCCGGGCGGCGGCGGAAGCAGTGGCGGCAGTGGGCGCGGCGGAAGCAGCCAGTTCTCGATGGTTTTACAGGAGGTTGCCAAGTCCGGTTCGCGCGTCAAAAAGGGCGATATGGTGGCCGAATTCGATCGGGAATCGATGCTCACCCGGTTGGATGACTACAAAGCCAGCGTGTCCCAGTCAGAGGCCAGCTTCAAGCGGATGCAGGCCGACATGGGGGTTACGCGCAAGAACCACGAGCAGACCATCCTGTCCGCCGAAGCCACCCTGGAAAAGGCCAAGCTCGACATCACCACAACGCCGGTTCGCTCCGCCATCGATGCCGAGCGGCTCCGGCTTGCACTCGAGGAGGCCGAGGCGCGCTTGAAACAGTTGCGGCAGGAAGTGCAGTTTGTGGAAATCGGGATCAAAGCCGACACGCGGCGCGCCGAGTTGGAATTGCAGCAAACCAAGATCGAGTTCAAACGTGCCGAGGCAAACGCGGACCGCATGGTCATGAAGGCTCCGATGGACGGGCTGGTAGTGATGCAGAACATGTTCCGCGGCACCGAGTTCGACCAGATCAAACAAGGCGACCAGTTGTACCCGGGTCAAACCTTTATGCAGATTGTGGAGCCAGGCTCGATGGTCATTAACGCCACCATCAATCAGGTGGATACTGAAAAGCTCCGCATTGGACAGAAGGCTCGTGTCCGCTTTGACGCCTTTGCCGGCCTCGAATTACCCGCTAAAGTCTACGCCATCGGCACGGTGGCCAAATCGAGCCGCTACCGGCCGGATTTCGTCAAGGAGATGGCCGTTGTGCTCCGGCTCGAACAGATGGACCCGCGCGTGATCCCCGATCTTTCAGTGAGCGCCGACGTCATCCTCGAAAGCATCGATGCCCCGGCGATTGTCCCCGCCGAAGCGGTGTTCTATCAAGGCGGAGGTTCGGGTCAGGCTCCGCAACCGGTTGTCTATGTAAAGCAGGGGGAAGCCTGGCAGCGCCGGCCCGTGGAGCTTGGATTGACCAGTAACATCAAGGTGGCCGTACGCTCCGGCCTCAAGCCAGGGGAACGGGTGGCACTCGAGATGCCCCCCAAGCAGAATCCTTCGGGGGCTTAGATTGAACAGACGGAGTTCGTATGTCAAAGGATCTTAAACCAAAACATAGACTGGGACAAGTTCCCAAGACCGGCGTGAGGAAGGGCATTCTCTGGACCCTCATGCTCGCGCTGGCCGGCGGCGGCGCTTGGGCTGCCTACCGCTACACCGGCACCACTACGGTGGAGGTGGCGGTGGCCAAGGTACGCAAAGGCGAATTTGTCATTAGCGTGAAGACGCGAGGTGAGGTCCGGAGTTCCAATTCCGTCATTCTGACGGCGCCACAGATGCCCGAACAGAAGATCACCAAACTCGCCGAATCCGGCAAGCCGGTGCGCAAAGGCGAGGTGGTGTTCGAATTCGACGCCGCGCAGCAGGAGCAGTATCTGCTCGAGCGCACCACGAGCGTTCGCACCGTGGATAGCGAAATCGTCCAGATGAAGGCGTCCCACAAGATCACTGACGAGATGGATGCCATGAATCTCATGACCTCCCAGTACAACGTCGAGCGGGCCAAACTGGAGGCCAGCAAAGCGGAAGTGGTGAGCGAGATCGAAGGCGCCAAGAGCCGCCTCGACGTTGGGGTCCGCCAAGGCGAACTCGGGCAAGTCAATACCACCATCGGCTCTCATGAGATTTCTCAGACCGCCGATCTGGATCGCCTGGAACAAAAGAAGGATAAGACCGTGCGCGATCTGGACCGCGCAAAAGGCTACCTGTCGAAAATGCAAGTGGTCGCCCCCATTGACGGCATCGTCAACATCCTCCCCAACTTCCGGGCTTCCGGCAGTTGGGGATCCTCGCCGCCCCCGTTTAAGGAAGGCGACCGGGCCTGGACCGGGGCTGCCATTGCCGAGATTCCGGATCTGACGGCCATGCGCGTGGAATTGAAGTTGGATGAAGTCGATCGCGGCAAGCTCCAGATCGGGCAAAAAGTTCGCGTGCGAGTGGATGCCGTACCGGAAAAAGAGCTGACCGCGGAACTCGATTGGATCAGCCCGATCGCGGCCATTGCATGGCGCGGCATGGGGCTGACCGAAAAGACTTTTCCGGCGCGGGCCACGCTCAAGAATCTGGACCCGCGGCTGCGGCCTGGTATGAGCGCCAGCGTGGAGATCCTGATTGAAAGCGAGCCTAATGTGCTGATGATCCCTGTTCGGGCCAGCTTCGTCAACAAGGGCAAGCCCGCCGTCTACATCCAACGCGGAGCGCAATTTCTCATCCATCCCATCGAAGTGGGTAAGCGCAACGAGAACGACATCGTGGTTAAGAGCGGCCTCAAGGTGGGTGACCAGGTAACGCTGGAGAGTCCTCAGGAAGCGGCCAAACGGGCCAAAAAGTTGTGAGCGGCTTCTCTCTAGCCGGCAAGGGCCGGCCTCGACGCCTGGACAGGCTCCGTTTTGCGAACTGTTGCTTTGCAGTGAAGTAGGAAATTCCAATGAAGAAACTTCTTCTCCGATTGACGATTGTGCTTGTGATTGCGGCTGCCGCCTGGGGCGGCTACACAGCCTACAAGAAGATTCCGCAGGCGCGCGAGACGCAGATTCCAACCACCAAGGTCCGCCGCGGCGACGTCGTTGTGAAGACCTTTACGCGCGGCGAACTGCGGGCGGTCCGTTCCGCCACCCTCACCGCGCCCAACCTGTTCGGCACAGTCCAAGTGACCAAACTCGCCTCGCTCGGCAGTTTTGCCCGTGAAAAGGACCTCGTCGCCGAATTCGACGATTCCGAACTGCTCACCCGCCTCGAAGAAAAAGAACTGGAAATAGAGCAGGTCGATGAGCAGACGAAAAAGGCCCAGGCCGACCTGGCCATCCGCAACAATCAGGACCAGGTGGAGTTGCTCACCACCAAGTACTCGGTGCGCCGGGCTGAGCTGGAAGTGAAGCGAAATGAGCTGCTCTCCGCCATTGATGCCAAGCGCAACCTCCTCATGCTCGAAGAGTCGCAGCGCCGTCTCAAGCAGCTTGAAAGCGACATCCAGTCCAGGCGGCAGTCCTCCGAAGCCGAACTGGCCGTGCTCCGCGAAAGAAAAAACAAAGCCCTGCTGGAGTTGAATCGCGAAAAGCAGCGTCTCAATCAGGTGAAGATTCTCTCTCCCATGAGCGGGTTGGTGGCCATCAAGCAAAACCGCGGATCCGGTTTCATGATGTTCGGCCAGCAACTGCCCGACATCCGCGAGGGCGACCAGTTGCAGCCCGGAATGCCCATCGCCGACATTTTGGATTTGTCGGAACTGGAAGTGATCGCGCGGGTAGGTGAACTGGATCGCGCCAATCTCAAGGAAGGTCAGGATGTTGTTATCGTATTGGATGCCCTGGCGGAAAAGAAATTAAACGGAAAAATCAAGACCATGAGCGGCACCGCCAGTGCCAACATCTTCTCTTCGGACCCGGCCAAGAAATTTGACGTCGTTTTTTCCGTCGACATGAAGCAGTTGCTGAGAGCCCTGGGCGCCAATGAAGCCCAGATCGCCAAAGTGCTCGCTACCGCGGAGGCCAATCGCAAGAAGGGACCTGTAGGTGGCGGCATGGGAGCCATGGCGATGCTGCTGGGTGGCGGCATGCCTGGTGGTGGAATGATAGGTGTGGGCGGCATGGCTGGCGCCGGCACGTCCGGTGGCGGCGGTGGAGCCCCTGGCGGCATGGTGCAGTTCGGCGCGGGTCCGGGTGGCCCTGGCGGCGGTGGAAACCGTATGGGCGGCGCCGGTGTTGGCGCTGGAGCTTCCGGCATGTCCGACGAGCAGCGCACCAAAATGCGCGAGGCCATGCAGAAGGCCCTCGGCGGCAAGAACATGCAGGATCTCACTCCGGAGGAACGTGCGGCAGTCTTTGCCAAGGTGCAGGAAGAATTGAAGAAGGCCGGCGTCACGATGCCCTCACGCGGCAACACAAAGGGTGGCGACTCCAAAGCCGGCGACTCCAAGAGCGGAGACCGCAAGGACGGGGCGGCAGCCGAAGGACGCGTGCGAGGCGAAGGCCGCGGTAACCGCGGGGGCGGGGAGCCGGCAGCCGCTGCGGGCGCCAGCCGCCCAACCGGCGGACAAGGTGGTAGTGGCGGCCGCGGTCAAGGCGGCGCAATGGCCCTGGGCGGTACCGGCGGA
>JAENWC010000172.1 GCA_016650235.1 Terriglobia bacterium
CAGACCGGTCCCGACCTACACTCCCTCTCCCGGATCCTGGTCGACGAACCAGGTTGAAGTCGCCAACCCGATGTCGATCTATCCCGAATACAAGGCGACGCGTTCTCTTTTTCAGCCCGATCCCGGCAAGGTTCCCAGTGTGACGGTCGAGATCAGCACAGATAAGGGAATCAAAGGCTACGGCGGCGGTGGCCCCGGCGCCGGCTACGTCATCGAGCAGCACCTGACGAAGCTTCTCCTGAACGAAGACCCGTTCAACATCGAGCGTCTCTGGGACATCATGTGGCGATCGACGATGTCGTACGGCCGCATGGGGGTCGTCATCAACGGCATCAGCGGCGTCGATCTTGCCTTGTGGGACATCGTCGGAAAAGCGCTCAACATGCCGGTCTACAAACTGCTCGGCGGCGAAACCAAGCCGCGGCTTCCGGCCTACTGCACCGGCAACGACATCGAGCAGCATGTCGAGTTCGGCTACAAGATGTTGAAGCTGGCCATTCCGCATGGGCCGGCCAGCGGGCGGGCGGGCATGAAGGAAAACGTCGCACTGGTGGAGCGGGCGCGCAAGGCGCTCGGGCCGGACGGGGAGATCATGCTCGATTGCTGGATGGCATGGACGGAACGCTACACCATCGAGATGGCCGAGATGATGGCGCCCTACCGTGTGTACTGGATGGAGGAGGTGCTCCAGCCCCATGACTACGCCGGTTTCGGGCGCTTGAACACCAGCTTGAAGTCCACCCGCATTGCCACCGGCGAACATGAGTATGGGCGGTACGGATTCCGGTATCTGCTCGAAGCCAACGGAGCCTCCATCTGGCAGCCCGACATACAATGGTGCGGCGGGTTGACCGAGTTGCGCCGGATTGCGGCGATGGCCGCCGCTTATGACATCCCCGTGATTCCGCATGGCGGCGGGCTCAACGGGGCGGTGCATTTCACCATTGCCAACGTGAACGCGCCGTGGTCGGAGCTGTTCCTGCCGGCGCCGGGCGGGCCGCCGGAAGTGTACAAGATGTTTGAAGAGATCTACAACATTTCGCGTGGACCGGAGGGCATCTACATGCGGCCGCCCGAGCAGCCGGGTTGGGGCTGGAATATGGAAGTTGTCGCTTGAGCATCTTCCACAGGTCTACATAGGCAATTTGAGGATGTGGGATGTGACAACTATGGCCCTGTGGCAACTATGGCCTTGACAAGACTTCCTGGCAAGGTCATAATCGCCCCATGCAAAAGCGCTTTCTTGGGGTCTTTCTACTTGCAGCATGCGCACTCCATGCTCAATATGGCCGCGGCACTATCCTCGGAACCGTCACCGATTCCACCGGGGCTGTAGTCCCAAACGTTCAAGTCATTGCGAAAAACATCGCCACGAACGAGAGCCGCGAGTTCACCACCGGTGAAACCGGCAACTACCAGTTCAACGCCCTGCTCAGCGGCGTGTACCAGGTCACCGCCTCCGGTGGCCAGTTTAAGACCTCTTTCGTGGACAAGGTCGAGCTGCGCGTCAACTCGCAAGCCCGTGTCGACATCGTCATGCAGCTCGGCGTGGTCTCCGAGACGGTCTCGGTTCAGTCCACCGTGCCGCAACTGCAAACCAACACCGCGGTGATGGGCGCCGTGATCGACAACCGCACCATGATCGAGCTGCCGCTCAACGCGCGCAACTTCTATGACTTGGTCGCGCTGACTCCCGGCGCGGTGAAAGTGCGCGGCACGTCGTCCGTTATGGACGAGCGCTCTGTCGAGATCGGCGGCGTTCGCAACACCTCTACCAACGCCATGCTCGATGGAGTGGACTTCTCTATCGGCAACATCAACAATCCTGCCATCGCCCTGTCGCTCGACACGGTGGAAGAGTTCAAGGTGCAGACCAACTTCATGGACGCCAGCTACGGCTCCGGCGCCGCCGGCATTGACATGGTGACCAAGCGCGGCTCCAACAGCTTCCACGGCGTGGTGTATGACTACGTGCGTAACCGCGCCTTTCAGGCCGGCCCGTTCTTCCGCCCGGCCCGGGGCACCCCCCGTTTCAGCTACAACCAGTTCGGCGCCAACGCCGGCGGCAAGATCCGCAAGGATAAGACGTTCTTCTTCGGCAACTACGAAGGCCGGCGGCGCCGTACCGGCAATATCCTGCTCGGCCTGGTCCCCACCGACGCCATGAAGGGCGGCGACTTTTCCGTTGTCCCCAACAAGCCCGGCATCGTCATCCGCGATCCGAACACCGGCAGCTCGGCCGCCACCCGCACGCCGTTCCCCAACAACGCGATCCCGCGCGCGCGCTTCAACCGGATATCGAATTCCCTGCTCGAGTTTTTCCCACCGGCGAACGTTCCCCTGGCCGGCAACCTGAATTACATCACAACGCCACCTGACCGGGAACGGCGCGATCAGGTCACCGGCCGCGTGGATCACCGGCTCTCTGATCGCGGCCACCTGTTTGGCCGCTACAGCTTCGCCGACAACGGCTTGGTGGATGCCGGCTACCGCGCGGGCAAAGGCGTTATCCGCCCGGACCGCTCACAGAACGGCACAATCGGATACACCCATACTTTCGGCGGCAACCTGATCAGCGAGTCGCGCCTCGGATTCACCAAAGCCTATCTGGCCCGCGTGAGCGATGGGGACCGGTTCAGCAAGAACTACGCCGCCGAGCTCGGGCTGAAGAATCTGGCCGCCATCCCCGGCGACTATACCGAGCCCAGCGTGAACTTCCCGGATTGGAACCCCGGCGCGGGCCGGGCTTCTTCCGGCTTTGCCGGCTACGGCCTCCGCATCGTGCAGAACAACATTTACTACCGCGCCGCCCAAACCCTCACCTACATCCGCGGCGGGCACTCTATGAAGTTTGGCGGTGACATCAACCGTCTGATGATCGGCTACGATCAGGGCTCCAACCAGAACGGCATTTTCAACTTCCAGAATAACTTCTATACCGGCGAGTCCTTCGCCGATTACCTGCTTGGCATGCCTTCCAGCGCCACCGGCGGCCTGGGCAGCATCTCGGCCGAGTTTGGCGGCGTGGCCAAGTATTCCATTGGCACGCGCGCGGCGGGTTTTTTTCAGGATGACTGGCGGGTCACCGACAAGTTTACTCTCAATATTGGCCTGCGCTACGAAGTGTTCCAAACCTGGCGCGGACGCCTGGCAAACTTCGATCTCGGTACCAACCGGCAACTCCTCGCCGGCCGCCAGCAATATTACGAACCTGGCGTCGGCCTTGTGAATACCAGCGCTGTCGTGCTGCCCGAGCGGCCCATTCGCGCCGACAAGAACAACTTCCTGCCGCGCCTCGGCATCGCCTACCGCGCGTCATCGAATACCGTCGTCCGCGCCGGCATAGGCATCTTCAGCCTGTTGAACACTGGTGGCGCAACGTTGGGAAGTATGACCAGCACGTTGCCGTTCTTTGTGCAAGGGACTCTCGTCAATCTGCCCAACCAGACGCCCACGCTGCTTACGGACCTGTTCCCCACCGCCGCGCAACTGGCCGGCAGCGTCGGCGGAAACAACGACCTCAACCGCCGCGACGGCTACATGTACTCCTACAACCTCAACATCCAGCATCAGCTCAAGCCGAGCCTGCCCGTGGAAGTGGGCTACATGGGCAACACCGGCCAAAAGCAGGTGGGCTCCATCCTGGTGAACCAGCCGCGTCTGCCGCGCGATGGCGCGAATCCGGAGGCCTTCAGCTTGCGATCGCCTTTCCCGCGCGCGCTGCCCGGCTTCAGCCAGACCGCTAACTATCAGTGGTCCAACTACAATGCCGCGTTCGTGCGCATGGAGCAGCGCCTCTGGAAGGGACTCTCTTTGATGAGCGCCTACACGTACGGCAAGTTGATTGACTCCGGCGCCGCCGGCCAGAATATGTATGACCGCCGTCCCGAGCGCGGCCTCGCCGACAGCGACATTCGCCACAACTTCATCACCGGCTTCGTGGACGATTTGCCCGTAGGCCGCGGCCGCGCCATCAACATCGACAATAAGGCGGCGGACTTCCTCTTCGGCGGCTGGCAGTTGAACGGCATTGTCAACTTCCGCAGCGGCGCGCCGTTCTCCGTCGGCACCGCCGGAGACCTGGCCCGCGTCGGCAGCGGCTCGCAGCGCGCGAATGCCACCGGCGTCCCTGCGCGTAAACTGGACCCGCGCGCCAACGGCCTTATAGGGCTCGACCGCGCGGCTTACTCCACCCCGGCACTCGGCACTTTCGGCACTGCCGCGCGGAACACCCAGCCTGGCTTCGGTGTCAATCAGTGGGACGTCTCACTGGCCAAGAACTTCCCTATCGCCTTCCTCGGCGAAGCCTCGAAGCTCCAACTGCGCTTTGAGTGGTTCAACGTCTTCAACCACACGCAGTTTTTCAACCCGATTGGCACGCAGAACGTCGCCACGTTCGGTCGCGTCACCGGCGCAGCGGACCCGCGCATTCTCCAGATCGCCGGGCGGCTTCAGTGGTAGACCGCAGAATTTTCCTGGCAGCGGCGGGCGGCGCGTTGATGGCCGCCCCGCCAGTCAAGATCACCGGCATTGAGTCGTTCTTCGCGCGCGTGCCGGACGGCGGTGCGCCGGACCCGCTCAGGATGTACCGCTTCGCCGTGACGCGCGTGCAAACAGACGCGGGTGTCACCGGCACGTCTTTCATTCCGGTTTCGCGCGAACTGCTCGATGGTTGGGTGAAGCCAACGCTGGTGGGCGCGGAGCTCTTCGCCATCGACCGCCACATGAAGCGCCTGCAGATGCAGAGCGGCGAGTCGCGCACCCAAGGCTGGTCCGGCGTCGAGCACGCTCTGTGGGACGCGGCGGGCAAGATCGCCGGAAGGCCGGTGGCCGAACTTCTCGGTAAAGCCCGCGACCGGCTCCGGATCTACCGCACCACTGTCTTCCCTGGCAAGCAGGACCAGTCCGACGTTCCCTACGAACGGCAGGCGGAGTTTGCGGTACGGCTCAAGAAAAGCGGCTACACGGCGATGAAGATTCGCGCATGGCGGCCACGCCCGCTCGACGATTGCGATGCTGTTGGGGTCATTCGCGCCGCCGCCGGTCCCTCATTCAAGATCATGTTGGATCGCACCGCTGTGCGTCCCGGCTGGGTTTGGGATTATCCCACGGCTCTCGCGGTCGCCCGTGGTCTCGAGAAGCATAATGCCTATTGGCTCGAAGAACCGTTCGACGGCATGGACCTGCAGGGTCCCGCGCGTCTGGCGGCCGAGGTGGACATCCTGATCACGGGCGGCGAGTTGGGCCGTACTCTCTACGAGTTCGCTGCGTTTCTGCACAACAAAACCTACGACGTGGTCCAGCCGGACACGCGGATCTGTGGCGGCATCTGGGCGGCAAAGAAGATTTCCACGCTGGCGGCTTCCTTCGGCGTGCCCTGCATCCAACACGGCGCGAATGGATTTGCGCTCGCCGGCTACATCCAGGCGGGCTGCTCAATGACGAACTGCGAATGGCAGGAGATGATCGGCGGACCCATCCTGCCCACGGAAGAATGGCAGCCGGGTCTGGTCCTCCTCAAGAACAAGCAGGCCTGGCGCATCGAGAACGGCTTTGTGCATCTCCCCGATGCGCCCGGCCTTGGCTTGGAAGTGAACGAAGATGCCCTCAAGGAGTATCGTGTCCGTGCTTGATCGTCGAACGTTTCTCACGTCGGGTATCGCTGGGTTGGCTGCGTCGGCCTTGGACGCCGGGCAGGTCAAGATCTCCGGCGTCGATCTCTATGACATCCGCATTCCCGTTTCGAAAGCCGAAGCGGAATCGGGCCTGAACTATGCGTTCAACGTAGTGGAAATCTCCACCGACGCGGGCGTCAAAGGCTACTCGTTCGCCGGACCCGGCAATGCGCACCTGGCGGCCGTTCGTCAACTGCTGGTGGGCCGCGACCTCTTCGGCATCGAGCGGCACTTGGCGGATGGCTTGGAGAAGTGGGGCGGTGTGGAGCATGCTCTGTGGGACGCGATCGGCCGTATTGCGAAGCAGCCCGTTTACCGGCTGTTGGGAGGCGCCTCCGATCGAGTGAAAGCCTACGTCACCTGTGTTTGGAAGGGCAAGGCCGATCAGCAGCACGTCTCATATCAGGAGCAGGCCGACCAGGCAGTGCGGCTCAAGCAGGCGGGTTTCAAGGGAATGAAGATTCGCGCCTGGCGGCCGAATCCCCTCGATGACGCCGACGCCTGTACCGAGATCCGCGCTGCCACAGGCCCGGACTTCGCCATCATGTTTGACCGCACGGCGCATCTGCCTGAGAGCGTCGGGCAGAAGGTTTGGGACTTCGATACCGGGCTCAAGGTCGCGCGGGCGTTGCAGCGCAGCGGAGCCTATTGGCTGGAAGAACCCTTTGCGCGGGACGACTATCGATCTCCGGCGCAAGTGGCCTCCATGGTGGATATGCCCATCACCGGCGGAGAAGGGTACGTTGGCGTGGGCGCATTTCAGAAGTGCCTCCTGCATCGCACATATGACATCTTGCAGCCCGAAGGCCGTGGTTCCGGCGGCATCCTCACGTGCCGCAAGGTTGCATTCATGGCGGAGGGCTATCACGTGCCCTGCATCCTCCACGGCACGATGTCACTGATGCTGGCCGGCTGGCTCCAGGCGACTTTTGCGATCGGTTCTGAGTGGCAGGAGGTCGCGCTGATCGCGCCTCCGCTGCTGCCCCAACAGCAGTGGGCGCCCGGCGTCCAAGTGCTGCGCACGAAGGAAATGTACCGGATCGAGAACGGTGAGATTCTGGCTTCCGACTTCCCAGGCATCGGCCTGGACATCAACCCTGATGCGTTGGCCGAGTTCCGCGTCCGCGCCTAGCGAGTTGTAGGCAAACCACGGGCGAAAATTCTGCCACTGGCCGCGACCATGGTCTGACGCTCGCCGCCGCCTGGATACGCAGGCAGCAATAGCCAGTCTAAACCCAAATCGGAGAAGACCACCCGCCGGTTGCCCGTCTGGACGTCTACGGCAAAGATTTCCGTATTGGCGATGCGGGGGAACGGCGTGGGGGCGCCGGTGCTCTGGGAGTACAACAAGGCTTGGCCCGCGCCGGCGCGCGCGGCCAGCGGGAGCACGGCAAGGCAAACGATGAACCAGCGGTTCACAAGCCCAGTTTCGCACAAGCGGCCGGCCGTGTTGGCGGCTGTCTGTGCTGGGACAGATTCCGTCTGTGCGCTCGATTCCCCATACGTTTAATCGCCTTGCCCACGTCGCTTATGGCCGCTCCGGCCCGGTGCCCAAAATGGACTTCATCTCACCTCACGAATTTCACTGCACTCCGATGGTGACTGCATTGCTCGGGCGGCCGAGGTACGTCAAGCGCACAGGAACCCCGGCCCCGGGCGTGACACCGCTCGGGACACGGACGTTCACTTGGTTCAGACCTATGAATCCTGGAGCATTGCCGAAAAACAGGATCTCGGCCAAGCGGCCGCCGATTGCTACTTGCGGAGGGATCACACTGCCATCCTGCAAGCCTGTGCTGTAGATTTCCAGCACCTCTCCCGGAACGCCGGGATCGCTGGCCGTAACGACTCGGGCGGTCCCTGCGTGGAGGATCGCGCCCTGGCCTCGCCCGTCGCCCGAAAGAGAGAACAACTGAGGCGCGGGCGCCAAGACTGCGGGATGATAAATCTCTGCGCTGGAGGTGATCGTATAAGGAAAGGTGACGCCCCCTGTGAATAAGACCTGACCGTTATTCAGCAAGGTAGCCGCTTGTAGGTTTCTCTGCGCCGTAATCATGTTACCTGTAGCGGCGAATGTGCCCGTCGCGGGGCCATAAATCTCGGCGGTGGCAAGACCACTTTCGAACAAATAGCTGCCGGCCAGCAAGACCGTACCGTCCGGTAGCAGCGTAGCCGTGTGGCGCACGTGACCTGTGGTCATGTTGCCAGTGGCAGTGAAGGTTCCGGTCAAGGAATCGTATAGTTCCGCGCTGATACGAAAGAGGTTCTCCGTCGCGCCACCGGCAACCAGGACCTTGCCGTTCATGAGCAAAGTTGCCGAAGGCAAGCCTTCATGATGGGATAAAGCGATCGTCGTGCCGGTAGCCGTGAAAGTATCGGAGTCGGGATCATAGAGCTCGGCGGCGACTCCGCCTGGAGCGGGTACTCCAAGCACCGGTTGCTCCCAAACGATCAGGACCCTGCCGTCCTGGAGCAACGTCGAAACGGCTGCCTGGCCGGTGTTGATGTCGGAGGGCCGGCTGGAGTACTTTCCGGTAGGGGAGAACCTGCCGGTAGCGGGGTCGTAGAGTTCAGCATTGGGGGCGGTCCCACCCGCGATCAAAACTTTGCCGCTTGTGAGCAGCGTGGCTCCCTGGCTATCTCGGGCGGCGATCATATCGCCTGTAGCGGTGAAAGCCCCAGTAGATGGATCGTAAAGTTCGGCGCTGGCAAGGCTAAAAGGGGGACCGTAATTCAAAAAAAGTTCCGGGCGGCCTCCGGCGATCAACACCCTGCCGTCGGGGAGCAAGGTGGCGGTATGGCTAGCGCGGGGCGTCGTCATGTTGCCAGTGGCAGTGAACGCGCCAGTGGAAGGATCGTAGAGTTCGGCGGTGGCGAGTATTGGATTGAGATCGCGAGAAGCGATTTCCCGAAGTCCACCGGCAACCAGTACCTTTCCGCTGGGAAGCAGGGTGGCGGTATGGCTAAGGCGGGGCGTCGTCATGCGACCGGTTACAGAAAACGTACCGGGCGATTGCGCCAGCGCTATTGTGCCGTGGCCGGCTGCACCCAACAAGAGAAGCGGAAGAACAAAACTGGTTTTCATCTCCGGTCTCCAAAAAACTCACTGCACTCCGATTGTGACTGCATTGCTCGGGCGGCCGAGGTAGTTCAAACGCACTGGGACGTCCGGTCCTTGCGGGACGCCGCTCGGCACGCGTACGTTCACCTGGTTCAGACCTATGAATCCTGGAGCATTGCCGAAATACAGGATCTCGGCCAAGCGGCCGCCGATCGCCACTTGCGGCGGGATGACACTGCCATCCTGCAAGCCTGTGCTGTAGATTTCCAGCACCTCTCCCGGAACGCCGGGATCGCTGGCCGTGACCACTCGGGCGGTCCTTGCGTGGAGGATCGCGCCCTGGCCTCGCCCGTCGCCCGAAAGAGCGAGCAGCGCGGGAGCGGGCCTCAACAGGAATGGTTTGTATATTTCGGCGCTGGCCAACACGAAAATTTCGGTAGTGGGCAGCCCCACGGAAGGCGGTCGGGGGCCAAAGCCGCCAGTGATTAAGACTGTCCCATCGGACAGCAGGGTCGCTGCGTTCACAGCCCGGCCGATGGTCATCTCCCCTGCAAAAGCAAACTTGCCGGTCGTGGAATCGTAAATCGAGGCGAGGGGGCCGCCACCACCCCCGGGGAGCACTCCGCCGGCGATCAGGACCGTTCCATCTGGAAGGAGCGTAAATGTGGACACTGCGGCCACGGGCGCACCTTCGAGAGGAGTGAATGTCCCGGTCGCAGGGTCGAATACTTCTGCGGCCGCCACGTAGTTACTCTCAATATTTCCGGCAAACAAAACCTTGCCGTCCATGAGCAAGGTACCAGCCGTGTAAACGTTGTCGCATCCGGTCATCGGGCCCGTAGCGCTGAATGTGCCAGTGACGGGATCGTAAAGTTCAGTAGGCTCACAATTGCCCGACCAACCGGCGAAAAGGACTCGTCCGTCCGGGAGCAACGTGGCAGTGGACACGGATTCGGCGCTCCTGCCGGCGTACGGCCCGGTGGCGGTGAAGAGGCCCGTAGCGGGGTCATAAAGTTCAGCACGGGGACCACCCGTGATGAGGACCTTGCCGTTGTTGAGCAACGTAGCCGTATTCGACGACTTGCCCGCGATCATGCTGCCGGTTGCGGCGAACCTGCCGGTGACAGGATCATAGAGTTCCGCGGTTGCCACCGCCGGGAGACGGTTGTCGAAGGAACCCAAGCCTCCAGCGATCAGGATCCTGCCGTCAGGGAGAGGCGTTGCGGTGTGCCGAAGTCGGGCCGTCGTCATGTTGCCGGCTTGTATAAAGGTGCCGTCGGAAGGATCGTAGATCTCGGCGCCGGTCACCGCCTCGGAACGCGTGGCGGAGGATGATCCGCCGGCGATCAGGACCTTGCCATTGGGCAGTAATGTAGCCGTATGGCCGGCGCGAGGCATCGTCATGTTACCGGCCGCCTTGAAAGATCCCGTGGATTGGGCCATCGCTGAGTGGTAGCCGGAAGATCCCAATAACATGAGCAGAAATCCGAAGATGCGTCTCATCATGCACTCCTTGCGAATCAGTTTCCCGACACCGCGACCCACACCGCGCCCGGCGTCCTGGACGCATCCAGGGTAACAGGAACATAGCCTCCAGGCTGCACTCCCACGGGAATCTGCGCGTTGATTTGCACAAGACCCGCGACTTGCCCGGGAGCGCCGCCGGCATACTGCCTATTGCCTCTCAAGCGTCAGGCGCCGATCGAAACGCCGGCCATCCGCGGATTGCTCCGTAATCTCCAGAACGAGTTCGTTCGACTTGGCCGAGGCGCGCCGCAGGAGCCGCATCCATCCCCCACTCGCGCACATGCGCACGATCTCTACCGTCCGCTCGTCCGCCCGCCGCGACGATTGAATTCCGGAACATCCGAAATCCTCGAACCGTCGTGGCTCACCGTCCAGGTAGAGAATCGTGCTGTAGTTGGTGGTTCGTCCGTCGGTCTCGATGCGATCCAGCGTGAACACCTCGCCCTTGGGGTGGCGTTCGATCCGAACGGTCAAGCTCTTGAATGGAGCGCCGCCCGCGAACGTGGATCGGGCCGCATTCATCTTCCAGGTTCCGGAAGCGCCCTCCAGGCCCTGTCCGAAACAGGTTGCCGAAAGCAGCGTCGATAGCACAAAAATTCGCCTGGCTAACCATGCGGCTAATCCGGAAAGAAACGCAAGGAGTGAGGGGTAGATGGTCACCGCAAGCCAATGGTGACTTCGTTGCTCAGGCGGCCGAGGTAAGTCAAGCGCACCGGGACGGCAGGTCCTGGGGAAATGCCAGGCACCCGGACATTCACCTGGTTCAGACCGGCGAAGCCTGGGGCCTTCCCAAAAAACAGGACATCAGCCACCCTGTCTCCGATGGTAATTTGCGGAGCAACAGCACTCCCGTCAACGAGGCCTGTGGCATATATTTCCAACGCTTCTCCAACAAAGGCGGGGTTGCTCGACGAGGCGACTTGGGAAGTCCCCGCGTGCAGGATCGCGCCCTGTCTTGACCCGTCGTGCGAAGCGGACAGCAACACCGGCGCTGGCTCCTCCAGTTTTTTCCGCGTCGAGACGTAGATATCGTAATTTGCATTCCCGAGACCTCCAGGGCGGTTCGACACAAAATAGAGAGTCGTACCATCACAGGAAAGTGACGGCTGTTGATTGTCAAAGCCGGTGTTAACCAGTGGTCCTAGACTCTTCGGTGCTGTCCACGTTTGAGAAGTAGTCTCTCGTGTGGCTACCATCAAATCAGCGGGGCCGGGCGGCGGCAGGCCCCTCTTGAAAAACATTTCCAGCCCGTCCCCGCGGATCGACGGAGCAACATCAGCAACCGGGCTGTTGAGCTCGGGGACAAGGGCGGCCGGGCCGAAGGCGCCATGGAAGCGGCGCGTGCTCACATAAATATCAGAGGCCAACAGCGAATCTCCGGTCCGGGGACTGCTGAAATACATTGTCGTGATCCCCTTGTCATCATCGTGGAAGAAGGCCGGACTCAGATTCTCACCTTTGCCGATAAAATCACAACCGAAGTTCACGGCTGGTTCCCAGGCGAAATCGTCGTCAGCGTTCTCGCGGTACGAAATATAGAACTCAACCACGCTATCGGCAACGCACTTACCTGTGGGCCGTCCGCTGCCGAAGATCAGCCAGTGTCCATCCCGGCTTAACTTGGGAGAATTCTCGCGGAACTCCGTATTGATGTTTGGACCCAGGGTCCGCGGCGCTCCCCAAGGGGCATCGAGGCCAGCGCGGCGAGTGACCCAGATGTCTTCATTTCTGTCGCCGGCGCCCGTGAGGATTCCTCCGGGACGGTTTGAGCTAAAGTAAAGACTCAACTCGTTCGGGGAAGTCGACGGGTGAAAATCGAGATTTATGGCATTGACGACCGGGCCCAGATTAACCGCCGCGGACCATTCTGAAAATTTGCCGAAGTGTTGCTGACGACAGACGGCGTCCGTTTGCGCGTTGGAGGAAGACGCCGAAACAAGTGTTATCAGCACACACGTACCGATGATCCGCGCCGGGCATCTGGTGACAGACTGCGCCGATAAGAGAAAAATCCGCATGACTAACCATGCGGCTGGTACGGAAAAAAACGCAAGAAGCGAGGGGTAGATGGGGGGTGGTCTACACACGTAACACGTTGGTACAATTGCACCCAGGTGGATGGCGTTCATGGAGAGATGTAGCAGCGAGGTCGTCCGTAGCCAACTGGATAGGATCCTGTCCAGCGAGGGATTCGCTCGCAACGACCGGCTAAGCGGCTTCCTGAAGTTCGTGGTCGAGCAGGAGCTTTCGGACTGCGGGGACCAACTCAAGGAATCGGTTATCGGCGTGGAGGTCTTCGGCCGCCCTCCGGATTACGACGTACGGCAGGATTCGGTGGTGCGTACCGAGGCCGGCAAACTCCGCGCCCGCCTGGCGAAGTATTATGCCGCCGAAGGGGCGGCTGGCCAAGTAGTTATTGAGCTGCCGAAAGGCGGCTATCGGCCTGTGTTCCTGCGGTCTGAGACACCGCCCGAAGCCGGGGGCTTGGCGGATCCCAAGAAACGCTGGTCTGCACCACCTTGGGCCATGGTGGCCGTTGCCGGCGTCGTAGTCTCCTTGGCTGCCGCCGGTTGGTGGCGGTTTCAGCGTCAAGCACCGCCCATTCCGATTGCGGTTCTGCCGTTGACCAACCTCAGCCAGGACCCGGCCGACGACTACTTCGCCGACGGCCTCACGGGCGAGATCATCCGCAATCTGTCCATTATTGACGGGCTGGCCGTGCGTTCTCAAACTTCGTCTTTCGTCTTTAAGGGCAAGCAACAAAACGTACGCGATGCTGGGAAACGGCTCAATGCCGAATACATTTTGGAAGGCTCAGTCTTGCGCTCCGGCACGCAGTTGCGGATCAACGCGCAGTTGGTTCGCGTGCGTGACGATTTCTCTCTGTGGTCGGGTCGATACGACCGTGAGCTGACGGATGTCCTCGCTATCCAGGACGAGATTTCTCGAGGTATCGTTAACGGCTTGCGGTTGAAACTCGGCCAGGGCCGCCGGCGCTATGAGACCAGCGCCGAAGCGTATGATCTCTACCTTCGCGCCCGGGCCTTACAGATTCAGCACGGCTGGCCCGGGTTCGACCAAAGCATCGGTCCCCTGGAGGAAGCGATCGCCAAAGACCCCTCGTTCGCTCCCGCTTACGCAGGCTTGGCCATGGCCTACGCCACAAGGTCGGGTCAGTTCAGGCTGGATATACCAGACGAGGTACGGAAATTGAGAGCGGCGGTCGAGCAGGCCATTCGTTTAGACCCC
>JAENWC010000173.1 GCA_016650235.1 Terriglobia bacterium
GAGTATAAGCGGCTTGGAACGGTGTCGTTACTGGCTGGCCTCGATCTTCACACCGGCCGAGTCACCGAGATCGTCAGCGATCACCACGCCAGCGTAGACTTCATCGCGCTGCTGGGGAAGCTGGACGAGGGCTACTCGCCTCAAACCCGGATTCGCATCCTGCTCGACAACCACTCGGCGCACACATCAAAGGAGACACAAGCCTGGCTGGCTAAAACTCCACCCCAAAAGATTCGAGTTCGTCTTCACGCCGACACACGGCTCATGGCTCAACATCGTCGAGACCATGTTCAGCAAAATGGCGCGCAGCATGCTGCGGGGTATCCGCGTCGCCAGCAAACAGGATTGATCGCATCCATCTGTACTTCCAACAGATCAACGCGGTCCCCGTCATCTTTCGCTGGAGGTATAAAATGGACGAGACCGGCTGTCAGGGCGGGGCTCGTAGTCTCTTGGTTTAGGCGTTAAACGAACTGCCGCAGCCGCAGGTGGACTTCACGTTCGGGTTGTTGAACTTGAAGCCGGAGCCTTCCATGCTCTCGACGTAGTCGACCTCTGCGCCGTCCAGATACAACAGGCTGGCCTGATCCACAAATACCTTGAGACCGCTGTAGTCGTAGGTCTTGTCCAGCATGTTCGGCGTGTTCTCGAAAGCCATCGAGTAGCTGAACCCGGAGCAGCCGCCGCCTACCACCGACAGGCGCAAACCGGCCGGCGCGGGCTCTTGCGAGCTCAGAATCTCCTGCACTTTTGAAATCGCGCGTTCTGTTAAGTTGACCATTCAATAACCTCCAAAATCTAAATGATACTTAAAAGTACATTTTATAACAACCACACTGACATGTCAACGTTGCCATAGCTTCTTCCTCGTTTCGAGCTGCCTCATTCGTCTCGTGAAAAATGCAGTGATGACTACCCCAGGTGCTTGCCAGGCTCGGTCTCGCGGCACGCCAAATGTTCGCCAAGGTTGCCCTCGTATATGGCGCCGGGTTCCTCGATCACTCCCAAGATCTCAAACAGATACCCGGCAAGTTCGGAATGCTCTTCCGTGATGTGAACCAAGCGTTCAGCGGTCAGCCTTATCGTGACTCCCTGAACCGAACAGGCAGCGTTCACTATTCCGCCATTCTAAGACCGCCGTCGCCCGCAACGCAACGGCAGCCCCGCTAAAAACTAACCGTCAATTCCGCCATCGTGTTCACCCACTTGTCCTTGGTCCGCACCGGCGGCACTCCCCCAAACGCATCGCCCGATGTCTCCGCCCGGTACACTTGACTCGTCACCCCCAACCGCAACATCTTCCTGCGGTCCAGCGCTACGCTTCCCCCAATCAATCCGTAGTAACCCCACCCGCTCCGCGAACGGCACGGAGGACACTCCACCCTCGGACCGTACTCGCCAAACGGCTGGCGGATACTTTCCTGGTATCTCACATACGCGCCTCCCCCGCCAAACGACAATAGCACCCGATCCCCGGCCAGCGGTAGGATCGTGCGCCCGCCCAGCGGCACAAAGTACTGATAGTCGCGTATGCGCAGATCCCCCACCTGGCTCTCGTAATAGTCGTTCACATCGGCCGCATAAAACACCACGTCCAACCCTGTGTCCACTTGAAAGAACCTGTGGAATCGATACCCGTAGTTGAACCGGAACGCAGGACTATCGGACAGGTATCGCTTCAAATCCCCCGACGGCACTCCCGCTCCCCCGCCCGCCGTGAAGAAATGCTTGTGGTGCCTGTACTGTGCCCCTAGCGGCGCTGCCAGCCCCATCAGCAAGCCCAACCAAACCGTTGCGCGTTTCATTTGGCCTCATGGACGCCCCCCAGCCAACTCGCGTTTCAGCTTTCCCGATGAACTGAGCGACCACCAGATGAAAGCCGGTGGGCCGCCTGCGTCTAAAGCCGCTCTAGATTATTCGTGTGAGGTGATTTTGAAATGATCCTCTTCATCCCACTTCTGGTTCTCGATGTATTGCTTCACGACCTCTTCGTTTACTACGCCGACAGTCGCACAGAAATATCCTCGTCCCCACAAGTGTTGCCCCCAGTACTTCTTCCTCGGCTCGGGGAACTCGTCTTGCAATCTTCGAGACGATCTCCCTTTGAGGTACTGCACCAGTTTGGAGGGCGATAGGTCCGGTGGTGCTGATCCAACATATGGATGTGATCCGGCGAAACTGCTCCTCTTATGATCGACACCCCTCGTGATTCGCACGTCTGCTTGATCAGTTCGCGGGCACGCTCCGCAACTCGCCCCCGCATCACTCTGTGCCTGTATTTCGTCGTCCATACAATGTGATACTTTAGGTCGAAAACCGCGTGTACGCTTCGCTGATACTCCGGCATTCTCCTATTTTGACAGCCAACGCGGAGCCTAAACATCAACGCGCGTTAGGGGGCGAGGAGCCTTGCCATCAATGTCTGTGAAGCCGTACTCCGCGGCCAAGGCAGCGGCCATCAGCACGGTTCCCGTGTGTCGCATGACGTCGGGATCTCCCGCAAGCGCCGCGACGGCACGTCCGATGAACTCGGGGGATTCTGAATTGCTCAGGTCGAGCCATGCTGACGCCTCCCGGCCTCCTGACTCATGCGCTCGAACGCCGCCGTGACCTCTTCATCTAACCGGTGGTCGCAGCGTATGCCCCTGATGTGTTCGTCGCTGGGTGCACCATCGTGCACCCAGCGGCCGGTTACGAACAGCCGTGCCCCCTATTGAGCAAGCGCGTCCGCGATCCCGCGACCAACGCCGAAGGCGCCTCCGGTGACAACAGCAACGCTACCTGCTAACGTTTCCATTGGCAGATCGTAGCACGCTGCCCGCATGGAGGGTGGGCCTGGAGGGTGGGATCTCCATCACCCCTTTTGTCAAACCCTGCTCGCCATTTCCAGCAAACGGCCAAAGAGGCTCTTCTTGAAGGGTGTCCGCGACACCGAAGCAGTGGACTGGTGAAACCTTGAACCAGGCTCAACGCCAGTGTAGGATGATGGCAGGAACACCAGACCCGATGATCCGCCCACACTGCTGATCTACGGCGACAAAGACGCGCTCGTTCCCGTGGACCACTCCCACCGCATGCAGACTGCCTTTGAACAGCACAACATTCACTCGAAAAAAATCATCCTCGAGGGCGCTGGCCACGGCTTCCGCGGCGACGACGCCAAGCGCGCAATGTCCGCTCTGGTCGCCTGGTTCGAACAGACTCTGCTCAACGGAGACTCGTCCCCGGGACAGCCCTAACCCGCGCGGTGGTTAACGCTCCCCGTGCCGGCACGATATAATGGGAAATCTAACCCCCATGTCTTTATCCCAAGGAAAAATCAAACACCTGAAGTCTCTGTCCAACAAGGATGGAGTGATTGCCGCGGCTGCCATGGACCAGCGCGGAAGCCTCCTGAAGTCCATCGCACAGGCGCGCGGCATCGAACAAACCGCCGTCACCGGCGAGATGATGGATGAATTCAAGACCGCGGTAACACGCATCCTCACGCCTCACGCCAGCGCCATCCTGCTCGACCCCGAGTACGGCCTGCACGCCACCAAGGCTCGCTCCTCCAACGCCGGGCTTCTGCTTGCCTACGAGAAGAGCGGCTACGACAACACCCAACCGGGCCGCCTGCCTGACCTGCTGCCCGACGTTTCCGTCAAGCGCATCGTCGATTGGGGCGCAAACGCTGTCAAGATCCTCATCTACTACACCCCGTTTGAGGATAAGCGGGTCAATGAGATCAAGCACGCCTTTATCGAACGCATCGGCGCCGAGTGCGACTCGTACGACATCCCGTTTTTCCTCGAGTTCATTGGTTACGATCCCAAGGGCGGTGATGAAAAGGGCGTGGAGTATGCCAGGATCAAGCCCGAGATCGTCATCAAGAGTATGGAGGAGTTCTCCAAGCCTCAGTATCAGGTGGACGTCCTCAAGGTGGAAGTGCCCATCAACGCCAACTATGTCGAAGGTAGTTCCGTTTACAAAGGCCAGAAAGCGCAATCCTCCTCAGAGGCCCTCGACCTGTTCCGCCGCGCCGCCGCCGTGGCTTCCCGCCCCTTCATTTATCTGAGCGCTGGCGTCAGCAACGATCAGTTCACTGAATCCTTGCGCATGGCCGCCGAAGCCGGTACGGATTTCTCCGGCGTGCTCTGCGGCCGCGCCACGTGGAAGGAGGGCATCCCCGTCTATGGAAAGCATGGCGTCAAGGCCCTCGAAGATTGGCTGTCCACCGAAGGCGTCAAGAATATCGGCGCAGTCAACGCCGCCCTCAAGCCGGCCAAGCCTTGGTTTGCCAAGCTCGGGCTTAGCGCGAAAGACATCGCTTAGCTGCTTTGCCGCCTTTCTTAGAGACGCC
Organism: Terriglobia bacterium; assembly: GCA_016650235.1. Classification (GTDB taxonomy): domain Bacteria; phylum Acidobacteriota; class Terriglobia; order Bryobacterales; family Bryobacteraceae; genus VFZE01. Next base: position 4,343 of record JAENWC010000173.1, read on the forward strand.
GGCCCACATCCGGCTTCCTTATTCTCAGAACCAAGTCTTTGCGGACCTCGTTTAGTTCCCCCAAGTCGCTCCCGCAGTTGAGGCACTCATCACCCCGGCTGCGGAACCATAGCATCGCTTCGTAGCTATCCAAAGACACGGCTGCATCGCTGTCCGGTACCCAGAACTTTTCGTAATTCGGCTGCAAGGCGCGGAAGCGGAGCCGCGTCGGACCGCCATCCAGCTTATGCTGCGCGAATCGTACCACCCGCACCGGGAGGATGGACAAAAACAGGAACGGCATGCTCTTGCGAATCGGAACACTCGCCTTGATGAACTTGCCTCCGATATCAAAATCGCTGTACGGACGGACTTCGTAGCCTTCGCCCGACCACGCCGTGCAGAACCAAGCCGGCGCCAGCAGGAGAATTCCGCCCGGTTTCAGCACCCGCCGCATCTCCATCAGGGCGCGTTCGGGCTCTGGAATGTGCTCCACCACCCAAATGGACCAGATGGCGTCGAAGGAATTGTCCGCGAACGGCATCGCGGTAGCCGAGGCGGCCACAAACGGTTTGTGATAATAGCGCTGGACGCTCGATGCGAGGTCCAGGCCCGTGTAGTCCGGAACCAGATCCTGCAACGTGCCGGTGCCCGAGCCCACCTCCAACACTTTCCTCTTCTCCAACCCATAGGCGCGAATCAACGCTTTCATCTGTTGTTGAACGCCGGCCATGCGCGCGCTGGTCTTTTCCACCTCCACATACTTGGTCTCTTGGTCTCACCGCCGCTTTCAGCGTTATAAGCCACGTCGTAGAACTTCTTGGCTTCGTCAAGGTTCCCCGCTGCTCTTCCAATGGATGGGTCGGTGTCATAAGGGAAAGCAGAAAATTACGAAGACGGTTGCCAACGGAAGATAGAGCAGGGCCATCACCCTTCCGAAGCACCGGGAGATGTGCTGGATATCCTTGAGCATTCCTGTCTATCGGCATATCCCCGCTAGGTCTGTAGTCACTCACAACCTGCTTTACAACCGCGCCCGCCGCAGCCGTAGCGCATTCCCGATCACTGAAACAGAACTCAACGTCATCGCCGCCGCCGCCATCATCGGACTCAACAGTATTCCGAAAAAGGGATACAACAATCCCGCCGCCACAGGCACGCCTAGCAAATTGTAAAAAAAGGCGAAAAACAGGTTCTCGCGAATATTGCGCACCACTGCCGCGCTCAGCCGCCGCGCCCGTACAATTCCCCTCAGGTCCCCTTTCACCAGCGTGACCGAAGCGCTTTCCATCGCGATGTCCGCCCCGTTGCCCATCGCGATGCCCACCTGAGCCCGCGCCAGCGCCGGCGCATCATTGACCCCGTCCCCGGCCATCGCCACAACGTGACCTGTCTCCACCAGCCGCGACACAGCCTCATGCTTGGCCCCCGGTAACACCTCCGCCTCCACCTCTTCAATCCCCAATTGCCGGGCTACCGCACCCGCCGCCTCTTTGCTGTCCCCGGTCAGCATCACAATCCGCAGTCCCTCCCCGCGCAGCATATCCAGCGCTTCACGAGTGGACGCCTTGATCGGGTCAGCCACAGCCAGCAGTCCGGTCAATCTCTTGCCCCGCGCCACATAGATCACTGTCCACCCCTCTGTTTTCCACCGTAGCGCATGGCCCGCCGCCGCCTGGTTCACATCCACCCCAAACGCCTCCATCAATCGCCCGTTCCCCAGCAGTACCATCTCTCCATGCGCCATCCCCGTCACGCCTTGCCCGGTGACCGACTGGAAATTCTCCGCCTGCACCGGCGCCACTCCCAGCTCGCCCGCGCGCCGCATCACCGCCTCCGCCAACGGATGTTCGCTCGATTGCTCCAGCCCGGCCGCCATCGCCAGTAACTCATTCCCGCTTACTCCCTCCGCTGTGTACAACTCCACAACTTTCGGACGCCCCTCCGTCAATGTCCCCGTCTTGTCCACCACCAGCGTGTCCACTTTGCTCAATACTTCCAGCGCCTCTGCGTTGCGAATTAAGACTCCCTCCACCGCCCCACGGCCCGTCCCCACCATGATCGACATCGGCGTTGCCAGCCCCAGCGCGCACGGACACGCGATGATCAACACAGAGATTGCATTCACCAGCGCATGCGCCATGGCAGGCTCCGGTCCAAATACGCTCCAAACCACAAACGTCACTCCCGAAATCAGCACCACCGCCGGGACAAACCATCCCGCCACCCGGTCCGCCAGCCGCTGTATCGGAGCCCTGCTCCGCTGCGCCTCGTTCACCATCCGGACAATCTGCGCCAGCAGAGTCTCTGCCCCGACGCGCTCGGCCTCCATGACGAATCCACCCGTCCCGTTCATCGTGCCGCCCGTCACCCGGCTCCCCGCCGTCTTGCCCGCCGGCGTTGCCTCACCCGTGATCATCGACTCGTCCACTGCGCTCTCGCCCTCCACCACCACCCCGTCCACCGGAACCCTTTCCCCAGGCCGTACCCGCAGCCGGTCGCCTCGATGCACATCCTCAATCGCTACATCCCGCTCCCCATCCTTCTCAATCCGCCGCGCCGTCTTCGGCGTCAATCCCAGCAAACCCCGTATTGCGCTGCTGGTGGCGCGCCGCGCGCGCAACTCCAACACTTGCCCCAGCAGCACCAGCGTGATAATCACCGCCGCCGCCTCGAAATAGACCGGCGCCTCTCCGCCATGCCCGTGCAACTCCGCCGGAATCATCCCCGGAAACAGCACCGCGAACACGCTGAACCCATATGCCACCCCCGTCCCCATCGTAATCAGTGTGAACATGTTCGGACTGCGATTCACCACCCCCGCCCAGCCGCGCTCAAACAACACCCACCCGCACCACAGCACCACCGGAGTTGCCAGCAACGCCTGCAACCATACCGGTCCCACCCCGCCCATCGCCATCACAAACAACGGCGCCGTGAACCCCACACTCACCTGCAAACGGCGTGTCATCCCATCGAGCTCGGTTGTGTCTTCCTCTTCCAGGTTGAATTCTTTCGGCTCCAGCGCCATCCCGCAAAGCGGGCATGTCCCGGGACCCACCTGTACAACCTCCGGATGCATCGGGCATGTGTACTCCCCGCCCGGCATGGCCTCCGCGGCGCTCTCGCCCGACAAATACTTCCCTGGATTCCCCTGAAACTGATTCAGGCAATGCACGCTGCAAAAGTGATACTCGACGCCCTCATGCGAATGCTTGCCTGCTGCCCGCGCAGGTTCCACCTGCATCCCGCAAACAGGATCCACCACCGTCTTCGGCTCTAAAATCGCGAACGGATTCGATGCGCCCATCAGTCCTCCTTCTCCGCCAACACTCCCCCCGCCATCGCAAAATAGAAGTACCCGAAGGCCGCCCGCTGCTGAAAATGATACTCCAACAAACAGTGCACCAGCACAATCAATACTCCCACTCCCCACACGCTGCGCCATGCCGGCCGCCCCACGCACCCCGCCCACCAAGCTATCATCATCACGAACGGTACTCCGCCCTCGGCCGCCCACTGCGCCCAATCGTTGTGCGCCTGGTTATCCCGTAATCCGTCATCAAATCGAGCATACGCCGGATACACCGTCGCCCACGTCCCCAACCCGAATCCCATCCACGGCCGCTCGCCCACCATCGCAATGGACGACAGCATCAACTCCTGCCGTGCCTGATA
>JAENWC010000174.1 GCA_016650235.1 Terriglobia bacterium
GCCAATATCTGGCGATGGCCTCCACCGACGGCGGCAACTCCGATATTTGGGTCCACAGCCTGAAGAAGAACACCACCACCCGGTTGACCTTCAGCCCGGAGGATGAAGTCATGCCGGTCTGGACGCGCGATGGCCGCCATATTTTCTTCGGCTCCACCGGCGGCATCTCCTGGATTCCAGCCGATGGCAGCGGCTCCGCCCAGCGCCTGCTGGAATTCAAAAACAGTTTCTCCTCAATATCATTGTCCCCGGATGGCAAGAGGCTTGCCTATTCTCATGTCGCCCCCCAGACCAACTATGACATTTGGACCGTTCCCATCCACTGGAATCCCGCCGGCATTCCACAAGCCGGCAAACCGGAGCCTTTCCATGCAACCGCCTTCGCCGAGTTTCATCCCGCCTTCTCACCCGAAGGGCGCTGGCTAGCATATGTGTCCGCCGAATTCGGAGCCGCCGAAGTATTCGTAAGGCCCGCTCCCGGTAGCGCTTCCAAAGCAAGCGGTGGCAAATGGCAGATTTCGAAAGGCGGAGCCAGAATGCCCCGCTGGTCTCCCAACCGCCGAGAGCTCTTCTATCGAACCGAAGATTTCCAACTGATGGTCGTCGACTATGAAGTCAAAGGCGACTCGTTTATCCCAGGCACCCCGCGTGCCTGGTCCACTCAGCGAATTCCAGCTGTCGGCGCCGCCTACAACTTCGACATTACTCCTGACGGCAAGCGGTTTGCCGTAGTGGTTCCACCCGATGCCCCCGACGCCGGCAACCAGCAATCCCATGTCACTTACCTTCAAAATTTCTTCGATGACGTCCGCCGCAAAATCAAACAATCAGGTTCACAATAAGCCAATGTTCACCGCCACCGCTAACCTCATCCTCCCCAGCACCACAACCGGATCATTCCCCAGGCCTCGCTGGTTTGACGTCTCCATGGACGGCAAGCCGCTCGACACCTGCATGCTCGACGTTCGCTATCGCGAAAAGTTCCAGGACGCGCTCGCCGTCGTCATCAGCGACCAGGAGCGCGCCGGACTCGATATACTCACCCACGGCGACTTCCATGTCGATGAGGATCTGGCCGGGCGCGCCTGGCATCACTACCCGCTCCAACGCTGGGCCGGATTTGAAGGCGACCACCTCCAACCGGAAGCAACCACCGCTCCCTGGTTACACTACCCGCCCGGCACCCTCCTCAACGAAATCTACACCGGCTGGCGCTGGCCCCATGTCGTGGACAAGATCGAGCACCGTCCCCTGGACTATCCCAAACTCTGGCGCCTCGCCCAGGCGCGTGCACACAAGCCGGTGAAATTCGGCACCTGCTGCTCCCAGGTCATGGCGCTCTTCCTCGACATTCACACGACCAGATACAAGGACAAGCGCGAGGTCATCTGGGACATGGCCGTCGCCATGAACACGGAACTGCTCTCCCTTCGCGATGCCGGCTGCCGCTGTATTCAGATTGAAGAGCCCACTTTCCATTTCATGGCCAACACCTACGGCAAGGACCACGAAGAGGTGAAGTTCCTCATTGAGGCCTTCAACCGCGAGGTGCAAGGCCTCGACGATGTCGAGCTATGGATTCACACCTGCTGGGGCAACCCCAATATGCAGCGCGTCATGGACGACACAAGCTACGCCGCCTCCATGGAGATCTACCTTGAGCGCTGCCGCGGCGATGTCTGGACGCTCGAGATGAAGGATCGCAATCAGAAGGACCTCGAACTGTTCGCGCCCTTCAAAAATGATCTCAAGAAAAAAATCTGCATCGGCGCAGTCAGCCATCGCTCGCTGCAAGCCGATCGGCCCCAGGAAGTGGCCGCCGAAATTCGCAAGGCCCTGCAATTCATCCCACCTGAAAAATTGATTGTGTCCAGCGATTGCGGCTTCGGCCGCCAAGGCTGCAACCGCGAGATCGCATTCTACAAGGCCAGTGCCATAGCGCAAGGCTGCAACATAGTAAGAGCAGAATTAGGATTCCCAATGCAGTATGTGGCCGCCGCCGATGGAATGCTACAGATCGACGTGGTACCAGGGAGGTTAGGATAGGCCTCCTGGCCCGTCATTTTCGATTGTTAGTTATTGCCGCGACAAGGCCCGCACGCCAAGAATCCGCGACGTCTTGATCGGGCGATCCAGGTGCCGGAACACAAGGCGCATCTCGGGACAAAAGTAGCCTTCCCTCACGATATACCCGCCCGGCGAAGAGCCGATTCCGGTCACCGCAATCGGCTCCGGACAAAGCTCCGGATGGCCCCAGATCAGCGCCTCACCGTTTGGCTGCGGAATAATCGTATAGGTGTGGTTCTTGGTGCGGACTTCCAGCATCATGCCCGCCGGAACGTTGGCTAGCTCCACGCCGCCTTCCTCATCCGGATGAAGCCGCGCGAAGCGAATCGCGCTATCGGAATGTTGGCCGGATTCGATGACGCTTCCCATATCCACCTTAATGGTTACACTAAAATCAAGTAGAATGCAATAGGCTGGCCTGTCCTCTTCGTCTTACCCCATCCCTTCAATCTCACGCAGCTCAATCCGCCCCCCCAACCTCAAATGCGGGCAGCCCTTGCATATCTCCACCGCCTGTTCGTAATTATCCGCCTTAATAAGGAAGTATCCGCCCAGAACCTCCTTCGCCCCGGCGTACGAGCCATCGCTCACCAGGATCTGGCCATTCACCGCCACCAATTGACGGCCCCCTTCATCTGTAAGTTTGTTCCCCCCGGTAAATCGCTTCTCGGCCGCTAACTCCTGCCGCCAAGCCACGTATTCCTCAATCAACTTCTCCATCTCCTCGGCCGGCAGTCCCGCAAACCCGCTAGAGTTCTCATACATCAACAACATATATTCCTTCACTGCGCCACCTTTCTCCACAACTCTCCAGAGAAATTTTCCAGAAACACTACCTCGTTATTCCGCCGCGCCTCCGTCCCCTCATTGAGCGGTCCGGCTGCATTGTCATCGCTTCTTTCGCCCCGTCCGTGCATTCTGCTCCATCCGCAGCTTCCACGCTGTCCGCAATGCGCCCGCCAGCACATCCTCGTGCGCCGCAGCCAGTACGATGTGCGTCATCCCCATCCTCCCCCATCCACCGGCAATTGGCACAAACACGTCCGGATCCTCCGCAACAAACTCCGTCTGCTGCTCCGGCGTGAGCATCAGGTTTCCATAGCCCTTGTCTTGTGAGGCGAGTGTCGCGAAGATCCTGCCCCCTACGCGGAAGTCCGGCGCTCCCATGTGCGAGCTCTCTTCCGCCCCTTCCAGGCTCAGCGCAATCCGCCGAAAATCCGCCGCATCCATCAGCAGAGAGTATCACAGATTGTGCCATCAGCCGTGGAGCGTTTCGCCCGTGATAACATCGCTGTCTCGGGCTCACGATGGACCTCCAGCCGCTACCGTTTCGCTCCAGTCTGGACCAATACCAGAAACAGGCCCAGGACCTGTTGGAAGCCTTCCACGCCGGCGATCCCGAAGCCATCCAGCGCATCAAGCAGCGCCACCCGCGATTCCTCGATCCCAAGATCAAATGGCTTCCCAAAAACGTATCGGACGCCGAAGTGCAAAGCGCCGCGCTGCAACTTGCCGACGCCCAACTCACCGTCGCCCGCTGCTGCGACTTCCAAAGTTGGTCCGCGCTTGTGGAGTATGTCGAAGCGGTAACTACGGAGAATTCTCCGGTCTGCCAATTCGAATCGGCAGTAGAAGCCGTCGTCAACGGTGACCTCGCCGCACTGCAGTCGCTGTTGCGCGAAAATCCGCGGCTCGTTGCATCCCGTTCCACGCGTGTCACCCACTTCGACCCGCCCGTGCATCGCGCCACGCTTCTGCATTACGTCGCCGCCAATGGCGTCGAAGGGAATCGCCAGAAAACTCCGCACAACGCCGTGGAAATTGCTACAATTCTGCTCCAGGCGGGCGCCGAAGTCGACGCGCTGGCCGGCCCGTACGGCGGACAGTGCACCACTATGACCTTGTTGGTATCGAGCAGCCACCCTGCCAAAGCCGGTCTGCAAGCCGCGTTGGCCGAAACCCTGTTGGATTTTGGTGCGGCCATCGAGGGTCATGGCTCCGGTCAATGGGGATCGCCGCTGATGACGGCCCTGACTTTCTCCTATCCAGACGCCGCGGAAGCGCTCGCAAGGCGCGGCGCGCGCGTGAACAACATCGCCGCCGCTGCTGGCTTGGGCAGGCTCTCTGCCGCACGCCAATTGCTTCCTGCCTCCGCCCCCGGGAGCCGGCATCGCGCCCTCGCGCTAGCCGCGCAACTCGGACACGCGGATATCGTGCGGCTCCTCCTTGATGCAGGTGAAGACCCCAACCGGTACAACCCGGAGGGAATGCATTCCCACGCGACGCCATTGCATCAGGCCGTTTGCGCGGGCCACGTCGCGGTGGTCCGATTGTTGGTCGAGCGAGGAGCGAGATTGGACATCCAGGACACCATCTTTAAGGGGACGCCCCTGGGCTGGGCCCAATACCTCGGTCAAATCGAGATTGGACAATACCTGCGCGCCAACGGAGCAAAGACTGCCGATGAATGTTAAGCAAGTAGTCCCGTTCCTCCACGTGTCCAACATGGAACGCTCCATTCGCTACTACGGCCAGAAACTTTAACGCAACAGTACGGTCGAGATTAGTGTCCTCCGCCTTGTAGACCACACCCATCCCGCCCGAACCGAGTTGTCCGGTGATTCTGTAGTGCGAGATGGTTTGACCGATCATGTTCACCGGAAATTCTCCACGAGCATCAGGTCCTCGACAGAGGAGTCGAGTCTGGAATAGAGAATCGTGCGGCCGTCGGGAGAAACGGTAAGGCCTCCAGTACTGGGGACATCTCCGAGATTGCGAGCCACGGCTGTAGATTTGCGACTCGAAAAGTGGTAGAACTGGAGCCGGGTTTCACCCGAGTTGGTTTCGATGTAGTAAATGCCCTGTTCGAGCACGGCGAAGGTGGCGCCATGAACGTTGTCCAACACTTTGACCGCCTTTCCCCCTGAGACCGGTAAGCGCCACAAGCCGGTCGAGGCGCCGGCCGCCGGATCCGGAATGTTGTAGTAGAGGTAAGCTCCATCGGGCGACTCGCACGAAACAAACCCGCCATCCCGCGTAACCTGCACGGCATCCCCGCCCGATACGGGGATCTTCCAGACTTGATACTGTCCAGTCCGGTTTGAGCCGAAGTAGATCCACTTGCCGTCGCGGGAGAAAGCCGGCGCGTGATCAAGTGCTGGATGGGAAGTCATGCGGCGGGGCTTACCGCCCGCGGCAGGGATCACAAAAATCTCGAACTGGCCCTCACCATTGGAGCCGAACGCGATCATTTGTCCATCAGGAGACCAGCGCGCAGCGCCGGTAATCGGAGCGTCAAGGGACGTGAGCTGCACCGCGCTCGTTCCGTTAGGATCGGACACCCAGGTTTCCCAGGCTCCCGAACGATTGGAACCGAATACTACACGGCGGCCGTCC
>JAENWC010000175.1 GCA_016650235.1 Terriglobia bacterium
AGATACGGCGCGGCCTTCAATACTTCCCATCCGGACCGCTCGGACGCCTCTTCCTTCTTCGCCGCACCCGCCGGTATCTCCGCGTAACTCCGCAGCTTCCACAACAGAGCCGCCGCGGAAAAATGATATACGGCCAGCACCGGCAGCATCACAGGCAACGAATATATCACTGCCACGCGCTCGGCAAGCGCCCCTCCCACGATCCCTCCCAAGGTACCCGCGCCCGCAATCTTGCCCACATACTTCTTGGCCGTTCGTGGGTCAAATTGCTCGCTCAAAATCGACCAGAACCCGCTCGTCAAAAGCGACCCCAACCCCACAATCATCAGGTACACCAGTACCGCGCACACCCGCGGAAACTGGCCGATCAGCGTCCACACAACAAGAAATAACGCCCCACTTACCGCAAACGATGCCGGTACAAGCTTTCCCGGCGTCACCCGCATCATCGCCCGCGAGCTCACCATCACCGACACAATCGAAAACAGCGCCGCCACCATCACCATCTTCGGCAGCGACGTCACTTCAAAGCTGGACAGAAACAACGCATCCCGTACCGCCTTGCCCGACACGTGGTGCGCAATCATGGACGCGCAAGCCCCCATCGCCATCCATACCGCTACCGGGATCGGCTCCCGTTTCCTATCCATTCTTCCCTTTTTCTTCTTCCAGGACATCCACTACTACCGCCCGTAGCTCCTCCCGCGTCCAGGAGTTTGTCAGCAACTCTACTTTACGCGGTCCCTTCACCGGAAAATCCATGCCCGCCGCCTGGAACCGCGGCCGCACACGCCGGTTGATCTCACGCCCTACTTCCCATTGCTTGCCCGGCATGGTCTTGATGCGCGCCTTCAGATTCACCGACGTTTCGCCCAACTGATCTACGCCCAAGATCTCGAGCGGCTCCAGCACCTCGGACTTATACGGCTCCTCCGCCGCCACTTCCAACGCCACTTCCCGCAACAACCCCAGCACCATGTCCGTGTCGTCCCTGTAAGATATGTTCAAGTTGAACACGTAATAGGAAAACACCTGCGTCCGGTTGGCCAGCTTCGTGATGCTCCCGTTCGGAATCACATGCACCGCCCCCTCCAGATCCCGCAACACCGTCGTCCGCAGATTGATCTCCTCCACGGTCCCCGGAGTATCGTTGATCACTACCACATCGTTTACGCGGATCTGGTTTTCCGCCAATAGGAAGAACCCCGCTATCACGTCCCGCACCAGGTTCTGCGCCCCGAACCCGATCGCCAACCCCAATACCCCGGCCCCCGCAATCAACGGAGCTACGTCAAATCCCAGCTCCCGCAACGCCATCACAATCGCGAACGAATACACCAGTACCGACGCCGTCTTGCGCAGGATCCCCGCAATCGTGGCCGCCTGCTTTTCCAGTTCCACAACCGCGCGGCCATCCCGGCCCCGCGCCCTGCGCACGAAATAAACCCGCACCCCTTGGATGAACCGGTTCAATACCACCGAAACCAGAAACGCCCCAGCCAGGATCGCTACAACGCGCCCCGCCTGCACCATCGCCGGATAGTAGTTGACGGCCTTCCAATCCATGCCTAAGCGGCCACCACGGGGTTCTTCAGAATCCCCACTCCTTCCAGCTCCACCTCGAACACATCCCCAGCCTTCATCTTCTTTGTCGTCCCCGGCGTCCCTGTGTACACCAGATCGCCCGCCTGCAGCGTCACCGCCTGGCTGATGTAGCTCACAATCGCCGCCGGATCAAACAACAAATCCGACGTCACTTGTTTTTGCACTACTTCCCCGTTCAACCGCCCCTGCAACAGCAGCTTGTTGTAGTCCAACCCGCGCACCAGCACCGGACCGCAAGGACCAAACGTGTCCGCCCCCTTCGCTCTCCACCACTGCAAATCCTTCTTCTCCCCGTTCTGCCAGTCCCGCTCGCTCACATCATTGCCGCACGTGACCCCAAAGATCGAATCCGCCGCCTCCGCCACGCTCGCCTTGTTCGTCTGCTTCCCGATCACCAGCACCAGCTCCGACTCGTAGTGCACATTGTTCGCGATCTTCGGAATCACAATCGGCGCGCCCGGATCCTGCAAACACGTCACCGGCTTATAGAAAATCTCCGGACTCCCCGGCGCGGGCCGCGCGCCCAAATGGCTCCGGTAGTTCAAGCCCACCGCGAAAATCTTCGGCGGCTCGGCCGGCGCCAGCAGTTTTACATCACCTAATTTCACCGGCGCACCGGTCACCTTGTGCTTGCCGAAAAGATCTCCCGTGATTTTGCGCACGTTCTCTCCTTCCAGCACGCCCCACGCCACCACATTCTTGTGCCGGTAACGCACATACCGCGTCACCCCCGCTGTAGTCGCTGCCGGTATCCCGTAGGCCGCCAGCATCCCGCCAATCACTTCTCTTCTGGTTGTTCCCATAGTGTCCAGCCTACACCCATGCACTACCTGCTTGCACGGTTGGGATCGGCGGCCAATTCCTCCCTCCGCTTTGCCGCCTGCTTCATTGGAGGTGGGTGGTACCTCCAGCCTGCTATTCCGGTAAGCCGACCTTCTTGCGAAGAATTTTCACTCTCGGATCGCCACGGAGAAGCGCAAATTCAGGGCTGTTGAGAGCTCGGCCCACCCGCACTGCGCCGTTGGAAGCCAGGCGATCCAGAGCCTCCAGCGTGCGATCCTTGTCGCCCAAACCGGCAAAAGTCAGAGCTTGTGTGAACGCGTTGGGAGCTGCGTCGGCGGCGAATTTCTCGGCCTCCTCGCGGCGGCCGGCCCGCCCGTAAGCGTACCCGAGGTATTGCAAATCGCCTGTAGCGAGGATCTGGATCGCCTCGTCAATCCTCCCTTGAGCCAATCTCGCGCGGCCAAGACATCGGGTGCCCGCCGCCTTCTGACAATGGCCGGCCGCTTCCTCATACCGGCCGGCCGACAGCAGCGCCCAAGCCAAACTGGACCGTATCCAGGGTGAGAGCGGATCGGTCTTCTCCGCAATCTGCATCTCGTGGACGCCTTCCTCGATTCGGCCCAGCGGCAGCAGTAGATTGATGGTCAAGTCGCTGTGGGCCAGCGAGTTGCTCGGCTCGAGCTCGATCGCGCGACGGAAGCTCTTTTCCGATTGCGCCCATTGCCCGTCGCGTGCGTAGAGCATCCCCAAGGCCTGGTGTGCTTCGCTCGAGAGTGGATCCAACTGGATCGCCTTCTCGGCCGCCGAGCGCATTTGCACCAATTCATCGGTGTGGTCCCGAAAACCCTGAAACGAAATGGCAGCGTAGGCCGCCGCCAGACCCGCATAGGCCGGGGCGAACGAGGCGTCTTTCGCGATTACTTGCTGGTACAAACCGACGATTGCGAGGGCGTCTTGGATACTCCGCTGGGGCAGAGCGCGTGCGTGGAGGTAAAGATCGTAGGCTTCGACACTCGTTTCATACCGGCGCCTCCCCCGGCCGAGCTTCAGGCGCAGGTTGTTCACAATTCCCACCGAGATGTCGTCCTGGACGGCAAAGATCTCGGTCAACTCCCGCTCATACCTGCCTGACCAAAGTTGAAAATCGTCGCGCACGCGAACCAACTGGACATTGATCCGCAACTGCGGGCCGGCGCGCAAGACGGAGCCTTCGAGGATGTAGTCGGCATGCAACTGCTCTCCCGCGTCGCGGATATTGCGTGACCTGCCCTTGATAGCAAAAGAGGAGGTCCGGGAACGCACCGACAGCCCGTCGATGATGGACAGATTACGGATCAGCTCATCGGTAAGCCCGTCGGCAAAATAGTCGTTGGCCGGATCGCGGCTTGTGTTCTCCAGCGGCAGAACCGCAATCGCAATCGGTGCGCCTCGGTGTTGAATCCACCACCCCACGGCCGCCGACACAATAACGAGGCCGGCAAGCCCGAGCGCGAACCAAAGCCGAGTACTAAACCGCGCAGGAGTTTTTTCAGGTATGGGCGCGGTTACCTGGCGCTCCTCCTCGACCTCGCGGAAGCGGGGCACGTAGCCCCCCTTTGGCAGCTCGATTACCAGGGCATCAGCCTTTCCTTGCGTTATGTAGTATTCGCTCAGCCTTGCACGAAGCCGCACCGCTTCCGTGCGCACTACCGGGTCAAGCCTGGAATCGAAATCCGGCCGGCGTCCGAAGACCTCGATCGCAATCACGGACTCCTTCAGTTCGTGATCTTTGCCGTCAAGATGCCCTTCGACCACGAATCGCAAAAACCGGGACAAGCGCTCGTTGCGCGAGAAACCGGGACTCTCCAGGATCCGTTCCAGTTGCCGCCGTACGGCCTGCGCCTCCGATTTGAGCGATGGCATTGGTTCGAGAATACCTCTTATTTTCAATGCAGTGCAAGGGTATCAAACGGTCTTACTACGCTCATAGACTTGTTTCCTTCTCATTTTGGCGGCAAGGTAGGCACATGCGAACCGCGCTGTTGTTCATGTTGCTTAGCGCCACCTCCTCGGCTGGGGAGGCTTTCGGCGTGTGGAAACTGAATCCAGCCCGTTCGACGCTTGCCGGAAATCAGAAAAGTGTGACCCTTCGGATCGAACGACACACGCGAGGAGAGGTGTTCAATCTGGACACAGTGGCCGCCGATGGGCGGGCATCGACGTTCAGCACGATCCTGTACTTCGACGGCAAGCCCCGGGACTTCCAGGGCTCGGCCTGTTCTGGAACGCAATCGTCACGGCGCGTGGACGGCCGGACAGTGGAGATCCTGCGCGAATGCGCTAACGGCGACCGGCAGCTCATCCGGCGATCAGCCGTAGAGCCGGGAGTGCTGATTCTCGAAATTACCGAACAACCTGCCGCCGGCCGTCCCTCCGAGCGGCGACTGGTTCTGGAGAAACAGTAGGGGAAAACAATGTCTAAATCACGAAAAAAGGAGATCTATCATGTTTCGATTCCTTGCGAATCTCAAACGTTCCTTCGCACTAGTGCATGTAGTTCCAGCGCTAGCGCAAACCAGCAACCAAATTGAGCCCCAGGCGGGTACCTGGAAAACCTGGGCGACTTGGCCCAGAAGGCAACTGGCATTGGTGGCGGTGATCACGGTGCTAGCCGGTGCGGTGACCGCCGTGGTTCGCGCAACGCCAGCCTCCGGAATCCTGAGCGGAACGGTCATGGCGAGGGCCAGCTTTCAGGATCCGGTGGACATCAAAATCAAGGTTAACGACGGGCGTCGGGAAGTCTTCCATGCACCAAACGCCGGGGAGACGGTGATGCAGCAGATCATCTTCGGGCCGGGCGGGCAGAGCGGCTGGCACAGTCACCCTGGCCCCGCCGTCATCCTCGTCAAGTCAGGTGTCCTGACGTTCTTCTCAGGGGAGGGCGCAGGATGCACCTCGCGCAGCTACTCGTCCGGCCAGGCGCTCGTCGACAGCGGTCAAGGGCATGTTCACCGCGCGGCCAACCTAAGCGGGACCGAGAACGTAGAGGTGTGGGTCACGTACTTCGCTGTTCCACCCGGAGGAGCCTTCCGAATCGATGCTGCCAATCCCGGGAACTGTGGTTCCTGAACTGCGCAGCCAGTGCGACGCAGCTCGGCGGCCTCCGGCGGTTGCCAGGCTGCGTCGATTCGGCTGGACGTGGCTATCCGTCGGGCCACGCGACCTTGAGCAACGCGGCTCGCGAGGTGATCGAGCGCGTCTACGGCCTGCGACACTATTCCATCACCGTGTCAACCCCGGCCGTCCCAGGTGTGACCCTCCAGTACTCAAAGCTCAAGGAAATCACCGCTGATATCGTCGTCGAACCAACTTGCCGCCCATGGAATTAAATCTTCGACGGCGGCCGGCGCGTTCAACGCTTTGCTGGAAATCAGAAGGGGCCAGCAACTGATGACCCGTCTATGCGATCGCGTTCCGTCCCTGGATTATGCCGAAGGCAGGAAATGAAAACCGAGGAAATATGAAAACAACCGTCATCTGTATGCTTCTTTCGCCATTGCTTCTGATGGCGCAGCAGAATAGCGGCGCGTGGAGTCACATAGGCCCCAGCCCGGCTGCCGTCATCCCCCCCATCGTCGTCGATCCGCGCGGAGGCGGGACCATGTTCATCGGCTTATATGCCGGCGGCATCCGCAAGTCCACCGACAGCGGAGCGACCTGGTCGAGCGTCAACACCGGGCTGACAGAGCTCCGCATCCAAACGTTCGCCATGGACGCTTCCGGGCCGCAGACGGTTTATGCCGGTGGCGGTGGTTTCTTCAAAAGCAGTAATGGAGGCGGCACTTGGCAAAATCTGGAAGCGAACACGGGGGTCCTTTCCATTACCGCAGACCCAAACCGGTCCGGAGTAGTTTATACCGCGGGCGGCCAACAACTCACCAACAACTTGATCCGGAAGAGCACCGATGGAGGAGCGACTTGGTCGACTGTCTTTACCACAACAGCTCCCGTCTACAACATCACCGTGGATCCGGCGAACTCCGATATCGTCTACGCGCCAACCATTGGGCGCGGCGCTTTCAAAAGCTCGGACGGCGGCCAACAATGGTCTCCGATGTCTGCGCTGAGTCCTACGGCCATATCGATAATAGTGGTGGATCAGGCCGATAGCCAGGTTCTCTATGCCGGCACGAACGACGACGGAGTCTGGAAGAGTCGGGATGGCGGTGCCACATGGCAGAATCTGGGTTTCCCGGTGTCCCTCCCGGTGTACTCGCTCGCCATCGATCCCTCTCCTTCGCACGCCGTCTATGCAGGCACAAGCGGCAGCGGCATCTGGCGAAGCTCCGATGGCGGGATAAGCTGGCAGTCAACTGGCTTCTCCAGCGGCACGGTGTTGTCGCTGGCGACGGATTCCTCGGGGGTCTACGCCAGCACGAGTTCCGCCGGAGCTCAGGTCTCCCGCGACCACGGCGTCACGTGGTCGACCCTGGATGCCGGCATCGCCGGTACGAGCAAATTCGCTTACGGACTCTGGATCGACCCAAGTAATGCCCAGAAGATCTTTGTCAGCAGTCTGACCCACTACGGTCTGATCTGGTCGCAGGACGGCGGCGCGACTTGGTCTGCCGCCGGACCGGGCTTCACAGCCCGCGGATCTCGGAACGTCACGTTTGATCGGTCCAACCGTTTCCGGATCTACGCCGGCGGAACGGTCGGGGACGGCTTGTTCAAGAGTGAAGACGGCGGCCTCACGTGGGCACGGCGCCGGTTGGGGTCGGCCGCCGTGGATGTGATCACGGTGGCCGTGGATTCCTTGAGCCCTAACATCGTTTACGCGGGCACCCAAAACGAAGGGCTCTTCAAGAGCGCCGATTACGGGGATACCTGGAGGGCTGCGGGAAGCGGGCTGTCAGGGGCGATTACGAATTTGACCCCCGATCCCTCCAAGAGCGGGCGCCTGCTCGCCGCCACCGCAACGGCGTTCTTCCTGTCCGAGGATAACGCAGAAACCTGGACAAATATACTGAACAGACCGGCCTGGACGATCACGATCGATTCCAAGACGCCCTTGACAGTTTACGCGACAACCCGCACGCAAGGCGTTTTCCGAAGCCTCGACGGGGGACGCACTTGGCAGGACATCAACAACGGCCTGACGGCGCTCAGCCTGGGTCGCGCCTCTGTAACCATCCATCCTACGAATCCGCAAACCCTTTATGTGGGGAACGCAGGAGGCGTCTTCAAGAGCCTGGATGGCGGCGACCACTGGTTCGCGGTGAACGCCGGGCTCGGCGACCTGTCCGTGTGGGGGCTTGTCATGGACCCGGACAACTCTTCCGTCCTGTACGCTTGCGGCCCGAGCGGCGTCTACAAAACCGTCACCGGAGGCGAAGTGCGGAGTGCTTCGATTGCCGTCAGCGCCGTCGTAAATGGCGCCAGCAATCTGGGCGGCCCGATTTCTCCCGGCGAGATCGTGGTCATTACCGGCTCCGGACTGGGTCCCGGCCAACTGATCCCCGCAACTCCGGCGGCTAACGGCCTTTACAGCACGCAACTCTCGGGGACCACGGTTCAGTTCAACGGGACTCCCGCGCCATTGATCTACACCTGGGTGGGGCAGGTCGCTGCTCAAGTCCCGGATTCAGTTTCCGTCGGGACGGCACAGCTGACCGTGACGTACGACGGGCGCACGTCGGCCTCGTTCCCGGTTCAAGTGGCACAGCACGCTCCCGGAGTCTTCACGCTTGACTCCACAGGCAAAGGACAAGCGGTCGCGGTGAATCAGGACGGCTCAATCAATACCGAGTCTAAGCCGGCGCAGGTAGGCAGTGTCATCTCACTCTATGCAACAGGGGGCGGCCAAGGTGACGGACCAGTGACGGTCACGATAGGCGGTCAGTCAGCAATCTTGACTTCTACCAAAAAGATTGCGGGTGTGGTGGAGATCAACGTGCGCATTCCCGCCGGCATCCAAACGGGTACCGCCGTGCTAGTGGTTATACAGGTGGGGAACACGTCCAGCCAGGCGGGCGTGACCATCGCCGTGCGGTAGAAGTTGGAAGAAGGAGGGGAGAGCATGAAGACCAACGTTGTTTTTCTATTACTTGTATTAGCGGCCGGTCAGACTCCGAAGGCGGCAGCACAATCGCCAGGCACATTCACGGCGACCGGCAACATGACCACGGGCCGCTATTTTCACACGGCCACCCTGCTCATCGACGGCAGAGTCTTGATCGCCGGCGGAGGCAGTTACGACCGCAAAACCCAGTCCAGCGCCGAGTTGTACGACCCTCGCATTGGCAGGTTTACAGTGACTGGAAACATGACTACGCCCCGCACCCGGCACTCGGCCACGCTGCTCCCTGATGGCAGGGTTTTAGTCGCTGGAGGAGGAATTACCAACGCTGACACGGGCGCATACTCCGCCCTCGCTAGCGCCGAACTCTATGATCCCCGAACGGGCACATTCACTGCTACGGAGGGGATGTCCACGCCTCGTTCCGAACTTACAGCCACGCTGCTGAATAGCGGCAAGGTTTTGATCGCAGGGGGAATTTACCCGGGTCAGGGCTATTGCTGCTTCCCGGTCGGCGCTGAGCTCTATGATCC
>JAENWC010000176.1 GCA_016650235.1 Terriglobia bacterium
TCTATTCGCGCGGACCTGCGCTGGAACTCACCACCCCCACTGGCGCGGCTCTGGTGGCAACCTTGGCCGCGGAGTTCGGGCCGGTACCGCCGATGAGCATACATTCGATCGGTTATGGCGCCGGCGGCCATGACTTTGCCGAGCACGCCAATCTGCTGCGCGTCCTGATCGGGGAAAAGCAGGCCGCCGTGGAATCGACCACGGTGGCCATCATTGAAGCCAATATTGACGATTCGACGCCGGAAGTGTTGGGCTACGCGATGGAGCGTTTGCTAGCAGGTGGCGCATTGGATGTCACCATTACTCCGATGATGATGAAGAAAAACAGGCCTGGCTCGCTGCTGAGCGTGGTGGCCCGTGTGGAGGACCGCGAAGAGCTGGCGGCGTTGGTGCTGCGGGAAACCTCGACGCTGGGGGTCCGCCTGTACGCCGCCGAGCGCCGCGTGCAGCCGCGGGAAATTGTGCAGGTGGCAACGCGGCACGGCAAAGTCCGGGTGAAGGTGGCCGCCAACGGAACCTTTGCTCCGGAATACGAAGACTGCCGGAGCCTTGCCCAAACCACCGGTGTTGCATTGCAACAGATTCTGGCTGAGGCCAGCCATGCCTATCTGAAGGGGCTTATCTGAAAACTGTCCGATGAAATACTACCTCACTACTCCTATTTACTACGTGAACGCCGCGCCCCACATCGGCCACACCTATACTACGATTGCCGCGGATCTGATCGCGCGCTACCAGGCCATGCAGGGCAGGGAAGTGGTTCTCACCACCGGTACCGATGAGCATGGGCAGAAGATAGAACGCGCCGCGCTCGCCGCGGGTAGAACGCCGCAGGAGTTTACCGAGGTCATCTCGGCGGAGTTCCGCTCCCAATGGAAGAAGCTGAACCTGCGCGTGGACCGCTTCATGCGCACAACCGATCCGCGCCATCACAAAACGGTGCAGGAGCTATTTACGCGGTGCCTGAATAACGGCTACATTTACAAGGGCTCCTATACGGGCGAGTACTGCGTCTCGTGTGAGCTGTACGTCAGTGACGCCGCGGCGGGAGCGCCATGCCCTGATTGCGGCCGTCCCACCGAGACCGTTACCGAGGAAAACTATTTCTTCAAACTCTCCGCCTTCCAGGACAGGCTGCTCGAACTGTACGAGTCGCAGCCGGATTTCATTCAACCGGAAACGCGGCGGAATGAGGTGCTGGCCTTTGTCAAACAGGGTCTTGGCGACCTTTCCATTTCGCGGACGACGATTCAATGGGGGATCCCGGTGCCCGGCGGCGGCAAGCACGTCTTCTATGTCTGGTTCGACGCACTCACCACCTACATGAGCGCGGTAGAGGGCGAGGACCGCTGGCCAGCCGACCTGCATTTGATCGGCAAGGAGATTGTCCGCTTCCACGCCATCTTCTGGCCGGCGTTCCTGATGGCGGCCGGATTGCCTTTGCCACGGCGCATTTTCGCGCATGGCTGGCTGCTATTTGAGAATGACAAGATGTCGAAGTCGCGTGGCAACATTGTGCGCGCCACGCCGATTCACGAGGTGATGGGCACCGACGCATTGCGCTACTTTCTGTTGCGCGAAGTGGTCTTTGGACAGGACGGAACTTTTTCCTACGACGCGCTGGTGGGGCGCTACAACTCAGACCTGGCCAACGGTCTGGGCAACCTGGCCAGCCGCACACTGAGCATGATTCACCAGTACCGGGGAGGGGTGGTCCCGGCTGGTACTGCGCCCGATTCTGTCATTGAAGCGGCCACCAAGGCCATTGCCGCGGTCCGCACCGCCTTCGATCGTTTCGAATTCTCGCGCGGCCTGGAAGCGCTATGGAACCTGCTCTCGGTGGCGGATAAATTCATTGTCGAACAGTCGCCCTGGAGGCTGGTGAAGAGCGCGGAGCCCGGTGCTGGGGAGCGCCTGGAGGCTACTCTCTACAGCGCGGCCGAGGTGGTGCGCATTGCAGCGGTACTACTGGCTCCCGTGATGCCGGGTTCAGCCGCAAAGATCTGGGAGCAGCTTGGCTTCACCTCCGCGGTGGAATCGGAACGGATCGATCAACTTGTGTGGGGAGGGCTCCCCGCCGGTCAAGAGATTGGCATCAGCGTAGCGGTCTTTCCGCGCATTGAGGCGAAACCGGCGATCGAAAAAATGCGCGAACTGGAAGAGGCCGAGACCAGGCGGCAGAAAGCGTTGTTCGGAAAGCAGGAACCGGCCGGACCGGCGCCGGCTCCTCTCGCCGATCCCATAACGATCGACGATTTTGCGAAAGTGGATCTGCGCGTAGGTCAGGTAGTGTCGGCCGAACCGGTGAAGGGCACTGACAAGCTGCTGCACCTCAAGATCGACATAGGAGAAGCTGCGCCGCGCACCATCGTGGCTGGGATCGCCACTGCCTACACGCCGGAGCAGATGGTGGGACGTAAGGTGGTGATTGTGGCCAATCTGGCCCCGCGCAAGCTGCGCGGGATCGAGTCGCAGGGCATGATCGTGGCCGCATCGCTGGAGGGCGGCCAACCGATACTGGCCGGGTTCCTGGAAGAGGCGCCCATCGGGGCACGGCTGAAGTGAGGCTGGTCGATTCGCATTGCCACCTGGATGATGCGCGCTTCCAGGATGACCTGGATGAGGTGATTGGGCGCGCGATCGAAGCCGGCGTGGAAACGATGATGACCATCGGGACCGGGGACGGCCCACCCGATCTGGAAGTTGCCATCCGGCTGGCCGACCGGCATGATTGTCTCTACGCCTCGGTGGGCGTCCATCCGCACGATGCGGCGAAGGCCGATGAGGGAACGGTGCGGCGGCTGGAGAATCTGCTGCGGCATCCGAAGGTGCTGGCGCTGGGTGAAATCGGGCTCGACTATCATTACGACAACTCCCCGCGCGAGACGCAGCGCTTGCGTTTTATAGAGCAGTTGGAACTGGCCTCGTCGGTGCGGACGCCGATCATTATCCATACGCGCGAGGCTTGGCCGGACACGTTTTCTTTGCTGGAGCAGCACTGGAATCCGGCCGCCGGAGGCATCATGCACTGTTTTTCAGGCGGACCGGCGGAAGTGGAACGCTCGCTCGCCATGGGATTTCACATCAGCTTCTCCGGCATCGTCACCTACGCGAAGGCTTTAGAGGTACAGGAGGCGGCAAAGCTGGTGCCCTCCGGGCGTCTGCTGATGGAGACCGATGCTCCTTATCTTGCGCCCATCCCGCATCGCGGCAAGCGCAATGAACCCGCTTTTGTTCTGGAAACGGCCCGTAAACTGGCCCTCCTGCGAGGTCAGAGCTTGGAGCAAATCGTCGAATTCACCGCGGACAACTGGCGCGCCCTATGCAAGCCTGGTTTGCACAGAGCAAAGCCCAACAGGTAAACTGGTTCACTCCCATGGCATTTGGACGAATAGGGCAGGCTCTGTCTGCCAGAGAAATCCGCGAACTGGTTTCCTCAGACCTGGAGAAGGTGGAGCGCGAGATTCATCTCGAGTCCATCGCCTCGGTGGATGCTGTTACCGCAATCAGCAAGTATCTGCATGGGAATGGAGGCAAGCGGCTGCGTCCCACGCTGCTGCTGTTGTGCAACAAACTGGTGGGTGAGACCGACGAAGGCGCCATCCGTCTGGCCGCCGTCGTGGAGATGATTCATACCGCGACGCTGGTGCATGACGACGTGATTGATTACGCGCAAACCCGCCGCGGCAAGCCCTCCGCCAACGTTCTCTGGGGCAATCATACTTGCGTGCTGGCCGGCGACTGGTTATACATGCAGGCGTTCCAGGCCGCGCTGCGCCAGCGCAATTTCGCCATTCTCGACATATTGATTTCGCTCACGCAGATGATGGTGGAAGGCGAGCTGCTGCAACTGGAGCGGATCGGCAAGATCGACATCACCGAAGGCGACTACATGCAACTGGTGGACCGCAAGACGGCGAGCCTTTTTTCGGCCTGCGCGCGCCTTGGATCACTGGTGGCCGGGGCGGGCGAGGAGACGGAGTCGCGTCTGTCCGATTTTGCGTGGAACCTTGGGATGGCTTTCCAACTCATCGACGATGTGCTCGATTTCACGTCGCGCGAATCGGTACTGGGGAAACCCGTGGGCAATGACCTGCGCGAAGGCAAGGTGACGCTTCCGCTGATCTATGCGCTCACCGATGCGAGCGATGAAGAGCGGCAGCAGGTGGAGACGGTGCTGCGCGACAGCAACTACGGCCGCGTGGGGCTGGACCGCATTTTAGCTATGATGGAACGTCACAAAGGCGTGGAGCGGGCGCGCGAGCGGGCTCGGGCGTTTACGGCAAAGGCTCGCGAGATCATCGCGACGTTTCCCGAGTCGCCGTATCAGCGCGCGCTGCACACGCTCACTGACCTGATCACTGACCGCGAGTATTAACGCACAACTCGCGGCTGCCGTAGTGGCTGGCCACGTAGGCGTCCAGCAGCACGATGAACTCTTCCACAATGCCGCCGCCGCGGAGCGTGCAGGCGAGCTTGCCATCCACATAGACCGGAGCCACGGGCTCCTCAAATGTTCCTGGCAGTGAGATGCCGATGTTCGAGTGCTTGGATTCTCCCGGACCGTTCACCACGCAGCCCATCACCGCCACCTTCATCTCCTCGACGCCGGTGTAGTTTTCCTTCCAAACCGGCATCTGCTCTTTCAGGTAGCGCTGGATCTGGTCCGCCATGTCCTGGAAGAAGGTACTGGTGGTGCGCCCGCAGCCCGGACAAGCCGTTACTTGCGGCGTAAAACTGCGCAGGCCGAGTGACTGCAAGACTTGCTGGCAGACGCTCACCTCTTCCGTGCGGTCCCCGCCGGGCAGCGGCGTGAGAGAAGCGCGGATGGTGTCCCCGATGCCTTCCTGCAGCAGAATGGAGAGCGCGGCGGTAGTAGCGACAATTCCCTTGGCGCCAAGGCCGGCTTCGGTGAGCCCCAGGTGCAATGGATATTCGCAGCGGGCGGCCATGTCGCGGTAGACCGCGATCAGGTCCTGTACGTTGCTCACCTTCGCGCTGAGAATGATCTGATCCGGCCGCAGTCCGTGGCTCACGGCGGCCTCGGCCGAGAGCAAGGCGCTCGCGACAATCGCGTTCATCGTCACCTGCGCGGCATCCAGTGGTTCGGCCAGTTGCGAATTCTCGTCCATCATGCGTGTTAACAGGGCTCCGTCCAGCGATCCCCAATTCACGCCAATCCGGACCGGCTTGTCGAACTCAATAGCGCACTCGATCATGGTGCGGAAATTGTCGTCGTGCTTTTTGCCGATGTTCACGTTGCCGGGATTGATGCGGTACTTGGCCAAGGCGCGGGCGCAGGCGGGATACTTTCTCAGCAGCAGGTGTCCGTTATAGTGAAAGTCGCCCACCAGCGGCGCCTTCACGCCGAACATATTCAGCGTATCGGCAATCCTGGGCACAGCCGCGGCGGCCTCCTCGGTGTTCACCGTGACGCGGACCAGTTCCGAGCCGGCCTGCGCCAGCGCCATCACCTGATTCACGGTGCCGGTCACGTCGGCGGTGTCGGTATTGGTCATGGACTGCACAACAATCGGGTGCGCCCCGCCTACCAATACTCCACCAATATCTACTGTGATTGACCTGCGACGAGCCTCTACCGGCATCGCACCTCCTGAAACTGCTTGTGAATCCTCATTGTATCAATCTTGGCCAGCACGCCCTGCCAGCACGCCCGGCCAGCCCGTTATACAATGGATGTAGAGGAGCATTCCACCCGTGTCAATACGCAGATTCGTTCGATTGGCGGCGCATGTACAGTTGCTGCCAGTGCTGGAGAGCGGCGAGGAAACCCTCATTGGCGGCCAGGCTGTCATGGAGGGCGTCATGATGCGCGCTCCGCACAGTTATTGTGTCGCCGTACGCAAAGCCAATGGCGAGGTGGTTACCGAGTCACGGCCACTGGCCAAGGTTTCCGAAAAGTATCCGATCTTCAAGTATCCTGTTTTGCGCGGACTCGGGACGCTTGGGCAGGCGATGTCGCTTGGCATCAAGGCACTGAAATTCTCCGCCAACGCCGCCTTGGAGGAAGAGATCGCCGCCGGCAAGGCCAAGCCGGAAGGCGTCTCCGGCTGGGTCATGACCCTGAACATGGTCTTCTCGCTGGCCTTCTTCATCTTTCTCTACAAGTTCGTTCCCCTTTGGATCACCACCAAGCTCGGTGAGAGCTACCCGGATCTGCAGGGGCGCATCGCGTTCAACTTCACCGATGGCGTGATACGCATCGCCATATTCCTCGGGTTTCTCTATCTCATCTCGCGCTGGAAGGACATACACCGCGTGTTCGAATATCATGGCGCCGAGCATCGTGTGGTGTTCAACTACGAATCGGGTGAGGACGTGACGGTGGCCCGGGCACAGTCCTTCACAACCTTCCATCCGCGCTGCGGAACCAGTTTCCTCATTGTCGTCATGCTCATCTCGATGGCTGTTTACACGGTGATCCCAGTGGACACTTTCGCCGCGAAGATGGCCGCGCGCATCGCGCTGCTTCCGGTCATCGCCGGCCTCAGCTATGAAGTGATCCGCTTTGCCGCGCGCCGGCGGGGAAGTATGCTCTCCCTGCTGACGGCGCCTGGCCTCTGGCTGCAGCGCATAACAACCCAGCCCCCGGAACCACAGCAGACAGAGATTGCCATCATCGCTCTACAGGGCGCGATGGCATTAGAGCAGTCACAGGGTGGGGAGTTGGTGGTCTCCTAAGTTCTCCCTGTATGGAATATCGCCAAAGGCTCGACGGCATGGAGAAGCGTTTTGAAGAACTCACCGCTCAGATGGCGGACCCCGAGTTCATCAGCAACGCGGACACCTACCGCAAGACGGCCAAGACCAGGAATGACCTGGAAGAGGTGGTCAACAAGTACCGCGACTGGAAGAAGGCCCACGCGGATCTGGAAGGCGCGCGGCAGATGATGGGGGAATCGGACCCGGAACTGCGCGCGATGGCGCAGGAGGACATCACACGGCTGGAGCCGGAGCTGGAGTTGATCGAGCAGCGGATCAAGCTGCTGCTGCTGCCCAAGGATCCCAACGACGACAGGAACATCGTGCTCGAGATCCGCGCCGGTACAGGCGGAGATGAGGCCACCCTATTTGCGGCCGAGATGTTCCGGCTCTATAGCCGCTTTGCGGAAAACGAGCACCTGCGCGTGGAGATCACCTCATCGAGCGAATCCTCAGTGGGCGGATTGAAGGAAGTGATCGCGCTGGTGAGCGGGGAAAAGGTTTACAGCAAACTCAAGTACGAAAGCGGAGTGCACCGGGTGCAGCGAGTGCCTCAGACCGAGACGCAGGGGCGCATACATACCTCCGCCATCACGGTGGCTGTTTTGCCGGAAGCCGATGAGGTGGAGATTAAACTCGAAGCCAAGGACGTGCGTGTGGACACGTTTTGTTCCTCCGGTCCCGGTGGACAGTCCGTGAACACTACCTACTCCGCAATCCGGCTGACGCATCTGCCCACCGGTTTGGTGGTCTCCTGCCAGGACGAAAAATCCCAAATCAAAAATCGCGCCAAAGCCGAACGCGTTCTGCGCTCGCGCCTGTATGAGTTGGAATTGGAAAAACAGCAATCTCTCATCGGGGCCGAGCGCCGCTCGATGGTTGGCTCCGGCGACCGCAGCGAGAAGATCCGCACCTACAACTTCCCGCAGAACCGGGTCACCGATCATCGCATCGGTCTCACCCTCCATCAACTCGACCTGGTGATGGAAGGCCGGCTCAATCCCTTAATCGACGCGCTCACGACGCATTTCCAAACAGAACGGCTGAAACAACAGGACGCTGCCTGATGCGGCGGCGCTCACTGGCGCTCACGATGGATGGGCTCGGCTTGTTGACGATTCTGGCGGCGGCATATTGTGACGGCTATGCAGCTAAGTACAGCGCTCCATCAGGGCACGCGACTGCTTGAAGATGGCGCGGTGCCTTCGGCTCGCCTGACGGCGGAGCTTCTGCTCTGCCATGCCCTCGGGCGCGAGCGATCCTGGCTCTATGCGCATTCCGGCGAACCACTCGCCGAAACCGCGTGGATACATTATGGCCGCTATTTGTATCAGCGCCTGAAGGGGCAACCGCTGCAGTACATCACCGGACACCAGGAATTCTACGGCCGCCCTTTCTTTGTTTCCCCTGACGTGTTGATCCCTCGCCCGGAAACCGAGCACCTCATCGAGACCGCCCTGGCCCGCGCTCCCGAGGCGCGTCATGCCATTGACATAGGTTGTGGTTCAGGGGCAATCGCCGTTACGTGGGCTCTGGAGAAAAAGCAATCCGTGATTGCCACCGACATTTCGACTTCCGCTCTTGTGGTGGCGCAGGAGAACGCGCGGCAACTGGGGGCTCGCGTAGATTTTCTGGCGTGCAATCTCGGTTCGGCGCTTCCGGCTGGACGGTTCGACCTGGTGATGTCGAATCCTCCCTACATCCCGGATCATGAACGCGAAAGCCTGCAAAAGGAGGTTCGCGACCACGAGCCTGCACTCGCATTGTTCTGCGGGCCGACCGGCGTGGAAATTTACGCGCCCCTGATAGAGGATGCCGCACGGCTGTTGCGTCCCGGCGGGATGGTTGTACTGGAGATCGGTTATCAGGCGGAGAGCGCGGTAAGGGCGCTGCTGGGCGCGGCATGGAGCGCCATTGAAGTTGCCCACGATCTGGCCGGTTGGCCGCGCGTGCTATCCGCCCAACGGACGGATTGAATGAGGGTCATCTTCCATCTCGACATGGACGCCTTCTTTGTTTCGGTGGAGGAGTTATTTGACCCGTCGCTCAAGGGCAAGCCTGTAGTGGTGGGCGGCCGCCCGGACCAGCGCGGCGTGGTCTCGGCGGCCTCCTATGCGGCGCGGCGGTTCGGCGTTCACTCGGCCATGCCGCTGCGAACGGCCTATAAACATTGTCCGCAAGCTGTGTTCGTCGAGGGCCATCCAACCAGGTACCGCGACTATTCGCACAAAGTCCATCAAGTGCTTCAGTCGTTTTCGCCCGTAGTGGAGATGGCTTCCATTGATGAGGCCTACCTGGATCTCACAGGTTCTGAGCGGCTGCTTGGGCCTCCGTTGCAGGCGGCGAACAAATTGCATGAAGCTATTCAGGCGGGAACCGGCCTGAACTGCTCGATCGGGGCCGCCACATCGCGACTGGTGGCCAAGATCTGTTCCGATCAAGCCAAGCCGAACGGGATTCTCTGGATCCTGCCCGGCATGGAGGCGCGGTTTCTGGCGCCGTTGGAGGTCCGCAGGATTCCTGGCGTCGGCAAGGTGATGGAGAAGAATCTGCATTCGGTCGGCATCCGCAAAGTAGGTGATCTCGCGCTGCTGGACGAGGCTTTTCTCGAGCAGCGGTTCGGTAAATGGGGGCTTGCTCTGGCCGGAAAAGCGAAGGGTCTGGACGCAGGCGGCTGGTTTGATGCGGAGATCGGCGCGGGCGATGATCCAAAATCCATCAGCCATGAGCACACCTTTGATCAGGACACCGCCGACCGCGGCCAGATCGAGTCCACCCTGGCGCGCATGTCCGAGATGGTGGGCCGCCGTCTTCGCGAGCACGGCTTATGGGCGCGTACGGTGCAGTTGAAGCTACGCTACAAGGATTTTTCCACCTTTACTCGAGCGCACACACTGACCGAGGCCACACAGCTCGACACAGTCCTAATGGCCGAGTCACGCCGGCTTTTCCAGCGCAATTGGACCGGCAAGCCAGTGCGCCTGGTTGGAGTGCAGGCCTCGTCTCTGGACGGAGAGCCCGGCCAGATGAATCTGCTCGAGCAGTCCAGCCATGTGCAGTGGACGAAGGCTCTCACCGCCGCTGACAAGCTGCGCGACAAGTTCGGCGAGTCCGCCGTATCGCTTGCGGCCGGTATGCGCGGCCGGTTCCGGGAACGCGTACATGAGAATCCGGCCGGCCTGCCCGGCAAGAAAATAAAACCTCCCCCGGGGGAATGATTTTTGCGGTATACTGTTTTTGTACCCCAACGCCCGCAAGGGCCGGTACGAAACTCCCCCGTTTCATACCGGCCCACCCCCCTCCGTAAAATGCTCTGTAGGCTTGTGGATTTATAGTTCCGCAAACCCGGACCCACTTTTTCTTCCCTGTCTGTGCAGCCTTCCCCGTTCGTCAGACGGGTCGGCATCCACGCCTTCACTTGCGAGGCCTGCTCAAGCTTCACACGCGTTACGGCCTGCAAGGTTGCTCACCCACCATTCGTCGGCTTTATCGCGAGGCTCCGCCCTAACCGGTTTCCCGGCTCGGACGCTCGCAACTGGTGATCTACGCCCTTGGGGCGCACTGACGAA
>JAENWC010000177.1 GCA_016650235.1 Terriglobia bacterium
GGCTGCCAGGTGGCCGCCCGCGGAAAAGCCCCAAATGCCGATGCGTTTTGCATCCACCCGGAACTCCTTCGCGCGCGAGCGTACCATTCGCAAGGCCCGCTGCGCATCACCGATCTCGATGGGTGATGGTAACGCGGCCCAAGGCGGTACTTGAGTAAGAACGCGGAGATCCCCAGCGAGTTGAGCCACTCGGCGATCTGTTTGCCCTCATGATCCATGGCAAGAGTGCGGTATCCGCCGCCAGGGCAAACCACCACGGCAGAATCCGTATTGCGCCCCGCGGGCAGATAAATCGTGAGGGAGGGTTTGTCTGTATCTTCATTTCCGAGCGCGCCCGGCGCTCCACTTGTCCAAAGTAGTTCCGTGGGAGCAGGGGCGGCTTGCCGTTGGGCCAAGAGGGGAACGGCGAGAAAGAGGGGGAGGAGCTTGCGGATCATTAGATTACTGGTTTACCACAAAGGGAGTAGGAGGGAGGTTCACATGATACGCTTGTGCTCATGCCAGCCCGTAAGCCCTCCAGACCCGCCCCTTTGTTTGTTGCTCCCATGCAGAAAGGCGATGTCACCACCAGACTGGTCACCGCGCTCAAGGGCATGATCGGAGAGGGCGGTCTTGCGCCTGGGGCCAAACTTCCCAGTGAGAGAGAACTGGCTTTGCGTTTTAGTGTGAGCCGCCCATCGCTCCGTCAGGCGCTGAAAGTGCTTGAGATCATGGGAGTGCTTTCCCAGCGCGTCGGCGATGGCACTTACTTGAGCACCAACGCCTCCGCCATCCTTTCCGAACCAATGGAGTTTCTCGTGCTTCTGGACGGCATTTCGCATCTGGAACTGTTTGAGGCGCGCATGATTGTAGAGCCCGAACTGGCAGCACGCGCCGCCGCCCGGGCCACCGCGGAAGACATCAGCATCCTGAAGAAAGTGGTTGGCGAAATGGAGGGGAAACCCGCCGACCATGCGCGGCAGGCGGAACTCGACATCGTCTTCCACGATGAGATCTTCCGCGCCGCGGGCAACCGCGTCTGCCGCCAAATGTTCAGCGTGATCCATCGCGGCATCCTCACCAGCATTGCACGCCTTGCCCAGCGTGCCCGTCTGGAAGCGGTAATCGCCGAACATAAGTTGATCTATGACGCCATCAGCCGCCGTGAACCGGACCAGGCCCGCACCCGGATGATCGATCATCTGCAAAAAGCGCGCAGTCTTTTCCTGGCCGTGGGGAACTAATCCCGGACGCGCACCCAGACCTGTCAGACGCGGCTTGGCCGCTTGACTGCCCGCGTGCGAGGGACTAAGTTGAAGACTGCCATGAATCGCAGAAAACTGATCCAAACAGCGGCCGCGGCCGCGATGGCGGCTCCCGCGCGCGCGCAAACCGCAAACAGGAAAGAAAATCTCAGCTCGGTGATGTTGTGGACGCTGAAAGGAAGCTTCGAGGAGAAGATGGAGATCGCCTCCAAGGCAGGCGTGCAGTCGGTGGAACTGGTAGGCGAGCATAAGCCGTGGTCCGGCGCAGACATCGAGCGGATAAAAAAGCTGGCGCGTTCCTTGCATCTGCGGATGGACACCATCAGCTCGACCCCCAACTGGAAGGGTATGCCCATCTCGATGGTGGACCCGGCGCAACGGGATAACCTGCTCCAAGAGGTGCAAACCAACATCGACTTTGCGCGCAAGTTGGAGATCCCGATGCTGCTGCTCATGTCGGGCGACGTCATCCCCGGCAAAACCTACCAGGAACAGTGGGCGAGCCTGTCAGAAGGCTGTAAGCGCTGCGGCGACCTGGCGGCCAAGGCCGAGGTTACCTTGATCGTCGAGCCGCTCAACACCAAAGTCAACCACAAGGGCTACTTCCTGGACTCCTGCGTGGCCGGCTTGAAGCTGATCAAAGAGGTGGATCACCCCAGCGTGCGTCTGCTGTTTGATATCTATCACGAGCAGGTCCAAGTCGGCGACGTGACGCGAACCATTCAGGCCGCCGCCCCCTACACGCGCGTGTTCCACATTGCCGACAATCCCGGGCGCAACGATCCTGGTACCGGCGAAATGAACTACGACAATATTTACAAGGCGATCCGGAAGACCGGTTACGAGTGGTACATCACCATGGAGTACATTCCGCTCGGCGATCAGGTGGCCAGCCTTGCGAAAGCCCTCAAGGGAATGCGCGCGTCCATGGCCTAGAATTCTATTTTGCCTGCGAAAACTCAAGCGCGGCCGAGTTCATGCAATAACGCAGACCGGTGGGCGCGGGACCATCGGGGAACACATGGCCCAGGTGCGAATCACAACGGCTGCACAGAATCTCCTCGCGCGCGGAGCCGAAGCTGTGGTCCATCTCAGAGCGCACATTCTGCGGCGCGATAGGCTCCCAAAAGCTGGGCCACCCGGTGCCGGAATCGAACTTGCTATCGGAGGAGAAGAGCGCCGTCTTGCACGCTACACAGCGATAAATGCCGCGCGAAGAATGCTTGTCGTATTTGCCGGTGAAGGCCATTTCGGTTCCCTTGTGGCGTGTCACCGAGTAGGCCAGCGGCGTCAGCCTGGCGCGCCATTCCTCATCCGGGAGAACCAGCTTAGCCGCCTGCACCGGACCCAGACTCTGGCCATCGCCCGAGTACTCAATCAGCGTGATCATAGTTGGACTGCCCTCCTTCTCCGCGGCCACCGCCTGCCGCTGTTCGACTGTCACCGGGTGGCAGCCTACCGCCCACAAGGCCGCCAGCAGCAGGGTGAAGCGGCGGCAAACCGGGGCAACAGGCATCTTCTTGATTATCGCGCGCCGTGCGCCGGCCCGTGGTATCCCTACGGAGCCTGAAAGAGCCAGGCGTTTTTCTTGGATGGGAGATCCGCAATGTTCGACTACAAGCTGGAACACATCTGTTCCTATACAGCCACACTCGCTGCCGTACCGGAAATGATCGGCCCCGTGCCGGAAGGCATCAAGGCGAACTTCTATGTCACCGGCGGCGAAGTCACCGGCCCTCAAGATCCACGGTAAGGTACGGCCGGCCGGCGGCGATTGGCTTACCCTCCGCACAGATGGCGTAGCCATTCTGGATGTCCGTGCGACCATCGAGACGCATGATGGCGCACTGATCCTGACCACTTATCCCGGCATCGTGGATCTCGGCGAAGACGGCTACGACAATTTTCTGCGGGGCGAGTTACCGCTGAACCCGCAAATTCGGACCTCGCCGCGCTTCTTTACCAGCCATCCCGATTACCTCTGGCTGAACCGCCTGCATTGCCTCGGGGTGGGCGAGCTCGACGTCGCCGGCAACAGAGTTGCATACGACGTCTACGCAGTTCGCTGAAACATCTTCACCGTTGCCGCGCGGGGGGACCACCGAGGCGAGAGCAAGTACCAAAAACCAGGCTTGCGGCGCTCATCAGCTCCGATGCGCAGGGTTTTCAGTCCCTCAAGCGGGATCGCTCTTCCCGGACGGATGGACGGCCGCCGCGTCCAGGCCCTCACCAATCCCCTACTTAACAGATTCGCCAGCACTTCTGCGCGAAAGTAGCCGCACGCGGGCGTGATGGTGGAGGCCGTTGCCGGGCACATGAAGAAGTAAATCGGCTTTCCCAAGTGAGCCGCGCCGTTAAAGTTATACCGTGGAAGGTCGATCTCTTAATTGATGCACTGGGCCTTCCGCTTAAGAGTTTGTGCGATCCTGGCGTCCGCCATTTGCGTGGACGCGGCCGAGATCGGCGGCAAAGTCCGCGTCACCAAACCTCTCACGAGAAAGCGCATCACGATTAGCCAGGTCTACGAGCGAACCGCGGCGCTGCCTGCCGCGCCGGCCCATGCGGATTCCTTGCGGGACGAAATCGCCCGGGTTGTGATTTATCTGGAAGGTAGCGCGGGCAAAGCCCATCCCGTCAGTGCAAGGATCGACCAACTGCAACGTCGCTTCGATCCCGACGTGGCCGTCGTTCCGGTTGGCTCCGCGGTGTCATTCTCAAACTCAGACCCGATCTTTCATAACGTTTTCTCCCTCTCTAAGTTGAAGAGTTTTGATCTCGGCAATTATCCGAAGGGACAGAGCCGGTCGGTCACATTTCAAGAATCTGGCGTGGTGCTCGTGTACTGCCATCTCCACCCAAACATGAGTGCGGCTATTGTCGTCACGCCGACCGATTGGAGTACGAGGCCTGATTTGGACGGGAATTACTGCTTGAAGAACGTCCCCCTGGGCAGCTACCAGTTGGTGGCATGGCATAAGTCGGCTGGATTCTTCCGGCGGCCGGTTGAGGTCAAGGAGGGCGGACTCATCAACCTTGACTGGGAAATTCCACTGAGGCAACCTCTGGCGGCGCCATGATTGGATTGGTGCGGCGGCCGTTGCCTCTTTCGTTGCGCGTTTTCGGCCTCACTTTTGTGCCGATCTGCGTGGCGCTCGCTGTCAGCTTTCTCATTTTCCGGTGGCGCCTCGAGGAGAACGTGAAAGCAGGTCTGCGGGAGACCATCAGAAATACCCAGGAAGAGTTGGTTCGGGTGAGGGCTGATGCGGAGACGCAACAGCAACGTTTGGTGGGGACAATTGCGGAGAATCCCAGCTTGAAGGCCGGCATCGCATTGTGGCGGCAGATGGGAGATCACGCCGACACGCGGAGGACGATCGAGGATCAGTTGTTCGAGATCTGCGCCAATCTCAACTACGACTTGATGATCGTCTTCGACTCACGCAATGAGCCCATCGCAGCGGTAGTCCGCAAAGGCGGCAAGACCATCCCTCTCCCTGCGAACCGCATTCCGCCCCGCTTGCAATCGATGGCGGTGATTGACGACGGCCTCTACAGTCTGATCAAAGTCCCGATCAATATTGACTCGGAAAACCTCGGCGCTCTTTCCGTCGGCAGAAGCTTCGACGCATCTGTGCTGGGGAGACATGGTGTACTAACCTCAAACGGGAGAGTGCTCCGAAGCAACGTAACGGAGTTGCGGCCTGCCGGGATTGAGGCCGGTCTCTCCGCCTGCCAGGCCGGGAAAACCGAATGCCAGGCGGCTCTGCACGGCGAAACCTTTCTCATTTCGAAGGTCGGCAACACCCACCTCGGAACCGGTTTTGCGATTTGGAACTTTCAGTCCGTCGACGCCGCAAGCCGGCCGCTGATTCGTGCACAGGGGCAGTCCCTTCTCATAGCTGCCGCGGCGACGCTTTTCGCGGCGCTGTTCGTTGCCGTATTCGCTTCGCGCTCGATCGCCAAGCCGATGACGCATCTGGTGGAAGCTCTCAGGGAGAGCGAGCGGACGGGCGTTCTGAGGAGTGATTTTGAGATCGACACCGGTACACAGGAGGTGGATCAACTGGCGAGAGCGCTCAATACCGCGGCCGGAGCGATCGCCGATTCACAGCGGCGGCTCGACGCCGCTTATCTGGAGTTCACCAGAACCATGGCGCAAACTCTGGATGCCCGCGACCATTACACGGCCGGGCACAGTCAGCGAGTGAGCGATTACGCCCTCGCCGTCGCCGAGGCTCTCAGCGTGTCCACGGCGGACAAAGACGTCATCCAAATCGGCGCGAACCTTCACGACATCGGGAAGATAGGCATTCCGGACGCTGTCCTGCAAAAGTCCGGAAGACTTACTCCCGCTGAGTTCGAAATCATCAAACAGCATACAGTCATAGGCAAACGCATTCTGGAGAGCGTGGCGCGGTTCCACGACTATCTGGCGATCGTGGAACTGCATCATGAAAACCATGACGGCACGGGCTACCCGTGGGGACTCACCGGTGAACAGATCCCGTTGGCGGCCAGGATTGTCCATGTCGTCGACGCTTATGACGCCATGACATCGAGCCGGCCGTACCGCGGCGCCATGCCGCATGAGACAGCATTGAAAGTCCTGCGCGACAACGCCGGAACTCAGTTCGACCCGGCAATTGTCGAAGTGTTCCTGCGCTTGATCAGGAACAATCCTCCGGATCTGGCCGGCGCCACGGCGGAACAACTGGCCGCCCTCAATCGCAATTTGATCGCAGTTCAACCATCCGTTTCCAAAGCGCCAAGCGCCGCGGAGCAGGCTCCGTTTTACGCGAGTTCCTCGGAAGAGCCGTCCATCCAGGAGGTGATCAGCCGTGCGGATTAGCTGTTTGTTTCTGTTCGCCGCGGCAGGCTTGGCGCAAGAAGCGCAATTCGGATTCGCCGACCCCATAACACTTTCCTTTTTTGCGTCCCATAGTCAACGCGCCGCCATAGCTGGGCAGCCGGGTGCTACGGTTACGGGCGCGTTTCGAGCGGTCCTCTATCCTACGCTCAAACTCGGTTCGCACTGGTTCGGCTACGCTGCCGTGGATATCCATTCGACGCCCTACTACTACGGCGAGCTTTTCTCGCGCGGAACCGAAATCAATGCCAATCTGCTCCAGGGATACCTCGGATACTCGCGCGTTTCCCAAGGCCGCGCTCTCACCGTCAAAGCCGGCCAACTCACCTCCGCCTTCGGCTCGTTTCTTCTCCGTTACGATGATGCCCGCAATTGGCTCATCGATCTGCCCCAGGCCTATGGCCAATATTACAGCGCAACCAGCGTTTATGGTCTTCCAGGCGTAGAAATGGATGCGGTGCTTGGAATGGTCGATCTCCGGATGCAATTCACCAACAGCTCTCCATCCAATCCACGCCACCTCTGGGACAGTGACCAATACGGTGGCTGGACGGCCGGAGGTGGATTCACCATCCGGCAGGGGTTCCGCATTGGCGCATCCGCCTTCCACGGCCCTTACCTCTATCGTGGCCATAAGTTTTTCTTCCGCGGCGAGGCGAATCCCAAGCAGCTTCCAGCCACAGGCCTTGGTGCGGACGTCCAGTGGGCAAGAGGCCATTGGAATGTCAACGGCGAACTCATCCATCTCAATCAGACCTACCAGCTCATTCCGAACTTCGTAACCACCGCCGGTTACGGCGAAGTGAAGTTCAAAATCAACCCGCGCTGGTTTCTGGCCGGAAGGGCGGGCACGCGACGGCGAACCGCTGGAGTTGGCCGAGACGAATCCTATGAATTAGTCGTTGGCTACCAGCCGATGCGCAACCAGTTGCTCAAAGCCGGATATCTCGCGATGCATAGGCCGAGTGCCCCCCCCACCAGGGACAACGTCCTGGGCATTCAATACGTTTTTACCTTCAATCCACCCGCCTGGATCTTTTGAGCCGGGTCACCCGGATGTAATTTTTCCTGGCCGTTGTTGCACCGGCCGCCGTGGTAAACGTGGCAGGATGAAAATCGGGTTCGTCTTGCCCAGCCTTACTTGACGGGATGAAAAATGTGTTGCAGGCCAGGGCAACTCCGGACCGGGTGCCCGAGGGTTCCATTTTCTGAAAATAAATATCCTATCGATTTTCAATCACTTGCCTGTTCACATTTTGCGCTTTTCCACTCCCGCGCTGCTACCTTCAAACCGGGGCGCATGGATCGCCCCACTTTGAATAGAAAAGGAAATAACGCAATGTCCGCACTAA
>JAENWC010000178.1 GCA_016650235.1 Terriglobia bacterium
GTAAGCGCACCGATCGCGTTTGCGATCTTGTCCGCACCCACCTCCAAGGGATTACGATAACGGATTTTCAGCCCTGTTTTCACTCCCGGCTGAAGAAGAAACGGTTCAAAACGGAAGTACTTGCGGAAGCAGTTTCGAAGCGAGTGTACGGCATCGGGCACCACCGAGCAAATCCCAGCCATCTTGATCTCCTCCGGATCGACTCCGTTTTCCCGAAGCATGGCGCGAAAGAACGTTCCAAATTCATCAGAGGAGGCCCGGATGCTGGAGGTCCGCCGGAAAGTGGTCTTTAGATCCTCGCCGTCATACACTCCGCCGAAGATCTGACTATTGCCAACGTCAAGTGTAAGAAGCATAATCCACGGCCCTCAGAAATTCACAAGCGCTTTATCTCCATAACCGGCACGTTGTCGATGAGACGCACGCCTTCAAGATAAGCCGCGGCCAACCGCCTTCCCCAGCGCTCCTCGACATATTCCACCACAAAGCCTTGCGCGTCGAGGATTGCCCGCGTTTCCGCGGGGTTGGCAGCCATGGTGAGAGCCCGGAACAGCCATGCCGCATTCTCCTTGGCTTCAGGCGAGAGCAGCATATTCCTGGAGCTCGCCGCCAGTCCCGATTCCTCTCGCACCGTCGGGCAAGGGATGATCTTCGTGGGGATGAAGAACTCTTGCACCATGTCCGTGACGACCTTCAGTTGCTGGTAATCCTTCTCTCCGAAATAGGCGCGATCCGGGCGAACAATACTGAGCAGCTTCAAGACAACAGTCATCACGCCTGGAAGGAACCCCGGCCGGTACGCTCCTTCCATCACTTGGGTGCGGCTGTCCGGCTCCACTCGAAAACCGTAGCCATTCGGATACAGTTCCGGCGCAGTGGGTACGATTACCTCGTCCGCTCCAAGGCTCTCCAGAAGCGCGAGATCGTTCTCGAGCGTACGCGGGTATCGCTCGAGATCCTTTGGATCGTTGAATTGCGATGGGTTTACGAAGATGGTGACAACGACAATTTCACTTTCTCCGCGACATCGCTGCACGAGCGAAGCGTGTCCCCGGTGTAGCGCTCCCATCGTGGGAACGAAACCAATACTGCGCCCAGTGAGGGCGCGCCGGCGGTCCAGCCAGTCAGCGACCGTGTGCCAAACCTGAGTCAAGAATAACTCTCCTCTGTTGCCGGGAAAGTCCCTGCTTTCACCGCCTCGTCGAAGTGTGCGACGGCGTCCAGCACGCCGCGCGCGCCGTCAAGGAATGGGCGCGCAAATTTTGGACGGAAATCCATGTTCAGGCCCAGGAGATCCTGAAGCACCAGTATCTGTCCATCACATCCCGCGCCGGCGCCAATGCCGATCGTCGGGATGCGAAGAGCTTTGGTAATTTGCTGTGCAAGGCTCGTGGGAACACACTCCAGCACGATCGCGAAAGTGCCCAGCTCCTCGAGGGCGGTTGCCTGCCGGGCGATATCCCGTGACGAGTCGTCGCTCCGGCCTTGGACTCGAAAGCCTCCGTAGGCGTGAACGGATTGAGGCTGGAGGCCGAGATGGCCCATGACGGGTATCCCGCTCTGAACCAGTCGTTGAATTACATCCTCATGCCCGTCTACACCCTCGAGCTTCACGGCATTTGCGCCCGCTGTCATAAGGACATATGCCGCATCCAGCGCCGCGGCCGGACCTTTTCGAAAAGAGAGAAACGGCATGTCCGCGACTACGAATTTGGCGGCTGCGCCGCGCACGACTGCCTCGGTGTGAAGACGGATCAACTCGACGCTCGCGGATAGTGTCGAGGGATGACCATGCATAACCATGGCGGCGCTGTCGCCGACAAGAATTCCGTCGATTGCGCTCTTCGAAAGCAGACGAGCGAACGTGTAGTCGTAACACGTAACCATCGAAAGCTTGCGGCGCCCGGTCTTCGCGCGGAGAAAGTCTCTGCTGCACATGACTCAACTCGTCCTCGAAGAAGTGAGCCGATAGGAGCAGGATGTAGAAAGGGTGAAATCGTCGCTGAGCATCGCCTTGGTACCTGTCAAAAGTCGATCAAGTCCCGGACTTACATGCGCCCTGGGGGGCGGCACTGTTCGGTAGTCGCTGCATGAGGTCAGCGCCAGGAGAATTATATCAGCATGGGCGGAGTGTCGCAGAGACGGTGGTCCGCCAGCGACTGACGCAATGTAGATCGCCTTTGCGTGAAAGCTCTGCCAGCGGTGCGAGCGAGGTGTTGCCAGTTCCTGGCCGCGTCAATTCACGCCAAGCTCAAAGGCCGTAAACACGACCTTGAGCAATGTCGATGACGCCGATTCCCTGGTTTGGCCGGAAGAAGGCAAATTGAGCAACAGCAGCCGGTTCGCTTTCCGCTGAAGCTCTGCTCCGTCGTAACGTCCCACACCCACACCTCCACGTCGACCTTCAGTGCGACCGGCACCAAAAGAATCAAAAAAAGAGTCAAAAAAAGAGTCTTTACGCCGGGCCGGAGCAGGTATAGACTGTTGGAACCATGACCCGCGAGCAATTCGAGTCGGCTCTGGTGAAGCCACCAACCGCGAATCAAGGGGAAGCCGAATTCGACTTTTCCCAACTATCGGCCGCTCCGTGCCTATGTTTCACGCATATTTTGGCGGTGGACTGGGAGACCAGAGACCAGGTACTGGAAGAGTGCTGGCAGGCGTATCTGGCTGAATTCGAAATGGAGTGGGTGGAGTAAGGGTTTTTGAGCGCCCTTCCCGAAGATCGGTTCTGGAGCGATCCGGGACAGGCCGGACCGGAGGCTCAGCATAACTTTGCGATAGCATGGCTGGATGAGAATCGCTCTCGCTTTGTTGATTGCAGCTTCGGTATTTGCACAGAACCGCGCACCGGCTATTGAGTCGATCCGGCGCGAGGAGTTGAAGGCCGATCTTTTCTTTTTGGCCTCCGATGCCATGCGTGGCCGGCTGACGGACACACCGGAATACAATTTGACGGCGGAGTGGATCGCGTCGCGGTTTGCGCGGTTGGGGTTGATGCCGGTGCAGGCAGAGGAGTCCTACTATCACGGCTTCGATCTGGTGACGGCGCGACTGGGTGAGGGGAACCGGTTGCGGATGGGGACGCCGGAGTCGCGTCGTGTGGCCAGGATGGGGGAGGAGTTTTATCCGCTGTATTTCAGCGCGAATGGCGAGGTGCGGGGGCGCGTGACGTTGGCCGGCTACGGGATTCGCGCCGCCGAGCACAACTGGGACGACTATAAAGGACGCGATGTAAAAGGCGGGATCGTGATGGTGCTGGATGGCGATCCGGCGCCGGATGATCCGCGCAGCGTGTTCGACGGGCTCATCACCTCGGAGTATGGCGGCAGTTGGGGAAAGACGCTGACCGCGCAGGAGCAGGGGGCAACGGCGGTGCTGGTGGTGAGCAACCGCGGGGGAACCGCGGGCCCACGCTCGTTTGGCGGAGCGGGCAGTTCCTATTGGCCGAAGAACGCGCCGCGGATTGAACGGTATCAACTGGCGGGGAATGCGGAGAAGGTGCAGATTCCGGCGCTCCAGATTTCGCAGCCTCTGGCGGAACATTTGTTGGGCACGTCCATCGATCCGCTGCGCAAGCAGGCCGACAGTGCCGGCGGATCGGTGTTTTCCATATCGGCGATTCCGGTGGAGATAGCCACTTCACTGGCCCGTACGGTGGTTTCCGACCGGAACGTGGTGGCGCGGATCGAGGGGTCCGATCCGAAACTGAAAGAGGAGGCGGTGATCGTTTCGGCGCACTACGATCACAATGGCGCCGACGGTGCTCAAGTGTTCAACGGGGCCGACGACAACGGCTCGGGTACAGTGGCGGTGCTCGATATCGCGGAGGCGTACGTGACGGCGGCGCGGCAAGGGCAGCGCCCCAAGCGCACGGTGATTTTCGCGGTGTGGGGATCGGAGGAACGCGGGCTGCTCGGGTCGTGGGCTTGGACGGAGAATCCGCAGTGGCCGCTTGATAAGACGGTAGCCTCGTTGAATATGGATATGATCGGGCGGAGTGAAGAGGTTCCGGAGGGGGGCGGGCGGCGGTTCACGGGATTAAAAGTGCAAATGGCGTCGTCGAATGCCAACAGCGTTCATGTGATGGGATACAGCTTCAA
This sequence comes from Terriglobia bacterium, assembly GCA_016650235.1. Lineage (GTDB taxonomy): Bacteria > Acidobacteriota > Terriglobia > Bryobacterales > Bryobacteraceae > VFZE01. The sequence continues at coordinate 4,104 of JAENWC010000178.1, forward strand.
TCCGGAGTTGGCGGAGATGGTGCGGCAGTCCAACCGCGAGATCGACTTGACGCTTCGGATGGAGTATGACAACAACCGGTCGCAACTTATGCGGAGGAGCGATCAATGGCCGTTTTTGCAGCACCGCGTGCCGTCTGTGTTCTTTCATACGGGATTGCATCCGGACTACCACACGACGGGGGACCGGCCGGAAAAGATCGAGTATGGAAAGATGGAGCGGATCACGCGGCTGGTCTATCAGGCGAGCTGGGATCTGGCTGCCGGCGATAAGCGTCCAAAGATGCCGGTGAAGAGAGCGATTCCGGAAGCCAAATAGGGATAATAGGGCCGCTGATGAACCGGCATGGGCCGCGTGGCCGGCCCACTTGAGGTGATGAAAAATGTGTTGCTGTGGGGCGGTCAATCGTGCCCGCCCCAGTGTGCCCAGCATGGGCAGAATCTATCGATATGGAAGGAGATCGACGGAGTTGATGACGACAACCGTAGCGAAACGCAAGGCGCAGCCGTGAGGTGAAGCTGAAAGAAGCGCGTAGCAAACCCTCGACCGTGTATATCGTTTCATCAAAACATAACCTGAATGAATTGTTTCCTGCTATGCTGAGGTATGGCAGGCAAAACCCGGCTTCCCAAGTTGGCACTGAGTGCCGAGCAGTTATCGGAGTTACAGCGGTTGCGCCAGTCGCGAACCGCACCTGTGCGAGAGGTTCAGCGCGCTCGGATCCTGTGCCGCTATCATGCTGGTGAAACGATCACAGGCATCTCGCGCGCCTTGAAGACCACTCGCAAGAGCGTTCGGAAGTGGATTGACAAGGCTCTGGCCATGGGTGCTGAGGCCGCGCTCAAGGATCGGTATCATCGTCCGCGTGCTCCTGTGATCACAGAACAAGCCCGCGCCTGGGTCGTCCATCTGGCATGTTCAAAACCGAAGGAACTTGGTTACGCCGCTGAACTGTGGACGCGGAGTCTGCTGGCACAGCATGTTCGGCGCGAGGCGATGCGGGCGGGACATCCTTCATTGAGTCGGGCAGTCAAGGCCACCGTGCAGCGGATACTGGCTGAACAACCTCTGCATCCCGAGCGGGTCCGGTACTATCTGGAAAAACGCGACCCAGGCTTTGAGGCCCGGATGCGGGACGTGTTGCTGGTTTATCAAGAGGTTGCGTTGCAGAACCAAGTGCAGAGAAGCGGTGAAGGACGGCCCACCATGATTACAGTTTCAGTCGATGAAAAGCCCGGACTTCACGCCATCGCCAACACTGCGCCCGATCTACCGCCAGTTCCTGGGAAACATCCCAACGTGAGCCGCGATCATGAATACAAACGCCTGGGAACGTGTTCGATTCTCGCGGCACTGGATTTGCATAAGGGGCATGTCACAGCTCGCGTTGAGCGGCGGCATCGCAGCCGGGAATTCATTGCTCTGCTCAAGGATCTCGACCAATACTATCCAGTCGACTGCACGATTAGAATCATTCTGGACAACCACTCGGCGCATATCTCCAAAGAGACCCGAACCTATCTGGCCACCCGCCCCAACCGTTTTCAGTACGTGCTGACGCCGAAGCATGGATCGTGGCTCAATATTGTTGAGACCCTCTTTGGCAAGATGGCGCGCACCTTCCTGCGGCATATCCGCGTCAAATCCTGGGAAGAACTCCGAGAGCGCATCCTGATGGGAATCGCCGAAATCAACGCGGCGCCCGTGGTTCATCGCTGGAAGAAGTTCGCTGTCCTGGCTCCAGTCAGTCAGGATACTATTTAATGAAACGATATACTAGTCTGTCTAGCCAGCGCCGGGCACATGTTAAGCTGCCTTTCATGAAGTTCGCACTTGCCCTGTTGCTCTCTCTCCCTTTGTCCGCAGCCACGCCCTGCGCCACCGCTACGCCCGGCTGTACGGAGAAAGTTCCGCTCGGAGGGCGTGGGCGCTACTCGCTGATCTACCGCAATCATCCTTTGGACACTCCGAATCCCGGGCTGAAGCATGCCCTGATCGTCATCCACGGTGTGGGCCGTAACGCTGACTGGTACTTCGCCTCAGGCATGGCCGGTGCGTTTCTGGCCGGCGCGGTGGAGGACACCATGGTGATCGCGCCGCGCTTTGCGTCCGGCACTGGGGGCGGTTGCCGCGACGTGTTGCTGAATGGCGAGATCTCCTGGCCTTGCTCGGGTTGGACTGGCGGTGAGGCTGCGCCGGATCTGCCGGGCGTCTTTTCCTACGCCCTGATCGACACGTTGGTGCGGCACCTGGGCGACAGGAAACGATTCCCCGCCATCGAGCAGATTGTGATTGTGGGCCATTCGGCGGGAGGACAGTTCATGCACCGCTACCTGGCGGTCACGGGAATCATCAAAGAGGTTGAGATCCCCGTGCGATTCATTGTCGCCAACCCGTCCAGCTATTTGTATCTCGACGCGATCCGTCCTGCCGAAGGCGTGGTGTGTACAAAGGAGGAAGGCTGCAAGGGCGAGTTTACAGAATTCAAAGGCGCCTCCTGCGGGAATTTCGACCTGTGGAAATACGGCATGGTGAAACGAACCGGCTATGCCGCCAAAGTTGCCGACGAGGATCTGCGTAGCAACATGATCGGGCGCGACGTCACCTACCTGTTAGGCGAATGGGACAATCTTCCCGGCAACAACCTGGACGCCAGTTGCTCCGGGATGGCGCAAGGACCCAACCGGCTCATGCGCGGGTTGAACTACTACAACTACATTCGCAGCCGGCACAAAGCCAGTCACAAAGTGGTGACGGTGCCATCCTGCGGGCACAACGCGCGATGCATGTTTACATCGGACGCGGCGCTGCCGGTGCTGTTTCCGCGTTAGCTCTAAAGTGGTATGGTATGGTTCCCCTATGATTTCGCGCAGAACTTTTCTCACCTCACTCCAGGCTGCCCTGGCCGGCGGCGCCCTGCTGGCCAAAGCCAACGCAGCCGTCAAGAAAATGAAAGTGACTCGCGTGCGCTGGTATGAGTCGCCCATCTCGCGGCCCATCTTCAATCAGAGCATGCATGTCATCACGGTGGAGACCGACGCGGGAATCACCGGCATCGGCGAGGGCGGCACGCCCGAGATGGTGCGCCAGTGCGCCGAACTGATTATCGGCCAGGACCCCACTCGCATTGAGCATCTCTGGCAGTATATGTACCGCGCCTACTTCTATCCGCCGGGACGCGAGAAGATCCACGCGCAGGGCGGGCTCGACATGGCGCTCTGGGACATCAAGGGCAAGGCGCTGGATGTGCCGGTATGGGAACTGCTCGGCGGGCGGACGCGCGATTTCCTCGAGTGTTACTCCACCGGGTTTCCCAGCCAGGGCTCCCTGAAGGCCACCGCGCGCGCCTGCATGGACGCCGGTTTCCGCGCCTTTCGAACAGGGCTTGCAGGCAGCGGCGCCAATGGCGCTGTGTTCGACAACCGCCGCATGGTGGACCAGACCGTGGATGAGTGCACGCAGATTCGCGACGGCGTAGGGCCCAACGGCGATTGGGCCATCGACTATCACACACGCGTCGATTACGCCGACGCCGTGCGCCTCTCCCAAGCTTTGGAACCGCTCAAGCCGCTCTTCTGCGAGGATCTCGTGCGTTCGGAAAACAAGGGCATGTACCGTACCCTGCGCCAGCAGGTGAAGGTGCCCATCGCCGTCGGCGAGCACTTTGCCGACAAGTGGGAGATCAACGAACTGGTGGAGCAGAACCTCATCGACTTTTCCCGCGTCACGATTCCCAACTGCGGCGGCATTACGGAATTCATGAAGATTGCCGCGCTGTGCGAAACACACTATGTCGGGCTTGTTCCGCACTTCACCGGACCCATCGCGCAAACCGCGCTCGTCCATGCGCTGTGCGCGGCTTCCGGGCTGGCGCTGATGGAGGTGCGCGGCGATGGATCCTGGGACATTCCTTATCTGCCGAAGGCTTTCGATTACAAGGATGGCAAGATGTGGCCCAACACAAGACCGGGGCTCGGGGTCACCTTCGACTCTTCCAAGCTCAAGATGATGGCCGAAATTTCCGCGTTCAAACAGGACATCCCGCTCTACAAGCGCAAGGATGGCTCCGTCACAAACTGGTAGGTAGATATGAATCGCCGACAACTATTGCAAACCTCTCTCGCCGCGCCGCTGGCTTTCACGCAATCCGCGTATGCGGCGCCCGCCGCAAAGACCGTCATCGACAAGATCGAAGTCTTTCAGGTGAAGGTGAATCATCGAGGTAACTGGGTGCTGGTAAGGCTCACCACCACCGAGGGCATCACCGGATTGGGCGATGCCTCACATGGCACCGATCCAAACGTTCTGCCGCTGCTCAAGACCTTTTTTGCCAACCTCAAGGGCCGCTCCGCGTTCGATGTAGAGCCGCTGCGCGGTGCTCTATGGCCGGAAGTTCAACGGAATGGCCGCCCAGGTGTGGTGGCTTTCGGCGGGCTCGAGCACGCCATGCACGATATACAAGGCAAAGCGCTCGGCGTGCCTGTTTGGGCGTTGTTTGGCGGTAAGCTGCATGCCAGAATCCGCCACTATGCCAACATCAACCGGACCGTTACCGAGCGCACCCCGGACGGCTTCAGCCGCGTCGCCGAGCTGGCGAGGAAGGCGGGTTTCACCGCAATCAAGATGGCCTCCTTCGACGGCATGCCCCGCAACGATGTCTCCAAGATTCCCGCATTCACCCAGATTGGCATCGACTGTATTGCCGGGGTTCGCAAAACCATCGGACCCGCCTCGGATCTTCTGGTGGACGCACACTCGAACTTTGATCTGCATCGGGGGCTTGAACTGGCGCAGCGTCTGGAGCCAATGAAGCTTTTCTGGCTCGAAGAGGTTTGCCGCGCCACCCCGGATCTGGCTGCGATCAACAAAGCCGCCGTCATGCCCACCGCGGGCGGCGAATCGATCTTCGGGACCATAGGATACTTCCCCTACATCAAAGCCGAAGCCGTGGACATCGTCATGCCCGACATCAAGTACTGCGGCGGCCTGCTGGAGACCAAGAAGATCGCGGCCATCGCCGAGGCGGCCGGTATGCCGTGCTCTCCGCACGGGCCCGCTTCCCCTATCGGGAACATCGCCGCCGCGCACGTCTGCGCGACGCTCCCCAATTTTCAGATTCTCGAATTGGGTTATGGGGAGACGGAATGGCGCGCCGAGTTGATCGATCCGCCGGAGGCTTTCGACAAAGGGTACCTGACGGTGCCTGACAAGCCGGGCTTCGGGGTCAGTCTGAACGAGAAGACGGCCGCCAAGCACGCCGTGTAACGGTGCTCGGTAGCTACGCCAGCCGCGCGCTGGCGCGGCGCGCGTGGAACGGCATGCCAATCGATTCGAACTGCGACACGGCTTGGCTCAGCAAGCCGCGGGCGCGCGCCGCGTCGCCGGGTTCCTTGCGCGCCAGCAGCATCTCGGCGTACCAGGCTCGCGCTTGGGGCTGCGCGACCACGTAGGGCGCCGAGGTGGCCTGATGCATCGCCGTTTGATGATGTTCTTCGGCGCATGACCAGTTGCGGGCACAAGCCGCGGCGATGCCGGCCACCGTGCGAAACAACGTTATGTCGTTCGAGCACAGGACTCCTGAGGCAACCAGTTGCTCGGCGACAGGATGCAGCGCAGCCGCCTCTTCCATGCAGTTGAGGGAGGCAAGGCCCGGCACTACCTTGGCCAGTGAGTACCAGGAGCCAAGCGATGGCGTGCGGCCCGGGCGCGGCAGCGAAGGATAGGTGGCGCGCAGCAATTCCAGGGCTCCAGGTTTGCCCGCTTGCGCCATGGCGGATGCCAGGCAAGCCTGAGCGTATCCGGAATAAAAGTTGACGGGAGGCTCGGAGTCCACCACGCGGCGGAAACGTTCGATGGCCTCCTCAATCTGACCAAGCAGAAAGATGACGTTGCCGAGAAACACTTCGCTGATGAAGTTCCAGCCGAGTTGAAAGGAGCGGCCATAGCTCACCGCCTCCCGCGCGGCGTGTTCCGCGGCTTTCAAATCCCCTTTAGCGCAGTGCCAAAGCCCCAGGTTGAACATGCAAGACCAAACACTATTTTGGTGTCCAACCCGTTCGGCGCGCTGGAGGTCATCCAGGAATACGGATTCCGGTACCGCCAGTTGGCCGAGTTGTATCGGCACCAAGTGCTTCATGAACAGGCACTCCGTCTGCCCCCAAACATCCCCGGCTGCCTCAAACGCACGGATTGATCGAAGGCAGGCCTTCATTCCTAAATCCAGTTGCATGGCGTGGAAGTGCAAGTGAGTTTCGGAGGCCCAAATCCACCCATTCAAATCCGCCTCAGCCGACGGCTCCCAGAGCTTTTCGATGTCCGCCAACAGGGAGAGGGCGGCATCAATGTCCCCAGAGCCGCTGGTGCAGTGTGCTTTGGTACTGAGCAAGAGAAGGTGAAGAGGGGATTGCCCAGGTCCAAGACGATCCAGGGCGTTGTCAAGAATGGCGCAGGCTCGGTCAAGCCTACTCTCCCATCCGTGGATCCAAGCTAAAGGAAGGGCCGTTTCAGCGAACCGTTTTTTGTCGCCGAGCGCATCGAACAGCGCCATCGCGCGTTCATAGGCCTCTTTCGCCTGCGGCATGCGGGCAAGGCTCCGCAGCGCCGTGGCGCGTTGCACCTGGAGTTCCGCCATTCTTCCGCTTCGCTCCTCTTCCATCAGCGAGAGCGCATTGTCCAGGTGCGACAAGGCCTCCTCATGGGCCGCTGATGCGGTGGCGCGTTGCGCCGCCAGCGTCAGATACTGCACCGTCTTGTCCGGATCGGCGGCAGCGCCGGCCTGGTAGAGATGATGAGAAAGCACGGAGGCGTGGCTGTCGAGGCTCGCTGCATACACGCGCTCGATAGCATCGGCCACTCGTCCGTGGAGTCTCTGCCGCCGGGGTAGCGAAAGCGCGCCCGACAAGGTTTGACGGACCAGCTCATGCACAAAGCGGTAACGTGTTTCCCTTCCCGCTGGCTCGGCCACCACAAGGTGCGCGCGCTCGGCCTCCTCCACCGCTTCCAGGGCGGCATCGGGTTGCCTGTTCTCGAGATCTTCCAGAAGGCGCAGGCTGAAGGAACGGCCCACCACCGCGGCAGTGGTCAAAACACGACGGGCCTCTTCGCCCAGCCGGTCCAACCGGCGTCCCAAAACCAGCCGCACGCCCTCCGGGACCTGCAACTGATCTACCCTCAATCCCGCCCGCCATGCGCCCTTCTCGTCAAACAGCTTGCCTTCCTCGGCCAGATGCCGGAACACTTCTTCCACGAAAAACGGATTCCCCTCGGTCTCCTCAAACACTACCCGCGCCAGCGACGGCGGCGGCGTCTGCCCGCTCATGGCCGCCAGCATCGCCTCCACTCCGGTCACCGGCAGCCGCCGCAACGAAATTCGCGTGGCCAGCTTTTGCCGCACCAGACTTTCCAAAGTCTTGGCGAACGGCCGCGTCACCTCCAGCTCCACATCGCGATAGGTGCCGATCATCAGGATTGGCGTGGTGGACGCGGTTTGCGCGAGATGCTGCAAGAGCAGCAATGTGGGCTCATCGGTCCAGTGCAGATCTTCAAACACGGCTACAATCGGTGTGAGCCGGGCCGAGCGATCGATGAAGTCGCGGTAGGCATTAAACAGAAAACGGCGCTGCTGTTCCGGCGGCAGTTCGATGGCGGGAGGGATGTCCGGGAACATGCGCCGCAGCTCCGGCATCAGTTTGGCCACTTCCGGCGCGGCATCGCCCACTGCGTAGCGAAACGTGTCCGGCGGCGTTACCCGGGCCCCGTATTCGAGCATCTCGACGAAGGGTACGTAGGGCGGCGCGCCCTCCATCTCGTAACAGTGTCCGATGAACGCCATGGCTCCCCGGCGGCGCGCCTCAGCCAGGATCTCTCCAATCAGATGCGTCTTGCCGATGCCCGGTTCCCCGCCGATCATCGCCAGCGATCCACGGCCGGCCAGCGCATCCTCCATTTGGCGCAGCAACTCGATGCGCTCCGCGTCGCGGCCAATCAGCGGGATGCGGATAGCAGAGGCCGGTTCCGGCACTTGCGCGAGCGTGGCCAGTCGGCCCATGTCGGCCCGTACTTCGCGGATGGATTGGTAACGCTCTTCCGGGGCCTTTGCCAGCAGCCGCCGTATCAGCACCATGAGGCCTTGCGGCAGTTCGGCCGTTCCTGTCGAGGCAAGGGCGGGCGCATCGCGCAGGATGGAACTCATGGTCTCCTGCCACGAGGAACGGCGGAACGGATGCGCGCCTGTGAGCAGTTCCGCAAGAATGATGCCGAAGGAGAATAGGTCTGACCGCTGATCGATCGGAGCGCCCTTCACCTGCTCCGGCGACATGTAGTCCGGCGTTCCGATGATGGCTCCCAGTTCCGTCAACGCGGGGCTTGCGGCTGTCAGTGTTGCCGAATTCTCCTCCACCTGCTCGGGTCCGAACCGCTTGGCGAGGCCGAAGTCCATCACCTTCACGCGCCCCTGCCGGGTCAGCATCAGGTTAGTTGGCTTGAGATCCCGATGCACGAAGCGGACTTGGTGGGCTTCCTCCAATGCCTCGGCCACTTCCCCGGCAATCCGCAGCGCTTCTGTCTGGGATAGTCTTCCCGTGCGGAGCCTTGCGAACAGCGTTTCGCCGTTAACGTACTCCATCACAATGAAGAGCGCGCCATTGTTTTCGCCAATTTCAAAGATTTTGCAGATAAAGGGATGGTCGAGCGCGGCCGCGGCCATCGCCTCCCGCCGCAGGCGTTCCCGGGCCACGGTGTCGGAGGCAAGGTGCACGGGTAAGAGCTTGATGGCCACGCGGCGGTCCAGGCGCGGGTCATGCGCAAGATAGACCTCCCCCATGCCACCTGCGCCGAGAAGCGAAATCACCTGGTAGGGACCGAGCTTGGAGTCCGCTGGTAAGGCCATAGGGCAGTTGCAATTATAGTGAAAGCCCCAACCTGGCGTTTTGGCTGGCTACAATGGAAGGATGTCTGCCCCCAGCCGGATCGCCCTCCTCGGCGCTGGTAACATCGGATCGGCTCTCCTCGGAGGTATTCTCAACAGCGGAATTACTACCCCGGACCGCTTGATCGCTACCGTGCGCTCGCCGGAAAATGCCGCCGCCCTGAGCCAGCGCCTGGGTATCCGAGTCCTGGCAGGGGAGAATCTGAAAGCCATCGAAGGCGCAGAGGTAATCATCCTCGCCGTCAAGCCGCTCCTGATTCCCCGGCTGATTGAGGAGATCCGCTGGGGCCTCCGGGACGATCGCGTGCTGGTCTCCCTGGCCGCCTCATTCCCCATGGAGACAATCGAACGGCTGATGGGCCGCCGGCTGCCTACGTTTCGCGCCATGCCCAACATCCCTGTACTGGTAGGCGAGGGAGCTACCGGTCTGGCTTATAACAGCGACGTGTCCGCCGAACATATAGCCCTCGTGGAGAGCATTTTCCGAGCCGTGGGCACCGTCAGTTATGTGGCCGAGGATCAACTCCACGCGGTTACCGCGCTTTCCGGCAGCGGTCCAGCCTACATCTACATGGTGATTGAGGCGATGATTGCCGGTGGCCTGAAGATGGGGCTTTCGCATGATGTGGCCACGCGGCTGGCTGAGCAGACCGTGCTGGGGGCCGCAAAGCTGGTGCGCGAAACCGGACTCCATCCGGCCGTGCTGAAAGATCAGGTGATCACCCCGGCCGGCGTCACCATCGCCGCGGTGCATGAACTGGAGCGCCACGGCTTGCGCTCCACACTTATCTCCGCCATCGAGATTGCCACCGCGCATTCGCGCCACTTGACGGCGCAGTTACAAGACAGGTTGAACCCCAAAGAATGACTGATATCAAGAACAACCCTTTGCTCGGCATCGGTTTCGAGATCCCTTTTCACCGCATACGGGCTGAGCACGTGGAGCCGGCCATCCGCCACCTTCTGGAAGTGACGGAATCGAAGCTGGAGGCGGTCGCCTCCGTTTCCGTCCCCCGCACTTACGAGAACACGATGACCGCTGTTGACCGGCTCACCGATGAGCTGGACCTGGCCTTGACGGTGGTCCGGCATCTGGAGTCGGTGGCGACGACGCCGGAATTTCGCGCCGCCTACAATGTGGTGGAGCCTCTGGCGAGCGCCTTCTATGCGAGGATACCGCTGCATGACGGTCTCTGGCGGGCGCTCAATGAGTTCGCCGCCACGCCGGAGGCGGCCTCTCTCCAGGGCGTGAAGAAGCGCTTCCTCGAAAAGACCATCGCCGCCTTCCGCCGCCAGGGCGCCGCATTGCCACCGCCGGGAAAAGCCGAATTGGAAAAGATGGATGTCGAATTGTCGGCGCTCACCACGAAGTTTTCCGAAAACGTGCTCGACTCCACCAATGCATTCGAGCTGATACTCGAACGCGAGGAACAGCTATCCGGACTGCCCGAGAGCGCCATCGAGGTGGCCCGGGAAAGCGCCGCCGCAAAGGGGATGAACGGGTGGCGTTTCACCTTGCAGCAGCCGAGCTATCTTCCACTCATGACGTATATGGATGATAGAACCCTGCGCGAGCGCGTCTATCGTGCCTACCAGACCCGCGCCAGCGCGCCGCCCTATCAAAACAAAGAGATCCTGTCACAAATCCTGGAACTGCGCGGCGCCAAAGCCCGGCTGCTCAGCTTTGCCGACTTCGCCGACTTCATTCTCGAAGATCGCATGGCCGCCCGAGGCGCTCGTGCGCAGCAGTTTCTCGATGATCTACACGCAAAAACGGAGCCGTTCTTCCGCGTGGAGAACGACGATCTCACCGCCTACCGCAAGCAACTGGAGGGTGAGAATGCGCCTCCGCTGCAGCCTTGGGACGTCGCCTACTATGCCGAGAAGCTGCGCAAGACACGCTTTGATCTGGATGAAGAAATGCTCCGGCCCTACTTTCCCATGGAGCGCGTCCTGGAAGGGATGTTCGAGATCGTTCACCGTCTCTACGGGATTCAAATAGCGGAGAAACCGGGGGTGGAAGGCTGGGACCCGCAAGTGAAGTTCTACCGGATCCATGACAGTGACGGGAGCTTCCTGGGCGCATTCTACGCCGACTGGTTTCCGCGCGAGAACAAACGAGGCGGAGCCTGGATGGATGCGTTTCTCACCGGCAGCCCAACGCCCTTCGGCCTTGGCCCTCATCTGGGACTGATGTGCGGCAACATGAATCCGCCCTCCGGCGGAAAACCGGCCCTGCTTACGCATCGGGACGTCGAGACGGTTTTCCACGAGTTCGGCCATCTGTTGCACCACTGCCTCACGCGCGTGGAGGTGCGCAGCCTCGCCGGCACCAGCGTGGCGTGGGACTTTGTCGAGTTGCCCTCGCAAATCATGGAGAACTGGTGTTGGGAACGGGAGGCACTGGACCTGTTCGCGCGCCACTGGGAAACCGGCGCACCGCTACCGGAGGATCTGTTTGCACGCATGCAGCGCGCGCGCACATTCCGCGCCGCCAATGCGATGATGCGGCAGATCAGCTTCGGATGCGTGGATCTGGCCTTGCACAGGCAATACAAGGCGGAACGCGATGGTGACGTGATCGCTTACAGCCGCCGTCTGCTGGCTGCTTTCTCAGCGGCGCCATTGCCGGCCGATCACGCCATGATGAACGGCTTCACACACCTGTTCGCCAACCCGGTTGGCTACGCCGCGGCATACTATTCCTACAAGTGGGCTGAGGTGCTGGACGCCGACGCCTTCTCCGTCTTCAAACGCGAAGGAGTTTTCAGCAGAAAGGCGGGCATGCGGTTCCGCACCGAAATTCTGGCCAAGGGTGACAGCGAGGAGCCGGCCGGGATGTTCCGCGGTTTCCTGGGCCGGGACCCGGACCCGTCGGCCCTGTTCGAGCGCGCCGGCCTGGTGGCCTGAAGCTGGGCTACTTCAGTTTCTTGTACTGCAGGTTCCTGTAATGAACCACGCTGCCCGGGTCATGCTGCTGCAAGGCGAGATACCCCTTGGTGTGCAGCTTCTTTTCCTCTTCGTGATTCACCACCACTTTGCCATTCACACTGATGGTGATATGGCTCCCCTTCACGATGATGTGCTGGGTCCACCATGTGTCGTCCGCCACCAGTTGATCGAGGACCTTCACAATGTTGTAGAGGCTGCCCGTCCTGATGGGGTCTTTGTGGCTGTTGTTGACCTGCGCCTCATACCCGTTCGGCCAGCCCGGCACGAACTCAGCCCGGAAGTACATCCCGGAGTTGCCGCCCTTGTTCAGTTTTACCTCGGCCTTGAACTCGCAATCGACGCACTCTTCCTTCATCCAAAACAGATGGCTGCGTTCGCCCGTGCCCTTGATGGCTCCGTCTGACACGGTCCAGTTCTCCGGCCGCTCGTTGGCCTTCCAACCGTCCAGATTTTTTCCGTTGAACATCGATACCCAACCGTCTTTGTCAGCCGCGGCCAGACCCACCGGCAGGCAAATCGCCAACAGAGCAATGGTGGTTAGTTTCTTCATAAACAGCTCTCCCTCGAAAATTGAAATCCCGAACCTCATACAATAGCAGGTCATGGTGCAAGCATTTCAACTGCAGGATGGCTTTGGGCTCGATCATCTGCGTATCAACCGGCTGGAGCCGGTTGCCCCTGGCCCGCATCAAGTGGCTCTTCAGGTGCGAGCCGTCTCGCTCAACTATCGCGATCTGCTGGTGGTGAAAGGAGTGTACAGCAAGAAGCTTCCGCTGCCGCTCACCATCTGTTCGGATGGTGCGGGAGAGGTGGTGGAGACGGGTCCGGGCGTCACCCGCGTCAAGAAGGGGGACCGCGTGGCGGCCCTCTTCATGCAGGGCTGGATCTCGGGTGAGCCGGATGAGGCCAAGGCGCGCACGGCGTTGGGCGCCGCTATGCCCGGCATGCTGGCCGAGCGCGCGGTTTTGCACGAGGAAGGCGTCGTGGCCGTCCCGGACCATCTCAGTTGGGAAGAGGCCGCCACACTACCCTGCACCGGCGTCACGGCCTGGAACGCGCTGGTGGACAAAGGCAGGATCAAGAGCGGAGACTCGGTGCTCATCATGGGCACCGGTGGAGTCTCGCTGTTCGCGATGCAGTTTGCCCGTATGGCGGGCGCGCGCATCATCGCCACCTCCAGCAGTAACGATAAGCTGGAGAGGCTGCGTGCCATGGGCGCAGGCGACACCATCAATTACCTGGAGAATCCCGATTGGGAAGAGACCGTCCGTAAACTGACTGGCGGCGGCGTCGATCATGTAATCGAGGTGGGCGGGGCCGGGACATTGTCAAAGAGCGTGCGCGCGGCCCGCATGGGCGGTCACATTTATCTGATCGGTAACCTCGCCGCCGCCGGCCAAATCGAATTCAATCCCTTGCCAGCCATGATGAAGGGGATCTGCATCCAGGGAATCTTTGTCGGTTCGCGCGAAATGTTTGAAGAGATGGCCAAGGCCATAGCGGTTCAGAAAATGCGGCCTGTCATTGACCGCGTCTTCCCGTTTGCGCAGGCTCCGGATGCCCTGCGCCATCTGGAGAGCCGCGGCCATTTTGGAAAGATCTGCATCCGGGTTTCGGGGTGATAGAATAACCGCTATGAACCGTCGAAATTCTCTGAAGACGCTGGCCGCCTTGGGCGCCGGCGCCGCGCTGCCCGCGCCAGCGGCCGGGCATGCCATTCAACTGCACGTGGATCTCGAGGTGGATCCGGCGCGGGAAAAGGATCTGGTGGCGAATTTCAAGACCACCTTCCAGCCCACCATCAGGAAGCAGGCTGGGTTCTCTGACGTGCGGTTGTTGAAGTTCCGCAAATCCATGCACGGAGACGCCCCTGCCAAATCCTTCTACCGGCTGTTGATCGCTTTCGAGAGCGAAGAGCACCGCATGGCCTGGGTGGCCAGCGCCGATCACCAGAGAGTATGGCCCACTATTGAGAAGACGCTCAAGGGCGCAAAGCTGGTGGCTTGGCTCTACGACATCGTCCCCTA
>JAENWC010000179.1 GCA_016650235.1 Terriglobia bacterium
CCCAAGCGGCCGCCCGGCAAATGGGAGTGCCGGCGCTGGTGAATCTGATTCCGGCCACGGATCTGGAGTGGAGTCCCGAGGTGTACGGTGCGACCCGGGTGATCGTGGCAGGAATCGGCTCGTTGTCCGCGGAAGTAGGCGCCATTCGCGATGACGTGATTCCTCCAGCCCACCGGCAGGGGTTCTGCGTTTGGTTCACAGGGCTGCCCTCGTCGGGCAAATCGACAATCGCGGAGGCATTGGCGGTGATGCTGGGGGAACGCGGACGGGCCGTTAGCATGCTGGATGGCGATGTAGTGCGCACAAACCTGTCCAAGGGGCTCGGCTTCAGCCGCGTTGACCGCGATACGAACATTCTGCGGATCGGCTTTGTCGCCGCGGAAATCGTTCGGCACCATGGCGCGGTGATCTGCGCGGCGGTGAGTCCCTTTGAGGCGGCGCGCGAGCAGGCCCGGCGGATGGTGGGCAATAACTTTTTTATGGTGTATGTCGCGACGCCTGCCCAGGTGTGCGAGGAGCGCGACGTGAAGGGCTATTATGCGCGCGCGCGGGCAGGCCGGATACAGGGCATGACCGGCGTGGACGACCCGTACGAGCCGCCAGTGCGTCCTGAGCTCATGCTGCAGACCACGGGAAGCACGCCGGAGCAAAGCGCGCTGGAGATGATCCGTTTGCTGGAGCAGCGCGAATTGCTGGGAGCGCGGTAAGATCGTCTCTGCATGGCAACACCGCTGGAAGTGAGTCCGCAAGAGGTGAAGAGCCGGCTGGATGCGGGCGAGAAGCTGAACCTGATTGACGTCCGGGAACCGGCCGAGCATCAGCTCACCCGCATCGAGGGAGCGGACCTGATCCCGATGAACACGATTCCGGCGCGATTGCAGGACCTGGACGGGTTGGCCGATGAAGCGCCCCTGATCATCTTCTGCCATCACGGCATACGCAGCTTGAGCGTAGCGAACTGGCTGCGGCAGCAGGGCGTGGAGGCTTGCCAGAGCATGTCGGGTGGAATCGACCTGTGGAGCCTGACGGTGGACCGTTCGGTGCCGAGATATTAAGATAACGCTCGATCGTATACAATGCTCCCATGCTCTCGCGCAGGTCTCTTCTTGCTGGGGCGACAGCAGTGGCCGCCAGTGCGGCCCAAGCCAAACCTCGCAACGTGATTTTCATTCTGAGTGACGATCACCGGTATGATGCGCTGGGTTTTCTAAAAGGGCAGGAGTGGCTGGAGACTCCGTACCTGGATTCACTGGCCCGGGATGGGGCTCATCTGAAGAACGCCTTCGTCACCACGGCTCTTTGTTCTCCCAGCCGCGCGACGATACTCACGGGCCTCTATGCGCATAAACACGGGATCGTCGACAACAACACCGCTACTCCGCGAGGCACCCGTTTCTTTCCGGAATTGCTGCAAAAGGCCGGCTACAAGACCGGCTTTTTCGGTAAGTGGCACATGGGCGGCGCCGACGACGCGCCGCAGCCGGGCTTGGATCAATGGGTGAGCTTCCGGGGCCAGGGCACCTACCTTCCCAGCGCGAACGGATTGAATGTGAATGGAAAGAAAGTTCCTCAAAAAGGATACATAACCGACGAACTCACCGATTACGCATTGGAGTGGGCCGGCGGGCTTGCGAGAGATCAACCCTATTTTCTTTATCTAAGCCACAAGGCCGTGCATGCCGAGTTTGAGCCGGCGGCGCGGCACAAGGGGAAGTTCAAGGGAAAGAAATTTATTCCCCCCGTCACCATGGCCGATTCCGGAGACAAGGCCCGCAACCGGCCGATGTGGGTGCAGAACCAGCGTAACTCCTGGCATGGAGTGGATTATCCGTATCATTCCACGCTGGACGTGGAAGACTTCTACCGACAGTACGCCGAAACACTGTGCGCGGTAGACGACAGCGTGGGCAGGGTGCTCGATTTCCTCAGGCGGCGCGCGCAACTGGATTCCACGCTGGTGATCTACATGGGCGACAACGGGTTCGCATTCGGGGATCACGGATTGATCGACAAACGGACTGCCTATGAGGAGTCGATGCGAGTGCCGATGCTGGCGCGGTGTCCGGAATTGTTCGGCGGAGCAAAGACGGTGACCGAGACGGTGGCGAACCTCGATATCATGCCGACCGTGCTCGACGCGGCCGGTGTCAAGGCTCCGCCGGGGATCGATGGCGCGAGCATGCTGCCTGTGCTGCAAGGTAAGCCGGGAAACTGGCGTAAAGAGCTTCTCTACGAATATTATTGGGAGCGCAATTACCCGCAAACGCCCACCATACACGCCTTGCGGGGCGAGCGGTACAAGTACATCCATTGCCATGGGATCTGGGATATCGACGAGTTATACGATCTGCAGAGCGATCCACTCGAAACCAATAATCTGATTTTTTCCGAAGAGCATCAGCCGGTGATCCAGCAGATGAACAGACGTTTGTTTGAAATATTGAAGGATACAGGCGGGATGCGGATTCCGCTGTATCCGGACAGCGGGGGACAACAGAATCTCCGCAATCCTTCCAAGCCGGGCAACGCGGGATTCCCGCCACAGTTGATTCGCAACCGCCGCCCGCGATGAGGCACATGTAAATAGGGAGATAGAATCATGAAGTTTTTCATCGGATTGGTTATGAGCGCGGCAATGTTCGCGCAATCCGCACAGGTAACCGGGAGGGTGATCGATGCATCCAATGCGGTGATGCCCGGCGTAACCGTCACGGTTCGCAATGCGGCTACCTCAGCCCAGCGGGTGGTGACAAGCAATGACCTGGGGCTGTACACGATTCCCTTGTTGCAGCCCGGGACCTACGACGTCAGTGTAAAACGGGATGGATTCAAGCCGGTGTCGCAGAACGGCGTTGTATTGGTGGTGGACCAGCGTGCGGAGTTGAACTTCACGATGCAGGTGGGAGCGTTGACCGAGCAGGAAGGCCGCGGTGAGCCGGCTCAATTCGGTGGAAGCCTCGCAGGGGCAGGTGATCGACAACCAGCGGATCGTGGAGATGCCGCTCAATGGGCGCAACTACATCGATCTAGCGCTGATGTCGGGAGGCGCGGTGCAATCGGCGCCCGGTTCGCGGATCGGGGGATTTTCGGCCGGTGGACAGAGAGTCAGCCAGAACAACTACATCATGGACGGGGTGGACAACAACTCGGTGGAGTTGGCCGCGGCGGGCCGGCGGGCGGAAATGGTGGCGCCTTCAATCGACGCGATCCAGGAATTCAAGGTGCAAACCAACGCCTACGCGGCCGAGTTCGGACGCGGGATGGGCGGGGTGGTGAATCTGACCATTAAATCGGGAACCAATAACGTGCATGGGACGGCGTTTGAGTTCCTGCGCAACGAAAAGCTCGACGCAAAGAATTTCTTTGACCCCGTCGATCGGCCCAAACCTCCCTTTAAACGGAATCAGTACGGATTTTCCATCGGTGGTCCGGTGGTGATTCCCAAGCTCTATAACGGACGCAACCGCACATTCTTCTTTGCCGACTACGAAGGAACGCGCATCAGGGAAACCAGCACGATCGTGAGCACCATTCCGACGCTCCAGATGCGTGACGGCAATTTTTCCGAATTGCTCCAACGCAACCTGCAGGTGAACGATCCTTTGACGGGGCAGCCGTTTCCGGGGAACGTGATTCCGGCAGCGCGGCTGGACCGCGTGGCGCGCCAACTGATCCAGCTCTACCCTGCCCCGCTGAGCACGAATCTGGCGGCGAATTTCACCTATCTTTCGCCGCGCATCCAGGACGTGGATAAGTGGGATGTAAGGATCGATCAAAACATCGGCTCAAGCGATAACGCCTTCTGGCGGCTGAGCAAGCACGACACAAACCTGCCGGACACACCGAGCCTTCCGGCCCCCGCATTTGGGGGAGGCAACCTCGACTACATTACCGAGGGGTACAACACGGGAGCGGGATGGAATCACATCATCACTCCAAACCTGATCCTGGCTGTGCGGGCGGGCTGGAACTTCGCACTGTTCAAGCGTAACAATCCGGCCGTCGCGCTGGGCAACAACTTCAATGAGAAATACGGGATCCCTGGAGCGACAGAAGTTCCCGATGGCGGATTTTCGCAGATGAACATCACCGGATACCGCGCCGTGGGGATCGGCAATTTCAACCCCGTGGACCGGGACTCGCAGAACCGGCAGGTTGCGGGGGACCTGAGTTGGATTCACGGGCGGCACACTTTGAAAACAGGGATGGGGTTCATCCGGTCGCAGAACCCAATCTATAACATCCGCGGCGTGCTGGGCGCATACACGTTCGATTCGCGTTATACCAGAGACGGCATGGCCGACTTCCTGTTGGGCCGCGCCTCGGCGTGGGCCTGGCAATCGGCTGTGAATGTGCAGATGCGAACGCATAATTTTGGCGCTTATGTGCAGGACGACTGGAAAATCAACAACCGGCTGACGGCGAATCTGGGGCTGCGGTATGAAGTGTCGCCGCCCTGGATTGAACGTTACGACAAGATGGGGATTTTCGACATTGACACAAACGCCGGCTCGGCATCGCTGGTTTATGCCAAGGGCGGGGGCTCGCGCGACGATCGCGCTCTGATCACAACCGACACAAACAATTTCATGCCGCGGCTGGGCTTTGCTTTCAAGGTGAATGAGAAGATGGTCGTGCGATCGGGTTACGGGATGTTTTTCGCGTATATGGAGAACATGGGCGATAGCGAGCACCTGCTGGGCAATCCTCCGTTTGCCTTCGGGGTGACGTTGGCTGGATCCAATACGGCGCCGGCGGCGATCCTGGCCGATGGTCCTCCGGCTGGTTCGACGGTTCTGGCGCGGGCCACCGGGTTGCAGTTTTCGTCCTTTGAGCGCAATCCGCCGATGTCGGTGGCGCATCAGTGGAACTTCGATATCCAGCGGGAAGTGGGAAGCGACTGGCTGTTGGAGATCGGTTATTCGGGATCGAGGGGATTGCATCTGGTACGGCAGTACGATGCCAATTTTTCTCCAGCCGGCGCGGGCGCGATCAACAACAAGCGCATCTACTCGAGGCTTGAGATACCGGGTACCGGGATCGTCACCTCCCCGCTGGGCAACGTATACAGCCATCGTAATGATGGCAACTCGATCTATCACGCGATGATTGCCAAAGTGGAAAAACGCTTCTCACGAGGCTTCACACTGCTTACCTCCTACACATTTTCCAAGAATATCGGCGACACCTGCGGCAGCGCCGTGCAGGGCAACGCCTCAGGGTGCGGCTACCAGAATCTACTCGACATGCGGCCCGAACGCGGGATCGACAATCAGGATATTCCACATCGATTTGTCACCTCCGCTCTTTTCGATTTGCCTTTCGGCAGAGGCCGGACATTTCTATCGAATACGAACGCGGTGGCCGAGACGATTCTGGGGGGCTGGTCGGTTGGGTCGATTGTGACAATGGCTTCGAATGTGCCGTTCACACCTACCGTGGGGGGCAACCCGGCCAACACCGGCGGCGTGGTGACGGTGAACAGGCCGGATGTGGTGGGGGCGGCCTACTCGGGAGATCGCTCGGTGGAACGCGATTTCAATACGGCGGCCTTTGTCCGCAATCAGCCGTTCCAGTACGGGAATGCAGGCCGCAACATTCTTCGCCAGAGGGCTCACTTCAACTGGGATTTTTCGGCGCTGAAGAATTTCCAATTGATGGAACGCCTCCGGATGCAGTTTCGATTCGAGGCATTCAGCTTTTCGAACACGCCTCGGTTCGGAGTCCCCGGCAACGTGGTGGGTACGGCTAACTTCGGCGTGATCACGGGCGCGGCCACGCCGCGCAATCTACAGTTCGGTTTGAAAATGATCTGGTAGGAACGGGCGGGCCCAGCTGCGTTACATTGGATCTGTGGTGATCCTGATCCAGAGATTGCCCGTCAAGGAGTGAGATAGCGATGGCGAAACTGAAATTCTATTGCAAGCCCACTTGAACCACGTGCCGCAAAGCGAGGAGTTTCCTGCGCGAAAACGGTTGGGAGATGGACGAGATCGATCTGGGCAAAGGGCTGAGCGTGGCCGAGCTCGAGGCGCTGATCGGGGATGATGATTACAAGCTGTATTTGAACGGGAAGAACGAGCTGTACCGTGATCGTAAGATGAAGGACAATCCGCCGGGGCGCCGGGAAGCGCTGCGGCTGATGAGCGAGAATCCGAATCTGGTGAAGCGGCCGCTGTTTGTCTACGGCAAGCGGGTTCTGCAAGGATTTGACGAAGAGGCAGTGCGGAAGTTGCTCAGTTGAGATGAGAAGGAAACGAGGAAGCGGTTCGGCCCAATCACTTTTGCGCCGGGAAGCAGACTAGGCGCCCAGTTCAGGACTCAAGCGGCCCTCCCTATGGAGTTGGTCGAACAGGGCCAGCGTGCGGGCGACCCCATCCCCGAGCCTTGTCGCCGGGATGCCGGGGATGAGCGCACGCAACTGCGAGGCATCCATGCGGTAGGACACCGGCACTTGCGGTCCTTGTACGCTGATCAAGCCCGCTGCGCCTGGGCGCATTCGTTCCAGCATCTCCACGAGATGATCCATGCGGACAATATCGCCGGCGAGATTAAACACGTGCGCGCCCTCCAAACCCGACAGGGCGCACCGCAGGAAGGTCTCGGCCACATCTTCGACATACTGCAAATCCATGTGCCCGGAAATTCGGATCTGGAAAGGAAGCCCGAGGACAACGGCCTTCATGGCCAAGGTTGCATCCGCGGTCATGCCGCGGTCCCGGCCGACGCCATAGACAGTCCAAGGACGCAAGCCGATGCTGGAAATGCCGCTGCTGGCGTAAAAGACGCGTGCATTGCCCTCGTTGGCCTGCTTGAATACTCCGTAGTGGGTGCCTGGCAAAAGCTGATCCTGCTCGTTGAGGGCGCGCTCCCCATAGGCTTCCTCCGGTCCCCAGACCGCCGATGAGGATGCATAAACCACGCGCACGGGTCTGGCGGCATCGCGCGCCGCCTCAAACACATTCAGGGTTCCCACCACGTTGATCAGGGCGCCGGAGACCGGGTGTGCATGACAGACCGGCATGAGAACGGCTGCCAGGTGAATGATGTGCGTGATGCCTTCCTCGCCGACGAGCGTCTTTATGAATTGGGTGTCTTCAATCTTGCCGGCGATGACGCGCAGGTTGGGCGATGCGCCATGTTCCGAGATGAGGCGCAGTCTGCTGAGATCCTCACCGAGGTCAAAGGCCAGCACATCGATGCCTCGATCGAGCAGCAGCTTCACGACCCAGGATCCAATACAGCCTTGAGCACCGGTGACCAGAACACGCATCATTACACCCTAACACAGGCAAGCTTTACGTACTCTTAACCATTAAACCCTCTTGCCTGGCCTTAAGATAGTAACTGGGCCCTGCTGGGATGCGCCCTATCCACTTACGTCGCCGGAAACGTAAATCGAATGCGAATTGTTCATATCCTTGTCCTGCTGGCCATTGCACCGCTGATCCTTATGGCATCGGCGCAGCGGGGCACTGTGAAGTCCTCTTCCCTGCCCATCCCCGGCGCCACCGTCACCGCAACCCAGGGCGAGATAAAACACATCATCCTTACAGACGAAAATGGCGCGTATGTTTTCGATGAACTGGCTCCAGGTGCCTGGGAGCTTTCCGTAGAAATGATCGGATTCCAGCCGCTCAAGCGGCAGGCCGCCATTGGGGTAACCGCCAGCGCTGTTGATTTCGATCTCGCGCTTCAACCGCCGCCGGCGCATCGTCCAGCGGCGCAACGGCCCGGTCAGGCAGGAAACGCCCCCGGCGCGATGTTCCAGCAGATGGAGATCAACCAGAATCTGCAGCAGGAAATGCAGTCAGCCATGCGTACCGAACCAATCCAGGCCGAAGCCGGCATGAGTTCCAGCGAATCGTTTCTGGTCAGCGGCAGTCTCAGTCGCGGCTTGCAGCTTCCCTCCCGGGAGGACGACTTTTTCGCAATGCGCCCCGATGGCCCGTTCGCCGGTGGACCCCCAGGAATGGGTGGGCCTCCGGGGATGGAGGGTGGCGGTGGACCTGCTGGCATGGGCGGTCCGGGTGGAATGATGCGGGGCGGCGCTGGACCTCCCGGCATGGGCGGCCCTCCTGGCATGATGCGGGGCGGCGCTGGACCTCCCGGCATGGGCGGCCCTCCTGGCATGGGCGGCCCTCCTGGCATGGGCGGCCCTCCTGGAATGATGCGCGGCGGCGGTGGACCTCCCGGCATGCGTCGGGGCGAGGGCCGGGAGCAGGCACGCCCGGCCAATCCTGCAAAAGTAGCCAAGGGCAACAAGGCTGTTAAGGGAGAGAAGGGAGAAAAGGCAATCCGGAAAGTGGAGAACATTTACGCCCGCGCGCGCGTCGCCACCTTCGGCAACCGGGCCAACCGAACCCGCGAGAGCGTGCGCGGAGGACTCTCGTTTTCCCTCCGCAACTCCTCACTCGACGCCACGCCCTATTCCCTCAGTGGCCAGAACATCACCAAACCCAGCTACGCGCAAAGCCGTTTCAATATTTCTCTGGGCGGCATGCTCAACATTCCGAAAATCGTCAAGGACGACAAGACCTTCTTCTTCTTGAATTACTCCGGCGGACGCAGCCGCAACCCATTCGACAGCATCGCGACGCTGCCTTCGGCCCTCGAACGCTCGGGCGATTTTTCAAGCTCCATCATCCGCCTTCCGGTGACGATTTTCGACCCCACCACCGGCCAGCCTTTCGCCGGCAACCGTATCCCGGCCTCGCGCATCAACGCCGCCTCCAGAGGTCTGCTCGGCCTCATCCCGTTGCCCAATCAGCCGGGTCTGGTCCAGAACTATCAATACCTCACCTCCGTGGCGCAGAACTCGAATAACCTCGGCCTCCGCCTGGGCCGGGCCATCTCTCGTAAGGATCGCCTCAACGGTTCCTTCAATCTGCAGAACCGCGGCGGCAACAACGCCCAGCTTTACGGATTCCGCGACGAAACCTCCGGCCGCGGCATGAGCGCCAATCTCGCCTGGACACACAATCTGCGCACCGGGCTCATCAGCAACGCCCGCGTCAACTACAGCAGCAACCGCAACGAAACCATTCCCTTCTTCGCCTACGGCCGCGACTACGGCGGCGAATTCGGGATCAACGGCGCCTCGGACAATCCCATCAACTACGGCCCTCCCAATCTCAACTTCACCAATTTCGGCGGCCTCACCGATGCCAGCCCCACGCTGCGCCGGGACCAGACACTGAGCGCGGGTGAGAGCATCATGCATATCAAGGGCAAGCACAGCACCAGCTTCGGAGGGGAGTACCGCCGCCTGCAGCTCAACAACCGCAGTGAACAGAACGCGCGGGGCACCTTCACCTTCTCCGGCCTCGCCACCAGCGGATTTGCGAGCAACGGACAGCCACTCCCACTCACCGGCTTCGATTTTGCCGATTACCTTCTCGGGTTGCCCCAATCCAGTTCCATACGTTTTGGAAACCCCGACACCTACTTCCGCGGCTCGGCGTACAACTTCTATGTGCAGGACGATTGGCGCGTGCGATCCAATCTCACAATCAACGCCGGGCTGCGCTACGAGTTCCAATCGCCGTTCCATGAAAAGTACGGCCGGATGGCCAATCTCGATATCGCACCAGGCTTCACCGGCGTCGCTGCTGTTCTAGCGGGCCAGTCCGGACCCTACACCGGCGGATTTTCCAGCGGCCTCATCGATGCGGACCGCAACAACGTGAGCCCGCGCATTGGGCTCGCCTGGAAACCGCGCTCGAAAGGAAAAATGGTGGTGCGCGGCGGCTACGGCTGGTACTACAACAACTCCATCTATAGCCAGGCCGCCACCCGCCTGGCACAGCAGCCTCCCTTTGCCAGCACCGCAAGCATCAACACCAGCCTCGGGAATGTGCTCACCATCCAGAACGGCTTTTCCGCCGCCCCTTCCCAAAGCATCACCAACACCTTTGCCGTCGCCCGCGGCTATCGCGCCGGATACGCCCAAACCTGGAGCCTCTCCGTGCAGCAGGAGTTGCCCAACCAACTGATCATGGAACTGGGCTACATCGGCACCAAGGGCACACGCCTGGATATACAGCGGCTGCCCAACCGCGCCGCGCCCGGCTCGCCTCTCACCGCCGAGCAGCGCCGCAGGATCGGCAACGCCGTCGGCTTCACCTACGACAACTCCGAGGGCAGTTCCATCTACCACGCCGGTCAGGCTCGGCTGTCGCGCCGCTTCCGTCGCGGTATCTCGGCCAACGCCCTCTACACCTACGCCAAGTCCATTGACAACGTATCTACATTTGGTGGCGGCCCCGGCGGAGGAGGAGCCGTGGTGGTCCAGGATGACACAAACCTCGACGCCGAGCGGGGTCTGTCCAGCTTCGACTCCCGGCACAACTTTAACGTCTCCTTCCTTCTGAGCACTTCCGGCCGCGGCGCCGCCGCCAGCCAGAACGGATTCACCGGGCCACTTATGCGCGACTGGACTTTTTCAGGAACCTTCTCTGCCCGCGCCGGCTCTCCGTTCACCGCCCGCGTCCTCGGCAACAAATCCGACTCCGGTGGCACCGGCGTAGTCGGCAGCGGCCGCGCGGACGCCACCGGACTGCCGGTACGCTCGGGTGACGATTTCTTCAACCCGCTCGCCTTCGCCATCCCGCCGGGCGACCGGTTCGGCAACGCCGCCCGTAACACCATTCCAGGCCCAAGCCTGGTGACCTTCGATCTTTCCCTGGCGCGCAATTTCGCGCTCGGCGAATCGCGGCGCAACATCGAGTTCCGCATCGAGAGCAACAACCTCTTGAACAACGTCAACTACAATCGTCTGGCGACCACGGTCAACGCATCCAACTATGGCTTGGCTACAGGCGTGGCTTCGATGCGCAGCTTCCAGGCTCATCTCCGATTCCGGTTCTAACCATGAGAATTCTAGCCCTCTTGCTCGCGCTCGCCGCCTCCGCACAACAGCCCGAATCCGGCTTCAAAATCTCTGTCACCAGCAACCTGGTGATCGTCAACGTCGGCGTGCGCGACAAGGACGACAAGCCGATCGAGAATCTCAAGCCCGAGGATTTCCAGATATTGGAGGACGGCAAACCGCAAAAAATCTCTGTGTTCGAGTTTCAAAGCCTGGAAACCGAAGTCGCGCCAGTCGTGGCCGTCCCACCTCCTCCCGGCAGCGCCACACCGCCCAAGCGCGAGATCACTCCCTCCAAACCGGGCCAGATCCGCTACAAAGACCGCCGCCTCATGGTGATGTACTTTGACTTTTCCGGCATGCCGCAGCAGGATCAATTGCGCGCACAGAGCGCCGCTCTCAAGTTCATCGATGAACAGATGACCCCCTCTGACCTGGTCTCGATCATGAGTTTCACCAACAAGCTGCAAGTCATGCAGGACTTCACTCAGGATCACGAGCGCCTGCGGACAGTCATCTCGAGCTTTCGCATCGGCGATGCCAGCGAACTGG
Source organism: Terriglobia bacterium (assembly GCA_016650235.1). Lineage (GTDB taxonomy): Bacteria > Acidobacteriota > Terriglobia > Bryobacterales > Bryobacteraceae > VFZE01. The sequence goes on from JAENWC010000179.1 coordinate 11,423, forward strand.
CCGCCACCGCCGCCACGGGCGCGGAGGAAGAGGGCGAAGACACCGGAGCAGCCTTTGAAGCCGATGAAACCGAGTTCAATATTTTCAATACGGACCGCAAGCTCGGCGCGCTGGAATCGGCCGCCAAGATGCTCGCCTCGCTGCCCGAGAAAAAGGTGCTTGTCTATTTCTCAAGCGGCGTGGGAAAAACCGGCGCCGAGAATAACTCGCAGCTACGGTCCACCATCAACGCCGCCGTCCGCGGCAATGTCGCCTTTTATCCGGTGGACTCGCAGGGACTGATGGCCAGCGCTCCGGCCGGTGATGCCTCGCGAGGCGCTCCCAAAGGCGCCAGCATCTTTTCCGGCAAAGCCCAGATGGGGCAGCGCGACAAGCAACGCGATCAGCAGGAAACCCTGTTCACCTTGGCGGCAGACACCGGCGGCAAAGCCCTGCTCGATAACAACGACCTCACCTCCGGCATACGGCAGGCGCAAGCCGGCATCTCCAGCTACTACATCCTCGGCTACTACACCTCCAACCCCGCCGAAGATGGCCGCTACCGCCGCGTCAAAGTCTCCATCGCCTCCCAGCCGCGCGCCAGACTGGACTTCCGCTCCGGCTATTTCGCCCCGAAGCAGTTCCGCGACTACAACTCCACCGACCGCGAACGCCATCTCGAGGAGGCTCTCGCTCTTGGCGACCCTATCACCGATCTCCCGCTTGCCCTCGAGGTCAACTACTTCCGCATGAAGGGCGACCGCTATTTTGTTCCCGTCGCCATCAAGCTGCCGGGCTCGCAAATCGATCTGGCGCGCGCCGGTAAAAGCGACGAGGCGCAACTCGACTTCATCGGCCAGGTCCGCGACGCGCATGGCCGCATCGCGGGCACTGTGCGTGACAACATCAAGGTGAAACTCAAAGGCGAGAACGCGGCCAGGCTCCGCACGCGCCAACTCGAGTACGACACCGGGTTCACGCTGCCGCCGGGCGAGTTCACCATCAAGTTTCTTGCCCGCGAAAACGAATCGGGCAAGATCGGCACATTTGAAACCAAGTTCGTTGTCCCTGATCTGACCGCCACCTCACCGTGGCTCCCCATCAGTTCCATCGTTTGGGGCAATCAGCGCGAGGCGCTCTCGGCGGCTATTGGAGCGGCTGAAAAGGACAAGAAGGCCATCGCCATGCACCCGCTCATACAGGGTGGCCAGAAACTGATCCCGAGCATCACGCGCGTCTATCGCACCGATCAATTCCTCTATGTCTATTTCGAAGTCTACGACGCCGCCGTCACGGCCGAACGCAAAGAGCCCAGCATCACGGCCAGCCTCAGTTTCTTCCAGGGAAAAACCAAGGCCTTCGAGAGTAAACCGGTCCGCGTGAGCCAGGCATCCGCCGCGCGTCGCCATGCCACCCCCGTTCAGATACAGGTCCCGCTGAAGGATCTCAAGGCCGGACGCTATATCTGCCAATTGAACGTCATCGACGAGCTTGGCAAGAAGTTCAACTTTGGCAGAGCGCCGATGGTGCTGTTGGCGCACGCACCGGCGGCGGCAAGCCGGTAGAGCCGGTAGAGCGAAACTGGATTTCCTCCTCTTGACCTGCTAGGTTGAGGGCGTACGGTGCCCGCGCGCAAGGAGTCGAAATGAAGGAAGGTAACGGGAATGGGTCCTGGCAGGAGCATATCGAACGCCACGACCGCCTGATTACCAGCATCCTTGAGCACCAGGATGCCTTTCGGACCGACCTTGGCCACCTCCTAAGGGCTCAGGTCTTAGTGACGGAGGCGCATGAAAAGCTGACGGAGGCGCAACGGCGCACCGATGAAAAGATGGCCGAGACGGCAGAGAAGCTCAATGCGCTCATCAGTATCGTCGATGGCTTCGTACGCCGGCCGCCGCAGGCCTGAAGCAGACCAAACAACCAGCGAGCAGTTCTTCCTTGCCATCGGGCTTGCCCGTCGAGCTTGGTGTCCGTCGCCCGGTGCGTTAACCGCTATCTCCCCCACCATCACAGGTAGCAGGAACCGCTGCCCATCCGGACTGGCCGAGTAGCGCTCGAAAGGATTAGGCGATCCATTTCCCGTCCGGTGAGATTGAAGACGCCTCGGCAGGTCGTGGAGCCAGATGCCAACGAGAAAGCCACCCTGCTCGCCCAACTGGCCGGCCCCGCGCTGCGTGTCAGATTTTCTGCGAAAAAGTGGTTGCTGCAGGCACTCCTGTTTGGATGCCGGCGATTGGACCACAGATTAGGGATAGGGCCGCCCTGGAACAGCTTTGGGTTGCCGAAAGGCAAGTGGAAGACGATTGGTCCAAGGTTTATGACGAAACCTACGATGAATTGCAGCCCGCTTATCGCCTATACAAACACAAAGTTGCCTGTCTGGTGGAAGCCTATTGGCGCCGGACCGGCGGCCGCATTCTCGACGTCGGTTGCGGCACCGGAGCCGTTTTGCGGATTCTGGCCCAGCGCGGCGTTCCCCAGAGTTACCTGACCGGCTTGGATATTTCACCCGAGATGGTGGATCTCAGCCGCAAGAAGCTTCCCGAAGCTGGATTTGCCGCCTCTCCCATCGAGTTATTTACGACCACGGCATCCTATGGCGTCATCTATTTCTGCGGCTCTCTGCACCACATGCCGGACTTGAAACTGGTGATCGCAAAGCTGGCTGAACTGCTGCAGCCTGGCGGCGTGGTTGTCGTCTGTGAGCCGAATGAGGATTGGATGTTCCAGAACCTATGGTGGAACCGCGCAGTCCGATTAGCCATTCCAATGTGGTTTTACTGGAGATGGAGAAATCGGGTCCGGATCAATCGCATCCGGTCTTTGACCGGAGCATTGAGTGAGCCCCCGCACCACGTGCATATCCGGGCCTCGGACCTGGCTGCGTTGTTTGGCGTTGGGTTCAAATCGGAATTGCTTCAGACGGATTTCCCCATCACCCGGCTGTTTGAAGGAGTGGTCACTGAAGATGGCCGGACTCTGCGATGGCTCCGCGGGTTAGATCGTCTTTGCGGAAGGTGGTTTCCGATGCGTGGCGGCTCGCTCGAGTCAGTCTATATCCGTCTCTAGCCTCGCGAAGACAAACCGGGTCCGGCTGAGCCAGGCATCCGCATAGCGCCGGTGTCGTTCATCAGCGGCAATTTCCTGACGCCGCGGGAGACTCAGAAACTCAAGCGCAGCCCGAAGCGAAACACGCGTTCATCCTGCCCGTCGCGTCCCGTGTTGGCCAGACCCGTGATTTCCGTGTAACCGCCGAGGTTGCGAATGGACCCGTCTGAATTCAATTGGAAATTGGAAACGTTGTTGCCGGGATTGCCAAAGTGCGGCGTATTGGTCGAATTGAAGGCCTCTCCCCGGAACTGTAGCCGCCAACGCTCGGTAATGGCAAACTCGCGGAAGATGCCGCCATCGAGGTTGACGATGCCGGGGCCGCGAAGGGAGTTGAATCCGGCAGTTCCAAAGCGCGCGTCTGTGATGGCGCGATAAGCAAAAGGATCGAAGAATGACTGGCCGCAGCCGGCGCCGCCGAGCTTGGCCACCGTTGGCTTGACTTGGTCAGCCCGCTGCGCGCTGCCAGGCGCGTTCAGCGACGTGCCGGAGGCGGTGACATAAAACGGGAATCCGGAGACAAGGCTCAGGTTCCCATTCACCTGCCATCCTCCGGCGACCCAGGCCAGCGGTCCACCGGCGGACGCCCAACGCTTCCTTTTGCCAAATGGCAGTTCCCAGATCCCGTTCATAGGTAGAGTCGAGGATGGGCGCGGTGCGAGACCTACTGGCAGTCGCCCGTTTCCCATCCCCGCTCATCAAACCGGACGTGCGGATTTCCCGCATCCGGCTTTCCGAGTGGCTTCTTCGCAGGCTCACGAAAGTGGACCCAATTGAATACGCCGGAGTCGTTGAACCCCGA
>JAENWC010000180.1 GCA_016650235.1 Terriglobia bacterium
GGCTCCGGCCGGGCTATTTCTTCCGTTCACTGAGGGCCGCGACCGGCCCATTGCGGGCGAGCCGGCCCGCCAGCCGCTCCGCCAACATTTGCCGCGCCCGGTGCAGCCGCGAGCGAACCGTCCCCACCGGACAGTTCAGCATAACTGCCGCCGCGGCGTAATCGAGCTCCTCCAGTTCACACAGCACCACCACTTCCCGATAACCTTCCGGCAATGCGAGCACCGCCGCCCGTACCGCTTGCCGCATCAAGCTGCGTTCCGCATCGCCGGACACCGGCTCCAGGTCTTGGTCCTCGAGACGAACGCCAGGGCGTTCTTTCTCCAGCAGGGAAAGCGTCTTATTTCGCGCGATCCCGAGTAGCAGGTTTCCGAGCGTTCCACGAGCACGGTCAAAGCGCCCAGACCGATCTAGAAACGCCAGGAAGGTTTCCTGCGTCGCCTCTTCCGCCAGTGCACGAGACCCGCTCATCTGCAATGCGAAGCGGAAGATACGTCCCTGGTAACGCCGGTACAGCGTTAGCCACGACTCCTCGCAGCCGGCCGCCAGCTTGGCCACAAGGCCGGTTTCGTCGCTCTCAGGCCGCTGCATCGCCGCCATTACGTGCATTTTCTCATGACCGGCTTCGATTGCTTCTACATATCAATTCAGTTGAAGCGGGCAAAAAGTTCCGGAATCTTTTTGACGCCGTACCAGGCTGCAATCTCTTTCAGCTCGCGCACTTGGCCATTCCACTCCATCGGGGTACGTCGCGCCTGGCGGCCCGGTCGAAAAGTTCCGTTAGAATGCTAGGTGATCGTGGTCCTCTAAGGAATCATCCAAACATGCTCGCTCTGGTGAAATATCAAAAAGGCGAAGGCAACGTCGAACTCCGCCAAGTGGAAGAGCCGCGATGCCTCGCCGGACAGGTGAAAATCGAGATCGCTTTTTGCGGCGTCTGCGGAACTGACCTCCATGTAATGCACGACACATTCCGCAACTTTCCCCCCGTCACGCTTGGCCACGAATTCTCCGGCACAATCGTCGAAAGCGGCACAGGTGTGGACCGCATGAGAGCCGGCGATCAGGTCGCCGTCCTGCCCGCATCCGCGGTGCACTGCGGCAAGTGCTCCTACTGCCGCATGGGCAAGTTCATTTTCTGTCCGTCTCGCCGCGGCATGGGCCACGGCGTCAACGGCGGATTCACAAACTACGTCGTGGTCCGCGAGGATCAGTGCTACCACATCCCGGACGGTTGGACACTGGAAGAGGCCTCCCTCTGCGAGCCTTTCTCCGCGGCCGTGCAGGCCGTATCCGAGCTCACCAGCCTGCGGCTCGGTGACATCGCGCTGGTCTCCGGCCCAGGCCCCATCGGTCTCATGTGCCTCAAACTTCTGGTGGCCGCCGGCATAAAGACTCTCGTCGCCGGACCCATCGAAGACACGGCGCGCCTGGACGCAGCCAAGCGCATCGGCGCCGCCGGCATCGTCAATGTCAGCGACCCGAACTGGATGGAGCAGGTTCGCGACTACACGCAGGGGGAACTGGTGGATGTTGCCTTTGAATGCGCCGGTCATCCGGCTTCGGTCAACAATTGTCTGGAAGCCGTCCGGCCCCTGGGCCGGTACACGCAAGTGGGCATCTGCGGCCAGAAGGTGAATATTCAACTGGATGCTGTCTTCTACAAAATGCTCGAGGTGCGCGGGTCGGTATGCTATTCCGAACAGACCTGGCATCGCATGATGCGCATCCTCAATCAAGGCAGCGTCCGTCTGGCCGATCTCATCACCACCCGCCTCCCGCTCACCGATTGGAAAAAGGGGTTCGACCTCTGTATGGATAAACAGGCCGTGAAGGTCCTTATTACTCCGCAGCCCCAAGTCTGACCACGCCGCTCCCCCGGCCTTGCCGCGCATTACGGCCAGTGCCGCTTTGGGCTATCAGGGGTGGCGAAGCCGGCCGGCTGCAGCGGCCAGCCATCGGATTGGTCCACAAGGAATGCCCGCGACCTTCACGCTTGAGATGGCAGCCATGCTTCCGCGGATGTTGGAGCAATGTGCTCCGCTTCAATCGACTATCACGGTTTCGCGCTCGGCATCGAGAGGAACCCCGCGGAGCGAATCCTCACGGCGATCCTCCAGAACCAGAGCGATGGCCGCAGCCAAACTTGCCCGTGCTCCATCCTTGGTAAGCCCTTGGCCGTTGGCGCCTGGAATCTTCGGGCAGTAGGCGATGTACCACTCGCCGTCGCGTTCGAAGATAGCGGTGAACTCGTTGTGCATCCCGAGACTATCCTAATGCATCGGTCGAGAGGCCAGTATCGAGAGGGGGGACGGATTCTAGCGCCGCCTGACGACCGACGCATGACGCGCCGCCCGGTTTCTTGGGCGGTCGGGCGCATGCCCTGGTTAGAGCGCCCAACGTCAAAGGCCCGCAGCCAGTTCTAGCATCTTGGACAGAGAGACCGGGTCCGATCGTCTCGCCCGCGTGGACGGGCACGACAGTTGTACGGCCATCCGCATGGCGCAGGTAGTGGGGGCTCCCTCGAATCCGAATACGCTGGAAACCCAGTCGCCCGAGGGCCGCGATGACCTGCCTGCCCGTCACACTGGGCAAACGGCTCATCCGCTGATCCGAACACGCTGAACGCCGACACACTCAAGGCAATCCGCTGGTTCACCCTCAACCTCCAGGCACAACTCGATTGCCTCCTGGATACGGGACATCAGCTTGTCGAGAGACTTCGCTTGCGTGTGACAACCTCGCAGGGCAGGCACAGATGCAACGTAATAGCCGCCATCGTCCCGTTCCACCACCACGTCGAACTCGCGGGTCATGATCCGATTCCACTGCAAGCCTGACACCCGGCCGACCGAGTAGAATAGGGAACCGGGATGTCCAATACCCCTTTCGTTCATCTGCACTGCCATACCGACTACTCCCTCCTTGATGGAGCCTGCGAGATTTCGCAGCTCATGCCGCTCGTCGCCCAGCAAGAGATGCCCGCCATCGCCATGACCGACCATGGCAACCTGTTCGGCGCGGTGGAGTTCTACAACGAAGCAAAAGCCAATGGTGTCCGTCCTGTCATCGGCTGCGAGGTCTACGTGTCCCAGCAGGACCGCTCGGTGAAGAACGAGTCCAACCGCTACAACCACCTCATCTTGCTCTGTGAAAATCAGGACGGCTACCGCAACCTCATCAACCTGGTCTCCACCGCCTTCCTCGACGGCTTCTACTACAAGCCGCGCATCGATAAGGATCTCCTTGCCCGCCACTCCAAAGGCCTGATCGCCATGTCCGCCTGCCTGCGCGGCGACGTCAACGAAGCCCTTCTCTCGGAGCGCTACGACGAAGGCCGCCGCCTCGCCTACCAGTACCAGGACATCTTCGGGAAACAGAACTTCTTTCTCGAAATACAGGATCATGGCCTCGACCAGGACCGCGTCCTGCTCCCGGCCCTCTACCGCCTCTCCTCCGACACCGGCATCCCGCTGGTTGCCACCAACGATTCCCACTACCTTCGCAAAGACGATGCACTCGCCCAGGAAATCCTCGTCTGCATCAATACCGGGAAAACCCTCACCGACCCCAACCGGATGCGGTTCTCGCACCCCGCCTTCTACATCAAATCCCGCCAGGAGATGATGCAGTTGTTCGGCGAAGTGGAACACGCGCTGGATCGCACCTGGGACATCGCGCAGCGCTGCGGCATCAGTCTCGACAAAGTCCAAGAGCCGTTCCCAAACTTCGATGTGCCCCCCATGCACACGCTCGACAGCTACTTTGACTACATCACGCGCCAGGGGTTTGAACACCGCCGCGGACGCCTGGAAAACCTCGCCGCCCAAGGCCGCCTGCGCTACCCCCTGCCCGACTACTTCGCCCGCCTGGACGCCGAAATCACGATGATCCAGCAGATGAAGTTTTCCGGGTACTTCCTGATTGTCTGGGACTTCATACGCTACTCCAAATCGATCGGCATCCCAGTGGGCCCGGGCCGCGGTTCGGCCGCCGGATCTCTGGTCGCCTATGCCCTCGGCATTACGGATATCGACCCACTCGAATACGATCTCCTTTTCGAGCGCTTCCTTAACCCGGAACGGGTCTCCATGCCCGATATCGACATCGACTTCTGTACACACCGCCGTGGCGAAGTGATCCAGTACGTCACCGAAAAGTACGGCAGAGACTACGTCGCGCAGATCATCACCTTCGGTACGCTCGCCGCGCGCGCGGCCATCAAAGACGTCGGCCGCGTCCTGGACATGGGCTTCGGGGAAGTGGAGAAAATCACCAAGCTGGTCCCGGCCCAGCCGCTCAACATCAAACTCAAAGAGGCCTTTGAACTCGAGCCGGGCTTCGCGGAACTCCGCGCCGCGGATCCGAAAGTGGAGCAACTCCTCACCAACGCGGTCAAGCTCGAAGGCATGGCGCGCAACGCCGGCATGCACGCCGCCGGCGTCGTCATCTCCTCCACACCGCTGAAGGAACTGGTTCCCCTCTACAAGACGAACCGCGACGAAATTGTTACCCAGTACGACATGGTGGGCCTGGAGAAACTGTCCCTCCTCAAGATGGATTTCCTGGGGCTCACCACGCTCACCATCATTCATGATGCCGTCGCTCTCATCCAGAAACACCGCGGAATCTCCGTCGACATCGATCAGCTTCCCCTCGATGACGCCAAGACATACCAGATCTTTTCCAAAGGTTTCACCAGCGGCGTTTTCCAGTTTGAATCCGGCGGCATGCGCGACATTCTCCGCCGCTACGAACCGGACCGCCTCGCCGACCTGATCGCACTCAACGCCCTCTACCGCCCCGGCCCGATGAAGATGATCGATGACTACATCGACCGTAAGCATGGCCGGAAGCCCGTCACTTATGACCTGCCGGAGATGAAAGCCATTCTGGAAGAGACCTACGGCGTCATCGTGTATCAGGAACAGGTCATGCAGATTTCCAACCGGGTCGGCGGCTACTCGCTTGGGGAGGCCGATATTCTCCGCCGGGCGATGGGTAAGAAGAAACAGGAAGAGATGGATGCCCAGCGCGCCCGCTTCCTCGATGGCGCCCGCCAGAAAAACATCCCGCCCAGGAAGGCTGAAAAAGTCTTTGACCAGATGGCCGAGTTCGCCAAGTACGGCTTCAACAAGTCCCACTCGGCCGCCTACGCCTACCTTGCCTACATCACCGCCTACCTCAAAGCCCATTTCCCCATCGAATTCATGTCCGCCTTGCTGACCTCGGAAACAGGCAACACGGTCAAGGTGGTCAAGTACATCAATGAGTGCCGCGATATGAATATCAAGGTGCTCCCTCCCGATATCAACTTTTCCTACCTCAACTTCACCCCGGATGCCGGATCCATTCGCTTTGGCCTGGGCGCCATCAAGAACGTCGGCGCCGCCTCTGTGGAGGCCATCGTAAAAACCCGCGAGGAACAGGGCGTGTTCTCCTCGCTCACTCAGTTCTGTGAGCGCGTCGACTACTCCGCCCTTAACAAACGGATGACTGAAAGCCTCATCAAGGCCGGCGCAATGGATGCCCTCAACGGAACACGCTCCCAACTCATCGCGGTTCTCGATGGAGCCATGGAATCCGGCCAGCGCGCCTGGCGCGACCGCGCGTCCGGGCAGACCGGACTGTTTGCCTCCTTCGTCGCCGAAGACCAGCCCGAAAAACCTCTCCCGAACGTACCCGACTTCTCAGACAAGGAGAAACTCGGCGGCGAAAAAGAGACGCTCGGCTTCTACGTCACCGGCCATCCGCTGGATGAGTTCCGCGAAAAAGTGGCGGACCTGGCTACGTACGACTCTTCCCGCCTCGAGGGCCTTGCCCGGGGAACCGACATCGCCATCTGCGGCGTCATCACCGCCATACAGCGCCGCCGCAACAAAGAGGGCAAGCCCTGGGCCTCCTTTCAACTGGAAGACTGGGTGGGCGCGACGGACTGCATGGCCTTTGCCTCCGTCTATGAATTGCTCAATCAGGAACTGGTGGAAGACCGCGCCGTCCTCATTCGCGGCGTCGCCATGCCGGAAGAGAATGCGCCCTCGAAGGTCAACGTCAAAGAGGTCATTCCGCTTGCTGTGGCCAGTGTGCAACTCCCCCGCCTCATCTCCATCAAGGTGATGATCGGCAAGGAGGCGGGCCAGGAAAAAGTCTCCGCCCTCTCCCATTTGTTCGGCAAGAAACCCGGCGAGGCCGAAGTGCGGCTCCGCCTTGAAAAACCGCGCGACTTTTCGATTATCCTGGATGTTTCCTCGCGCGTTCGTCCGGACCGTGAGTTTTGCGCTGAAATCGAGCGCATCTGCGGTCCGCAATCGATGGAGGTCTTAGCCAACTGATGTCCTCACAATCCCCAGCGCCCGCCCCTACCCCCGGCCCGGCCCCTGGCTCGGCTTGGGAACGCGTCCAACTGGCCCGCCATCCGAAACGGCCGCACTCGCTCGACTATATCCAGCGCATGATCGCGGGCTTTCAGGAAATTCACGGCGACCGCCGCTATGCCGACGACCCCGCCATCGTCACCGGCTTCGGTTATCTCAGTGACCGCCCCGTCATGGTCCTGGGCCAGCAGAAGGGCCGCGACACCAAGCAGAAGCTGCACCGCAACTTCGGCATGCCCAAACCGGAGGGCTATCGCAAGGCCATGCGCGTCATGGAACTGGCGGCCAAGTTCCAACGCCCCATCATCACGTTGCTCGACACCCCGGGCGCTTACCCCGGCATCGATGCCGAAGAGCGTGGCCAGGCCGAGGCCATCGCCTATAACCTCCGCGAGATGTCACGCCTCCCCATCCCCATCATTGTCGTCGTGATCGGCGAAGGAGGCAGCGGCGGCGCGCTCGCTCTCGGTGTTGGCAACCGCATCTTCATGCTTGAGAACGCTGTCTACTCGGTCATCAGCCCGGAATCCTGTGCCGCCATCATCTGGCGCGATTCCGCCCACGCCGAAAAGGCCGCCGCCGCGCTACGCCTCACCGCGCCCGATCTGCTCAAGCTCAATCTCATTGACGGGATCATCGAGGAAGCGGGCGAGGGCGCGCACGCGGAACCTGACGCGGCTTCCTTCAATCTTTCCCAAACGCTCATCCGAACTCTGGACGAGCTCGCACCCCTGTCTCCCGATCAACTCATCGAGGAGCGCTGCAAGAAGTTCCGGCAAATGGGAAATTTCTTTGAGGAGACGGCGTTTCCATTATGAAGAGGCTTGGCATATGGATCGCGGTCATCTTTGGAGTCGCCTTCCTCGCCATCATGTTCACCTCCACGCGCGGGCTCAGCGCCCATCGAGTGGAGGTCTGCGTCGAGTATGAAGGCCGCTCGGATTGCCGTACCGCCTCCGGCGCCACCAAAGAGACGGCTCTTAACACGGCCCGCGTGAATGCCTGCGCGCACCTTTCGTCCGGCATGACAGACTCCATCGCTTGCCAGAACACGCCACCTACTAAAGTCAACTGGTTGAGTGGTAAATGACGCGGCGGCAGCATCACCATGCATAACAAGTAGAAATCGGGCTGCGGCGGGCAACTCCCGCTGCAGCCTCTTCAGTGCGTACCGTGCATGTGCGGCACGCTGGAGGGTGCGGGTCCAGCCTGGACATGTTGGCACTTGCACAAGAAGCTGGCGGAGAGTAGGTTGGGGTTAGGGAATCTGAAACGGGCGATTTTTTCTCTTCGAGCCGCCGCATTGATCCGATAAGAAACACGAGTATGACGCTAGAAATTCAAGTGTACGCGGCGATTTCAAAGGACCCACTTGCGGTTGCCAAACGAAATCAATAGCATGGCGGGACTGGGGAGCTTCGACAGCATCCTGGATCACATTGGGGTGCTGGTAGTGGTTTTCGATACTGCCGGCCGGATTGTCCATTGGAACCAGCCCTGCGTGGAACTCACGGGCCGCACGCTCGAAGAGGTCCCGCAAATTCCCTTCTGGGACTGGTTAATACCCGAGGAGGAGCGGGGGTACGCGGAGCGCGCTTGGGCAAACCCAGATACCCCGCTGTTTGCGCACCAGGGCCAAACCCACTGGCTCGCCCGGGATGGCGGCAAACGCCTGATTCAGTGGTCAAACACATACGTGCGGGATGTGGACGGGCATATCGAATGGATTGTCGGAACTGGCATCGACGTAACCGAACGCGAGGCCATGGCGCGCAAACTCCACCTTACGCTGGACAGATACCGGAACGTGGTGGAAAGCGCCCACGACGCGATCTTTCTCGCCGATGCCGGCACTGGGGAGATTTTGGATGCCAATCCTCAGGCCGAACGATTGTTAGGCTTGCCCAAGGACAGGCTCGTCGGGATGCATCAATCCCAATTGCACCCCCCGAAGTCTAACGCTCAGGTGGTCGAAGAGTTCCGGCGCGCGGCGGAGGGCACACGGCCCACCAATGCCGAGGATATTGAGGTGCAAGCCAGCGACGGGCGGCGGATCCCGGTCGAAATCAGCACCGGGACATTCACTCTCGACGGCAGGCGCTGTGTACAAGGCATCTTCCGCGATCTGACTGAGTACCGAAAGGCGGATCTGGCGCGGAGGCGAGCCGAAGAGCGAACAGCGGCGATCCTGAAGGCGATTCCCGACCTGATGTTTGTCCTGGGCCCCGGCGGGATGCTCATCGACTATCACGAATCGGTTTCCCGGCAACCGCCGGCGTCTCCCGATTGTTTTCTCGGCCGGCACTTCGCCGAGGTCCTGCCGGCGTCGGCGGCGATGGCAATCCAGACGGCGATCGAGAAGGTTCGTGAAACGGGAACATTGCAGATCATTGAGTATGAGACGCCGGCCTTGGGCGGTACGGTTGGCTATTACGAGGCACGCCTCGCACCGCTCGAAGGAGGCGGCATCCTGACCATCGCTCGTGAGGTGACCGATCGCGTGGAGGCTCGGCAGGCGCTCCTCGGACAAGCCGAGGACCTCAAGCAGGCTCGCATCGCGGCGGAGCAGGCCAATGAGGCCAAGTCTGCGTTTCTGGCTGCCATGAGTCACGAGATCCGGACGCCCATGAATAGCATCCTTGGTTTCGCCGGCCTATTGCTGGATTCTCCGCTTACCGCGGACCAACGGGATTGCGTGGAGACCTTGCGCTTTTCCGGCCAGGCACTATTGGGACTGATCAACGACATCCTCGATTTGTCACGCATCGAAGCGGGCTACCTCAGTATTGAGAACACAGACTTCGATCTTTCCCGCGTCCTGGAAGAGACACTCGATCTGCTTGCGATAAAGACAGAGCAGAGCGGCGTCGACCTCCTGGCTCAATTCGCTCCGGATCTCCCGTGCCGCGTGTTTGGCGATCCAGGCCGGCTACACCAGGTTCTGCTGAACCTCCTGGGCAACGCCATCAAGTTCACCGATCAGGGCTTTGTGAGTCTCGCCGTGGCCCGTGATGGACCTGCGGACTCCTCCGGTGGCGGGCTCCGCTTTGTGGTGACCGATAGCGGTCCCGGGATTCCGGAGGACAAACAGCACCTGCTCTTTCAGAAGTTCAGCCGCTTGCAGACCAGCGCGTCCCGGAAGCATGGGGGTACCGGGTTGGGCCTGCATATCTCCAGGAGACTGGTGGAATTGATGGGAGGGAAGGTCGGAATGGAAAGCCGGGTTGGGAAAGGCTCCTCGTTTTGGTTCACACTCCCTCTGTACGGGGAGCCGGCGGATCCCGGCTTCGCGCCGGACTCCACGATTCGGGACAGACAGGCGTTGGTGGCCGACCCGTCCCCATACAACCGTGCTGCTCTGCGCGAGCTCTGTAGCCGCTGGGGTATCGAGGCCGTGGAATGCCAATCCTACGACGAGGTCGTGCATTTTGCCACCGAAGCAGGGCGCCGCTTCGTGATCACTTTCTTGGATTTGCGCCTGGGAGGGGGGCAAGCCGCGGATCTGGTTGCCAAAGTCCTGTCCATGCCAAGTCTGGCGGAAATACCGCTCGTGCTGATCGGCGGCTGGCAGGATCACAAGTTAATCGGCTCCCTGGACGCGCTGGGTGCTTTTCGATGGCTGCGCAGACCCGTGTTCCCGGCCGCTTTCCATAGGGTGGTGGCCAGTGCCCTCGGCCTTTCCTCAAAGGAGGTTGTCTCCCAACCGCTCGCCTGCCCAGATCCGGCCGCGACAAGACAAACGCTCGTAACCCCCATACGGGTGCTGTTGGCCGAGGATAACCCCGTGAACCAGAAATTGGCGCACCGCCTGCTTGGCAAGTTGGGCTGTCGCGTCGATCAGGCCGCCAATGGCCGCGAAGCGGTCCTGATGGTGGACCGGTTCCCGTACGACTTGATCTTCATGGATGTCCAAATGCCGGAGATGGATGGCTACGAGGCCACTGCCGAAATCCGGAAGCGCCAGCATGGACAAAGGCATGTTCCGATTGTCGCCATGACGGCGCATGCCTTAAGTGGCGATCGGGAGCTTTGCCTGCAGGCCGGCATGGACGACTACCTGAGCAAGCCGGTTTCGCTCGAGGCGCTGAGCGCCGCAGTGGAAAAATGGTCGCAGGCGGACCGCGGCTCAAACTCTTCTGCTGCGCATCTGCGGCGGTTGCATGTATCGCACCAATCAGATCCGGATCAAACGCGACATGCGCCAGGAGATCGAGGCGAGCGAGTGCGCGTGTAAAGCGAGAAAGGTCAAAACCGAGGACATTGGCTCCGCACCCCTGGACGTATTTGGAACTCACGCCTGGATCGCCCTTTTGCTCAAACCCGTAGAACTCGAACCACACCGCGAGGCGGCGTTCCCGCCAGCTTCCAAGTGGCCGGCGACCGTCCAAAGTGCACTCCGTTCGCATCGGCATGCTTGGGTGGCCGCCAGGACCTCCGGCCCCTGCGAAAAAGAAAAGTGTATCGAACCCGGATCACTGGCCATCCGCGAGTTGGGACTCGCGAGCCCTGCGCTTGGTGTTTCGGGTGTTCTGTAAGTACGAAAACAACTCTCGCTACTGGTCTCGCTACTGGCCGGCGCTGTACAAGAACTCTTCGTGGGCGATCTTGCCGTCCACCACCGTGTACACGGCCACTTCGTTCAACTGGACGCGCTCGCCCGAGGCCTTGCTCGTCCAATCGAAGGAGTACAACACTGCAAACCGTTCTGGGCTGACAAATGGCCCTGTAACCGAGACGCTGTGGACATCGTTGTTCTCGAACCACCCAACATTCTTGCCCTTGACGGCCTCCTTGCCGTGCATCTCGCGCCCCATGCCTTGGTAATCCATGGCCTCGACGCTCACCACGTGGTGGGCGTACAGCGTTTCGATAGCGTCGACAAACTTGCCCTCGCGGCATAGAGCGACAAGCTGCGTGGCGACTTCGGCGGTAGTCATCGATGCCAGTGTATCAGAGAGCAGAATCCGCGAGGTTCCGCGCGATGAGCGCAGTTGCCGCGGCGGATCATGGGCGGATGACAGGCGGATGACGGGCCATCCGGACGCCATGGCCTACTCCCTTGTGAACCGGCTCACACAAGGGTTCCGAACACCGCCCCGACCCCCGCAGTCAGCGCCATCGCCAGTGCACCCCAGAACAAGACGCGGATCGCGCCCACCTTCTCGTCTGCGCCGCCCACACGTGCGGCTAAGCCCCCCAGGATGGCGAGGAATGCCAGTGAAGTGCCGGCGACCAGAGGGATCAGATGCGCCTCTGCGACAATGGCAGCGACCAGAAGAGGCAGGGCGGCTCCAACGGCGAAGCTACCGGCTGACACCAACGCCGCCTGGATAGGACGCGCACTGAGCGTATCGGTGATGCCGAGTTCGTCCCGGGCATGTGCGCCGATCGCGTCATGAGCCATCAGTTGCTCGGCTACCTGCACCGCCAGTTCGGGATTGAGCCCGCGAGCGACGTAGATCGCCGCCAATTCCTTGTGCTCGCTCTCACTGTCGGTGCTCAGTTCCGCGCGTTCACGCGCGAGTTCCGCCCCCTCGGTGTCTGCCTGTGAGTGGACAGACACATACTCACCGGCAGCCATGGACATAGCCCCCGCGACCAGTCCGGCGATCCCAGCCACCATGATGTTGCTGTGGGTCGAGTGCGCTGCTGCGACCCCGATTACCAAACTGGCCGTTGAAACGATTCCATCATTCGCACCCAATACCGCTGCGCGAAGCCAGCCGATGCGTCCTGTGAGGTGACGCTCCCCATCGCGTACTGACATTGTTGATCCTCCTCGGGCTGATCACCACCGATGATCCCATTGTGCGGCCGTCGCGCGGGCGGCGGAGCTCTGTTGTAGCACACTCGCATGAACCATTCGCGATGCTGCCAACCACACGCGGTGCAGATTCGGAACACCCGGCCTGGGGATGTTGCTGAAAAATGGATTGGCTCCCCATCATGGACGCGTTTCGAACTTTTGCGGCCTGAAACCGCCACTGCTCGAACCGTGGAACCGTTTGATCTGCCAGCAGGATGGACCGAGTTGGGCAGACCTGTCCAGGCTGGGTGACCAGACTGGATTCGAACTCCCTGAATCAGGTGCCTTCGAGAAACGGCTCCAATCAGCGCGTGAACGGGTCGGATTGCGACGCACGGAATGAAACAGTTGCGCCGAATACGGCACGCCGGGTTCCGCCGCCCCAAAATCTTCATTGACATTTTAATGATATCTCTGCTAACATCAAATTGTGGCTGGGGCAGCACCACTCGTCGAGAAACGCGCTTACCGGATGGGAATCCGTGCGCGCTCAGCGGAGAGGACGCTCGATCGGATCTACGACGCAGCCTTCGCGCTGTTCCGCTCCCGTCCTTTTTCCGAGGTTACGTTGCAGGCCGTCGCTGATGCCGCCGGAGTGACCCTGCAGACCGTCCTGCGGCGCTGCGGATCGAAGGAGCAGCTGTTCACGGACGCTGCCGCACGGCAGATGGAACTGATCTTCCGCGACCGCGACGTGCCCTCGACGGGCGGCATAGAGGCGATCGTCCGCACGATCGTCGCGAGCTATGAGGACATGGGTGATCTGAACTGGCGCGGCGTTTCACAGGAAGGCGAGTTCCCACTCATCAAGAAGCTCTTCGATCAAGCGCGCGTTCGGCACCGTCAGTGGATTGCGGGGTGTTTCTCGGAGGTGATCGGGCCTGCGGAGGGCAAAGAACGCGAACGGCGCATCACACTGCTCTTCGCTGCAACCGATTTCTATCTCTGGAAGCTGTTTCGCCTAGACCTCGGGATGAGCAGGAGTCAGACGGCGGCGCACATACGGGATCTTGTAACCTCGCTGGCGCACGACTTCAGGAGCGAACTATGAGCCGGTTCTTATTCGTTATGGTGGAAGCGGGCGGCAACGTGCCGGCGCAGATCAGCATTGCGCGTCGGCTTGCGGCACGTGGGCATGAAGTACATGTTCTCTCGGACCGCGCGGCTGAGAGCGAGGTGCTCGCAGCGGGCTGCCGCTTTCTTCCGTTTGTACACGCGCCGCACAACAACATGCGCGACCGCGAAGCGGATGTGGTCCGCGACTGGGAATCCTCGTTTCCACCGGCGCAGGTGCGGCGAGTCGGCGAGAGACTTATGTTCGGCCCCGCGTCCGCATACGCACGCGACGTGCTCGAAACTGCGGAACGCTTGCAACCGCACGGCATAGCGGTGGACTGCCTGATTTTCGGCGCCATTGCGGGTGCGGAAAAATCGAAAGTACCCGCGGCCGTGCTGGTACACTTTCCGGTTCATCCTCCCGGAGAGGGCGTAACGCCGTTCGGTCTCGAACTACACCCGGCGAAGGGGCTGCTCGGGCGGCTGCGCGATCGCGCATTGCTGTCGTTGACACGACAGAAGTTCGGATTCGGACTCCTACCGCTGAATGCAGCCCGGCTGCAACTCGGGCTGGCTCCGCTGAGCGACGTTTTCGAGCAGTACAAGACACTGCACCGGCGGCTCATCCTCACGTCCTTCGAGTACGACTTCGCGCCGCCGAATCTGCCGGATAAAGTGTGCTACGCCGGTCCGCAACTCGATGATCCGGAGTGGGCCCGAAATGCCACCGTGCCCGGTCTCGAAGCACCGGGGCCGCCGCTGGTTGCCGTGTCGCTCGGGTCAACGTATCAGCGCCAGGAGAAGCCGCTGGCCGCGATCGCGGAGGCGCTAGGGCGGCTGCCGGTCCGGGGATTTATGATGCTCGGAGGTGTTCAGGGTTTGACGACGGCCGCTCCGCCAAATGTGATCGTGGTTCGCTCGGCGCCGCACGCCGCTGTGCTCCCGCATGCGTCGGCGGTAGTCTGTCACGGCGGTCACGGCACCGTAATGAAGGCTCTGGCCCATGGGCTGCCGCTGGTGGTGATGCCAATCGGTCGTGATCAAAAAGATAACGGCGCGCGCGTGGAGGTGTCGGGCGCGGGAGTTGCACTCTCGCCTTCCGCGAGCGCCGGGCGGATTGCGGACGCGATCCGGCGCGTTCTGCGGGAACCGGGCTTTCGTTCCGGCGCACAGAGGATGGCGGGGATCATCGCACGCGACGTGCGGACGGATCGAGCGGTATTCGAGATGGAAGCTCTGGCGGGGCGTCCGGTGTTGGTGGCATAGGCCAAGCGGAAATAGAGGCGGACAAAGACATCCGGAAAGAATCTACTGAGGTAACGTTGCTATCCCTCCAGCCAGGATTCGGACCTGAAGATAAATGACCCGGCGATCATGCGTGTGTGGCAGCGCAACGTTTCCATGCGGCAGAAATCGGCTCCCCATCGTGGACACGTTTCGAACTCTCATGGTCTGCCCTCCGCCGGAGAGCATATCGATGTTATCGCCGATTCAACAACTCGTAGCATTCTGATCCTGGCGACCCACCGAAGGCCTGATGGATGGTATCCTCGGCCATGAGACGCTCTCCGGGAGTTCTTTCACTGAAAGTTTGTGTCGCATGCGTCGCTGCGACTCTTCTTGGTGCGCAGAAGCCGTCACCGGATGCCGACGGCCCCCAGGTGGCACCGCGGGCAGTGTGGACCGGTGACGCGTCCCGGACTTCCGGGTGTGCATCCGCGGATGGCCGCTACGTGAGCCTCACAGTCAGGGGCCGAAATGGTAATCTGGCGGTGCGGGACATGAACACCGGGGTCATCCTCAACCTTACGGAGACCAAGTCGGAGGCCGATGTTCAAGCGTCTGCCGAGACGTCCTGCGTCTCGCCCGACGGGAAGTTGGTGGCATACGCGTGGAACAGCGGAGGGCGAGAGCCAAACAAGGGTTATGACTTGCGGATGATTCCGGTTGCCGGAGGACCTCCGAGAATCGTGGTTTCTGGCCTTCC
The DNA here is from genome assembly GCA_016650235.1 of Terriglobia bacterium. Lineage (GTDB taxonomy): Bacteria > Acidobacteriota > Terriglobia > Bryobacterales > Bryobacteraceae > VFZE01. Next base: position 15,222 of record JAENWC010000180.1, read on the forward strand.
GTGGCTGGCTCCGTTCGCTTGGATGCCGGATGGCAAGAGCATATTGGTTGTGACTAGCGATGTTGATCCCTTGCCGAGCGAAAGGGACGCCGTCGAGATCGTCGATTTGGCAAGCGGTTCGCGGCGTGTCATTTTTCGATTTTCCTTTCCGCCCGGTGCATTCCCCAGCCTCTCCCCCGACGGCCGAATCCTAGCGATGCAGCAGCGCCGCTCTGGCGCTCTGGTGCACGAGATCCATCTTTTCGACATCAAGACGAGACATCGGACCGTGTATAGACACATGATCGATGACCGCAATCCCGTTTGGCTACGGGATGGTTCTGGATTCGTGTTCCTGAGCGATGGTCCGGATAAGTCCGGCTTGTGGATGCAGCCGTTCAAGACGCGCAGGGTATCAGGCCGGGCGCGCCTCCTGATCGCCGGGTTCGACTCTGAGATGATGAGCACTTTCAACCGGGATGACTCCCTCTATTACCGCTCTAACCGGGGACGCAGCGCTGTAGTTCTATCGCAGTTCGACTCCTCAGCCGGAAAGACAGTGGGCATTTCGAGGCGGTTGACGGATCGAATTCCAGGAGAGTGCCTGTCGCCGTCATGGTCTCCGAACGGTAATTCCGTTGCATTCATCTCGGTTCAGAAACTCTCCGGGCAGCCCCAAGCGGGCAAACTCGTGGTCCTCACCGGCGAACAGGCGGTGGTCCACAACCTGGATTTTGGCGTCTCCCGAGGAACCGGAGCCAGTTGGAGTTCGGACGGCCGAAGCTTGTTTATGCCGGGTATTGATCCCCGCGGGTCGCCGGACAATGTGGAGCAACTCTACCGAGTGGACGTCGCCAGCGGGCGATCCACCGTCGTTCCGATCCGCCAGATGGTCAATACAAAGCTCCGGGTTGGTCGAAGTTTTCCGGTGCTGACCAAGGACAACCGACAAGCGTATGCGAGTCGTTCCGGACATTTGTTCCGTGTAAACGTCACCACGGGCGAAACGGAAGAGAAGGACATCTTTCAATGGACCGAGCCGGAGATCCTGTATTCGTTGGCGCTTTCGCCCGATGGACAAACATTGGCTTTTGGACTGCCTGGTAAGAACTCCAGGCCGAGGCTGGCGGTGATGCCGGCCAATGGCGGAATCCCAAATGTGATAGATCCGGGGCCAGAAGTCAACCTCGCGCTCGGAATCTCATGGACACCAGATGGCCGGCATCTGCTCCTCGTAGCCAATGATGAGCTCATGCGCTTTTCGCTTGAAGAGAAGCGTCTGCAGAGCACTGGTTTGAAAGTGCCTGGACTTTCACTGCCTTCGCTCAATCCAAGCGGAACTCAAGTTCTGTATCAGGTCAGCCTGCCAAAGACAGAACTCTGGGCGATTGACTTCCAAGCCCTCCTCGTTCGGATTCGGAGGTAGCCAGGAGCGTTGGCTCCCCGCGCTGGACGCGTTTCGAACTCTCCTACTTACCCCGCCGGCGGAATTGAGGCGGTTGCTCGAGCGATGGCTTGGA
>JAENWC010000181.1 GCA_016650235.1 Terriglobia bacterium
CCCAGCGCCTTCGCCTTGATGTCCCATAGCGCGATGTCGATCCCGGATATCGCATGGAACCCCGCCCCGCGCCGCCCGCCGTAGATGTTGGCCCGGTACATCTTGTGCCACAGCTTCTCGGTCTCGAACGGATCTTCTCCCACCACCACCTGCGCCAGGCCCGTGGCCGTGGTGTGAGAAAAAGGACCATCAATAGTCCCCTTCACCGCCATCGGATTCGAGTCCACCTCGCCGATGCCCGTAATCCCGGCATCGGTGTGCACGCGCACAATCAGCGCATCCTGACCCGAATCACATTGATACTTCACCTCCGGCTGCCGGAGATAGATTGTCTCGACACGTGTGATCTTCATTGGATGATCCGCCGCAAAAGTCCGACGCCCATGCCGACATCGGCCAGCTTCTGCTTATAATCGGCCACCTCGCGTTCAATATGCAGCGCCCCGCGGTAGCCAATCTCTTTCAGCTTGGCGACAAAACGCTCCATCCCCACCGCGCCTTGCCCCAGCGGCATCTCCGTTCCCAGCGCCCCGGCAACGTCCTTCGGCGGCCAGTTGCCGTCCTTGGCATGCACTGAAATGACGTGCCGCCCCAGAATTCCCAGCGCCTCAATCGGATCTCCAGTCCCATAGAGAATCATGTTGGCCGGATCAAAGTTGATGCCCAGATTCTTCCGCCCAACATCTTCCAGGAAGTGCAGCAGAACCTTGGCCGGCTCCTGCCCGGTCTCGAGAGCAAACGTCTGCCCGTTGCGCGCCGCATAATCGCACACCAAGCGCGTCATCTCCCGCACGGCAATGTAATCAGGGTGTGTGTGATCTTCCGGCACAAACCCCACGTGCAGGGCGATGCCGCCCACGCCCAACGCCTTCGCAAAGTCGCTCAGCTCGAAAGTGCGCTTGAGCCGTTCGGCGCGCGTAGCCGGTGGAATCCAGCCCACGGTCCGGACGACGGTGGGAATATCCGGATAATCCTCGCCGTTGTAGGAGGCGAAAATGGTGGCGAGGGTAAACTCTTCGGCCTCGAGCGCCGATCGCCACCGCGCCGCGGAGTCCAGATCCATGGCGAGGTTGCCTGGGATGCCCAACTGCCCGCAATGCACTCCGAGCGCCTTAAACTCGCGAAGCGTCTCGACCGGATCACGCCCGGCCCAGAACATCGCGCCAATCTGTAACGGTTGCAAGGAATCAATAGCCATAGACGGGCTATTCTATCACCCCGCGGGAGAACACGAGTCCTGAGACGACAGGCAAGGATGCCTGTCTTATGGATTACCAGTCCACGACGCTGCCGTCGTCCTCGTCGTAGCTTTCCTGGTTACGCCAGTCGTGCCCGATCTTGTTGGCCATGGCGTTTTCGTCCAGCTCGATCCCGAGCCCTGGCGCTGTTGGCAGGTCCAGATAGCCTTTGCTGATCTTGAACGGATTCTTGATGTAGCCCTCACCCAGCGACACCTGCTCCTGTATCAGGAAGTTCGGTATCGAGGCCGCCAGTTGCACGCCTGCCGCCAGTGAGATTGGTCCCAAAGGATTATGCGGCGCGATCGCGGCGTAGTATGCCTCAGCCATCCCCGCAATCAGCCGTACCTCCGTAATGCCGCCCGCATGGCACAAGTCCGGCTGCAAAATGGTGGCTGCTTTCTTCTCGAGCACCTCACGGAATCCCCATTTGGTGAACACGCGCTCGCCGGTGGCAATCGGAAGATGTGTGCCGCGTGCGATCTCCGCCATGACGTCGTGGTTTTGCGCCTGGCACGGCTCCTCGATGAACATCGGGTTGTATGGTTCCAGCCCTTTGATCAGCAGTTTGGCGAGCGCCGGGCTGATCGCGCCGTGGAAGTCGATGCCAATGTCGATATCGTCGCCAACCGTCTTGCGCAATTCGGCGAACTTCTCCACTGCATAAGCCACATGCTTGGGCGTCTCCACATACCGCGCCGGACGCGTCTTGGCAGGCCCGGTTTTGAAGGCCGTGAAGCCCAGCGCCATATCCTCTTTCATCTTGTCCGGCGTACGCGCGTGCGAATAGGCGCGGACCTTGGTGCGGGTGGGCCCGCCGAGCAGTTCATACACAGGAACGCCCAGCGCCTTGCCCTTGATATCCCACAGCGCCATGTCGATGCCGCTCAGCACGCTGGTAAGAATGGGACCGCCGCGATAGAAGGCGTGGCGGTAGATGGCCTGCCAGTGATGCGCCACCGGCCGCGGATCCTTGCCGATCAAATAAGGCTCCACCTCCTTCACCGCGGTGGCGCAGGTGAGCGCACGGCCTTCGGTGATGGGCTCGCCCAAGCCGGTGATGCCGGCGTTGGTATGTATCTTCAAAAATAGCCACCGCGGCTGCACCAGAATTGTTTCCACCTTGGTGATCCGCAGCTTGTCTTTGGGCGAGATGGGAGAATTCCGCTTGCTCTCCTGCCCCTGCGCGGCCTGCTGAAACGCGGCCAGCCCCAGTGATCCAACGCCGGCGCCCAGCGCCATCTCACGGCGGCTCATGCCTTTGTTCTGCTTCATCTTGCTCTCCTTCAATCCAATCATCATAACTTAGAAAGGTGATGGGAGGCCTGCTGGTGGTTTGGAGCAAGGTAGAGCGATCCATGGCCTGATACAAGGGCTTCCACATCCGTTGGGAGGTGGATGGTGTGTGGTTGGGAGTGAGTGGAGGTGGGGCCGGGTTTGGAAGGTGAAGCGGCAAGTGGTTGAGAGGGGGGAGGTTGGGTGAGTGGTGGGTTCGTTTCGTCATTTTTTGTTATTGGCTCCTGGGGGAGGGGAGCGGGCTGAGAGTTGAGGCGGAGTTGTTGGATTTTGAGGAGGTCAGAGAGTGCGCGGGAGAAGTGGCGCCGGAGGCGGGATTCGAGGCGGTGGTAGAACTGGAGGGATTGTGGTTCGGATGGAGAGAGGAGGTGAGAGACGGCGCAGGAGAGGCGGCCGGGTTCGGAGATGTTCACGAATTCTTTCTCCAGGGCGGGTTGCTGCTCCAGCATCACCATATCGATGGTGGCGGACTCCGCGAACCAGTAGCGGCGGATGCGCCAGTGGGCGGCGGCCATTTCCTCGACGAGACCGATTTCAACCTTGCCGATGGGGTTAAAGCGTGAGATGAAGTCGAGGAGGAGTTCTTCCCAGTCGGCGGGCTTTTCATTACAGAGGAGGAGAGCATTGGAGTAGCAGCCGTGCCGGACGGCGTTTTGGGAAGAGCGGGATTTACCGGCGGCGGTGAGCGGGCCTTTGGATTTAGCGCCATTGGCACGCGCGGCGGCGGCTTTTTTGGGCGAGGCAGGGCGAGGGGAACGTTTGTCAGTCATGATGAGAACCTCCGTAAGGTTGATTGGGAAAAGAAAAAGGGCGGGAAACGGCATGACAGCCGGTACCCACCCATACTGATTATGACATGCAGGTTGTGGGGTAACGGAGGGGGTGACGGGGTAAGTTATTTGAAATACGGGGAAGATAATTCTGCAATTGCTGTAAATGAATGTTCTTTAATCAGTTTTACTGGAATGAAGTGTGAGCGGTCACGGGGAACCAGGAAAAACTGCAAATATTTGTAAGTGTTTGGTATGGAATGGTTTATTGGACTTTTTGAGGATGGTTTAGGTGAGTAGGAAGGCTGGGATTGGAGTGAGTCGGGTGGTAGTTTTAGGTCATGTGGTATGGAATATTAACAAATGTTGGATTGAGGAAAACAATTGGGGGCATTGGAGGGGACATGGAGGCACAGGATGTAGTTGAGTTTGTGCGGGGGCGGCTGGGGCTGGATGTGGATGAGCAGCAGGCGGGGTTGTTGCGGGAGAGCGGCAGACGAGTGCTGGTGAATTGCGCGCGACAGTGGGGCAAGTCGACAGTGACCGCGGCGAAGGTGGTGCATCGGGCATGGACAGAGAGGGAGGTAACAATATTGGTAGTGAGTCCGAGTGCACGGCAGAGCGGGGAGTTCATACGAAAGGTGAAAGAGTTTGTGAGGAAACTGGGGGCGGCGCCGAGGGGGGATGGGGACAACCGGCTGTCGGTGAGGCTAAAGAATGGGTCGCGGATTGTGGGGCTGCCCAGTGTGGAGGCGACGGTGCGGGGATTTTCGGCGGTGTCGCTGGTGGTGGTGGATGAGGCGGCGCGAGTGCGAGAGGAGATGTTCCTGGCAGTGCGGCCGATGCTGGCGGTGACGAATGGGGAGTTGTGGCTGCTGTCGACGCCGGCGGGGCAGAGCGGATATTTTTGGGAAGCGTGGAGGTTTGGAGGAGAGGAATGGAAGCGAGTGGAGGTCAGGGCGGATGAGTGCGGGAGGATCTCGCGGGAGTTTCTGGAAAATGAGCGGGCGGGGATGACGGAGAAAAAGTTCAGGCAGGAGTATTTGTGCGAATTCAACGAGGTGGATGGGGGGATATTCGATCCGGAGGCGGTGCGGGATATGGTGGATGAGAGTGTGACGGAGCTGGTGATTTGAGGGGGATAGGGATGGAAGAGAAGCGGTATTACGTCGGAGTGGATTTGGGACAACGGCGGGACTACACGGCGATTGCGGTATTGGAGCGGGTGGTGGAGCGCGTGTATGGGCGGGACTTTATCCGATTGCGGCGCGTGGAGGAGGGTGTGCGGTGGCATTACCGGCTGCGATATTTGCGGCGGTTGGGATTGGGGTGCGGGTATGAGTCGGCTGTGGAGTCTGTGCGGCGAGTGATTTTGGGGGCGGAGATGGGCGGGCGGTATGAAGTGGTGGCGGATGCGACGGGAGTGGGGGCGGGGGTAGTGGAGATGCTGAGGCGGGCATGCGGGGCGGTGACGGCGGTGGTGATCACAAGCGGGAGCAGCGCGCATGTGTCCGACGGGAACTGGCTGACGCCGAAGAAGGATCTCATAGGTGAATTGGCAGTCATGTTGGAGCAGCGCGTGTTGCGGGTGGCTCCGGGAATGCAGGAGTTGGGGCAATTGGAGCGTGAGTTATTGGGGATGCGGATGGGGAGAGGTGGGCGTGAGCATGATGACATGGTGATGGCGGTGGCGCTGGCGTGTTGGAGGGCGCGGCGGAGGGGGGTGATCGGGGAACAGGGGCGGAGTTTGGGATTGGGATGAGGCCGGGGGGTCCGCGCCAATGAGCTGAAAACAAATCTCACGCAAAGACGCAAAGATGCAAAGACGCAAAGACGCAAAGGAAAAACACTGTGGAGACCGCGGGAGAGGTCCTTCTCGCTTGGCCCCGCCCACGCGGGCACCCCGCTTTTAAGGAACACGCGCAAAACGGAGCTGCCGCCCGCATCGGCAACTCGCGTGTTTCTGAACAGTTTGGGGGCGCGGACGGCGCCCTTTGCGCTAAGTTAGGACCTGGAGGCCGGGTGAAATGAATGTGACCCTAAAGCCCGAGTTGGAAAAACTCATCGCCGCCGAGGTGAAGGCCGGCCGTTCAACGGGTCCCGACGAGTTTCTCAACAAGGCCGTCTATCATTACGTGGTAGCGCGGGACCTCGGCCAGGAATACACGCCCGAGGAAATAGACCGCATGATTGAGGAAGGGCTCGACGATGTCGAACGGGGCGACACGATTGACGGTGAGGAAGCGTTCCGGCAGCTCCGGGTCTACAGTGCTGAGCGCCGCCGACAGCGGACGTGAAGAAATTCGAACTGGCGCTCCGAGAACCGAGATCAGTTGCATCTGGCGACTTTGGATCACGATCTACAGGAGGCTTGCTGTACGCTCGGCATAGCCGCTGTTGAGATTTGACCTTCGCCACTCCTTCGAACTTGCCCGCACTATATTCACCGATCAGCGACTTCTCACCGTGCCGGATCTGGAGCACGGCGCAACTGAGGAGCGGTGGTTATCAATCGGCTGCGCCAGCAACGGCGTGATGCACTCGGTCGTCTACCTCTGGTCCGACGCCGATACCGCCGCAACGAAGATCCGGCTCATATCGGCGCGAAAGGCGACGCAGACGGAGATTGGGTATCATCAGGAGGGAGTATGAATAATCAACTCAGCGAAGCCAACGACATGCCGGCCGAGATCGACTTCAGCAAAGGTGTTCGCGGCCTTCACCACATCCCTCCCGGTGCAAAGGTTCTGATGCCCGCATCCATCGAGAGGAGCGTGTGGGAGTATTTTTCCGGCAAGGCCGAGCAGCGGGGCGTTGATCTGTCGGACCTTTTGACCGAAGTGCTGAAACGCGACATCGAGATCAACGAGGCGCTGAAGTAGGGCTTTTCAGGAAACAAGGAAGTCACGTCCAGGGGGCAGGGCACCACCTCGCCGTGCGTGCAGGCGGCCGGGCGATGAGGGGCAGCGCCAGCGCCTGTATGGCAGCCGTCGCCTGCTCTTTCGCCGCCAGCCACCGCCCGTCCTCTTCGCGGTGGTACTCGATGACGAGCAAGAACCTGTCGAGGTCGTGCGGATTCACCGACTCCGGTGGGAAGCGCCTCACGTTCGCAGTGACGATGGCGTGCGCGCCGCGGCGAATGGCGACGGCCAACACGTGCCGGTCCTTCGGATCGTTCGTCATTGACGCAACAAGGATCTCGTAGCCGGCGACACTTGCATCCTCGAAGGCGCTCTCCATCGCAGTGACCGGCAACTGGTTATCGACCAGGAACTTCACAATGCTTGCAGAACGGTATGGTCGGCTTGGTGAGCGGCGTACTCAATGGCCGCATAGATATCCTCCTGCTCGAGGAAAGAGTAATCAGCCAGAATCTCGTCAAAGCTTGCGCCGTTGGCGAGAAGCTCAAGAAGGTCGGTGACACGGATGCGCTGCCCGCGAATGCAGGGGCGGCCTCCGCACTGGCCTTGTTCGACGGTGATTCTCTTGAGTCTGCCGACGCTCATGTTGAAAGTGGTGACTACTCTCTGAAAGATACGCTCTGATCTCTGCTCTGGCAAGTCCCGCATGGTTTGGCCGTGGTTGGCCGAACACCTATCGAGCAGGCAAGAACTGGGGGGCGGAGTTTGGGGTTGGGTTAGGTGAAGATGGATGGGGCGGATAGAATGAGGTGGTGTATTTTCGTCTTTATCCGCTGCGGTTTTCATTTGTGGCGCGCGAGGCCGTCCATTTTCCGGAGGGAAAGTCCGGCAATCTGTTGCGCGGGGCGTTTGGTTCGATTTTTCGAAAGATCGCTTGCGTGCCAGAGTGTCCGGGCGCGCGCGAATGCCCGATGCGGGGGACTTGCCCTTATGCGCGGATGTTCGAGCCGGCGGCGCTCGATGGTGGACCGAGCGGGCTGGCAGATTGGCCGCGTCCATTTGTGTTTCGGGCCACCCATCTGGACGGCAAGACTGTGCCAGCGGGCGGAACATTCTCTTTTGATCTGAACTTGTTTGATATGAGTAATCCTGCGATTGCTTATTTCACGCTGGCGTTCGGACAGTTGGCGCATGAGGGATTGGGGCCTGGACGAGGGCTGGCTGACTTGTCGAGCGTAGAGCAATTAGATGAGAGGGGAAAGAGCATCGCGCGAATCTATGATGGCAACTCGTTCCTGCTCAGTGACCCGCCATCGCCGTTGCAATTGAATCTTGCGCCTGTGGCCGAGCGCGTGGAGCGTGTCGTGGTGCGGTTTGTGACTCCGACGGAATTGAAGAGCGGGCAACAGTTGGCGGAGCGGCCGGATTTTGGAGTGCTGGCCGCAAGGATACGGGACCGGTTGAGCACGTTAAAGGAGTGCTACGACGACGGGCCTCTGGTGATGGACTTCCGCGGTTTCGGGGAGCGCGCGGGGCAGGTGCGGATGACGCGGTGCGAGATGAAGCGCATGGATGTACGGAGACGGAGCAGCCGGACGGGTCAGGTGCATCCGATTGGAGGATTTGTCGGGGAGGCAGAATATGAGGGCGAGTTGAGTGAGTTTGTGGGTTTTTTGAAAGCGGCGCAGTGGGTGGGAGTGGGACGGCAGACGGTGTGGGGGAAGGGGAAGGTGCGGGTGGATGAAATTGGCTGAGAAATGGGAAACACTTGAGATCCCCAGAGACTATAATGGACGGACTGATATTCTGCGTCTTTAAGAACAAGCGACTGTAGAAATGGCCCTAACACCGGAAAAAGCGGTCACGATACTTCGAGGGCTCGACTTCAACCTGTACCATGGCAAGTCGTCCGGAGAGAGCCTCCTGGTTCACAGCCTGGGTGTGTATTCGCTTGTTCACGCAGTGTTGCCTTTCACCCAAAACTCCGACGCAGATAAAGAGGTCATGCGCTGGGCGGCTCTTCTGCACGACTACGGGAAAACATCCGCGAACTGGCAGAAGGCGATGCGAGGACCTCATCGGGTGAGCTTGGGAGACGTCAAGTACCAAGAATTGCGCTTGATCTTGACGGCTGGAATTGACAACCACTCCGCAGGCATCCTCAGCAGCGCGGATGTTGACGACATCCTCTTCATTATCGAGTTTCATCATGATTCCGGCCGCAGTGCTTCTACCCCTGCACGCAATCGCATGAAGGATGTGGTCAGCGAATGTGACCGGGCCGTTTCTCAGCACGTTATCTCATACGACCTGGTGCGGGCACTGAACGGGATTGTCGACACGCTTCGATACAGGATATTCACACTTGAGTTGATTGAGCATCCGATTTCACCGCTAGTGATCGGCGCATTTGATTACGTGCTGGCGGAAACGGGTAATTTTTGGCCGCTCCTGTACTCACAAACATCGACGCTCTTTGTCGGCAACGCAACCGCCGAGCTACCCTCCGTTGGAGAGGTGAACAGATTCTTAAAGGACCAGTTTGGCCAAAGCAAAGGCGTGTTGCGTTATGACAATAGCAACACGAGGATCTACACGGAGGAGCGCAGCTTTCTGGAGTTGGCTGCCGATCCGGACGCGTTCCTTGGGAAGCCACGGCATTCGCAGATGGGTACTGTGCGCGTCAAAGGAAGATAGCCGAAAGGAAAACGGGGCATTGGTCGGACGAGCAAGAAGAAGTCTACCTTTACGGACGCGTCTGTGGCATAACCTATAACACGTTATTGACTCTATGCAATGTGCCTAGAGAGCAGCAATCTCCCGCTTGTCTGGTGGCTGGCGCTCGCCACGGCCCGATTACGGCGCAACACATGCAACTGCTGGGCTTCCGTCAACCGAGTACGACATACGAACATACATTACGGAGCATTCTAGTCCGCCTAGACCGTTTCATCACAGCAAAGTTAAAGACCTTTTCGGCGACCCAAGAGGCTGAGGGCGCCGGGCAAGAAAGTTCGCGTTATGATGTTCGAAATCTCCTCGTGCCGGATACCGATGCCTATCCCTCCGCGCTGCCCATTGATCCAAAGGCCGAAGCTGCCCGAGACTATGAAGGATACATGAGGAAGGAACCACTGGACATGTGTCCAGCTTGTAGCCAGTTTCCTCAAGGGAATCTTTCCGCCGCGGCATTTCCTCAAATGTCACCACTAGGGGGGACAGTGGAGGTTTTCTACACCACCCACATGCGTTTGATCAAGAAGGAAGGATTTGCAAAAAAGGGAGTATCGTTTTGTGCGTGGTGCTCCAAGTGGTGGGACCTCATAGCAACCGACGAAGACGGAAAGCGGCAGTTATATCGTCTTTGCGTCATGCCTCACCACCTCTTCGGACGCTTGGAATGGCGTGAGATCCTTGAACCCGCATCGTTGGGCAGAATTGTGGAACTTGGTGATTCAGGGACAGTCTCTTCAAGCGGCGTATACCCACATATTGCCGTGATCCCGCTGCGCGGCGCTGATCGAGAGGCCGTCTTGCGCGAGCTTACAGCCGATCCTCAGCGGGGTGAGGACCAAATTGCCGATCGCCTTTATCAATACGGGTTGAAAGGGGCGGTCATAGTCTCCAACCCAGTGAGTTCAAGGCATTTGTTGAGCTGCGGGAGCATTTCGATTGATGTTGCGGAATGGCCCATTATGAGAACTCCTCTCCGACTCTTGCAGTCTAAGAGGAGGTCATACGCTCGTGCGATCACGGCACTACAGCGGAGCGAATATGCCTTTGGAACTTTTCTGGCGGAAGATTCGATCAAAGGAACAGACAATGAGGTGCGAAAAATGGTAGAAGAACTTGCTGAGAAAACCGGGCTAGCATTCTTGCGAGACATCTGGATCGGTGGCAAGAACCGCGTAGACAGCGCCGGTAAGGTAATTCGCGGAATGAATGAGACGCTTCGAAGGTTGAAAGATCGAGAGGACGACGCCAGCCTGCTCGACGCGATGACTGGAAAGGGGTTGCACTTGGCAATATCGACTCGCGACGGCCACTTTCATACACCCGAGAATCGTGATCGGGAGGAACTAGCGCTTCGACGGGCTGCCGGGAAACTCCTCGTTTACCGCGATCAAACTTACCGCCGAACAGAGTTGGTTAGAGCGATGATTTATACGTTGGCCTATTTCAGTCGCCCTCGAACGGCATCCGAGTCCGCACTAGCTGCGGTTGCACCCACAGGAGATCAATTGCGAAAGGAAACAAAATGATGAAGTACCAGGTTGTGATCTTAAGACAATTGAAAGGATTCGGTCAGTTCGTCACGGAATCCCGAGACGAGGCGAATACCTACGAGTTTGGGGATGGTGATGAGCGCCCGATCATTTTTGGAGAAAAGCTCAAAGCGGTTGAGCGGCGCACGATCATGCGGAAAGTGAGAGAGGTGCTCGAAGTCAACTGCTGGCTGACAACGCACAAAAAAGGTGGAGATGGGGGGATCTCCGGGCTCTGCATGTCATGTCCGGCTTGTGTCCTTTTTGGTGGAACGTATGCGCCGAAGAAAGGGGGCGGCACTGGGCCCAAAAACGTTGTCCAGATGCGTCGAGCCTACTATACGGGGGCTTTTCCATTCCAAGGCGGCGGTATTAGAGACGTTACGTTCAACGCCGTTGATGAGAGGACCGGGCAGACGGGACAGGCCCTTGGGACTAATCAGATTATTGAGCCGCGGGATTTCATTGACGTCGTGACGGTAGAGGCGGAGAACGAACAATGGGCAAAGCTGCTTGTCTGGGGCATTGAGCACAGTGATCGTTACGGAGCCAACACCAGAATCTACGGGGAGATCCACAATGAAGTGCTTGGCGTGGTGGTGGATCCACGCTTACGGATTGCGGCGATCGACTTGGCGCGCCTAGCGCCGGGGGCCGACGTAAAGAAGAACCTTGAAGAGAAGAAGCTTGTTCTGACGACGATGCCATGCGCAGACTCGGAAATCGCAAAACTCATCGAGGATCTCACCAAGGATGAGGCCGTGGAGGACCTGGCCCGCCGCAAGAATTCGGTGGATGTCTCCGTAGAAGAGTACCTCCAAAAGACGGCCGTGCATCTTGAGCTGACGCTTCCGGTTGAAAAGAAGGATGGCAAGGAAGTTGCCGCATGGAAAAAGTGGAAGCCTGGGCAACGCCTTGCGTTCCTTACGGATGGCAAAAAGTCCCAGTACGCTTTGGCGAGGGATATCGAGAAAGCGAACTTTGCGGAGCCCGAGGACGTTGAAGAGGAGGCCACGCAGTGAGGCTGTTCCGGGCGACACTGGAGGCAAAGGGGTATTTGCACTTCTACGCCTCCGAATACCTTAAGGTCACCCACGTTTCAGACGTTCTGCACAACTGGGCGCTGATGTTCGCGCTTAACGACGTCAAGTCAAATCCTGAACTGAGTCACCGAGAGAATCTTCGCGGCATCAATTTCTATTGCACGGCGGCTACTCCGATGGCAGTTGAGCGACGTACGTACAAAAGGAATCCAGTTCCCGAAGACACTGGGGCCGGCAAGATGGGGTTGATGGAAATTGAATACTATCTGCCGGGATCGACCTTTCAGTTCTACATCCTTTCGAGAGATGACTCTCCCCCACCTGACATGTTCCATTACGGCAAGAAGAGAGTGCCGTGCCAATTGTCGCCGGATTCACGATCGAGCGGATGGGAAACTTCAGTTGTGCCGTGCCGGCCACACGATTCAATTGAAGTCCGGCGCGTCGCGCACCTCATAAATCCGCTTGACTACGACGAGATCGCAGACGTCAGTTATGCGAAGAAGGTACCGATGAAGCCATCGCCTCTCTATTACCTCGCGGCGAGGTTCTCTCGGGTACTCGTTGCTAACAGGGTTAAAGTCGTGATTCCTAACCTTGAGGCAAGCACCGAGTGGAGCTAGCGGCTCAAAGCCTCCCTCTGGTGAAGGACGAGTGGCTACTGCGGCCCGTCTACCCCCACCAGCGCTTCCTTCTGCACGAAGACGGATTTAAGCAACTCAAGGTCCATGTCCCTACCGCCGGGGGCAAGACATTGGGGGCTCTGCTGTTCGCTTTGCGGGATACTTTCAAGGCGCCTTCGACCAAGGTCCGAGCGATCTTCAGCTATCCGACAAATCTTCTTTCGAGAGACCAGTTCGAGCGCTCCATCGTTCGCGGCCTCAGGGAATGGGTCGGCGCCAAGGCTGTTGCGGAAGGCGTGATTGATCCAGTCAGCCGAGCGTTTGTTCGCGACGACTCCTCTTTTGAGCAGATCGTTGGCCGGGGGGCGCCCACCTATGTGTTCAGCCTACCTCCCCACCTGGGAGGCCGTGATCTCTACGTCACGGTGATAACGGGTGAAGCGCTGCAACACCTGCTCTCCATGGAGAATATTGTTGAATTGGGACGGCGGAAGGGAACCTATTTGTTGCAAGTCCTAGTAGTCCTCAATCAGCATGACCACATAATCGTCTGCTCGCCTGATCTCCTCGGGTATGTGGCGCAGCGGTGTTATTCGGTCAGCGCCAATTTCTACAATCGGCGCTGGCGCGACGAACTCGAGTTAAAACTCGGGGACCACCAGATTGTGATTGATGAGTACCACTTCTACGACCCCTATACATACTTGAATTTGGCGGGAGCGATCGATCGGCTGGGCAGCCGTCAATCCCTCTGCTTATCAGCCACTGGTAACGCGAAGTTCTTTTCAAACGCTGAAGTCCTTGGTCCTGCGGAACTATCGGACAGTGGCGAGATGAACGTTGCGTCCCAGCCGATTGATATCTCAATTCACCAAGGTGAGATGCCAGAGCCTCATACTTCAGGCAATGGCCGATGCATCTGGTTTTATCACTCCGCGATTTCGGCGCACGAATCAGCCGAATCCTTGCGCCACCGAGGCCTGAGAATAACGGAATGGACGGGCATTCGAAAATCGCGGGATGATGCCGCTCAAATTACGGTGGCAACATCAGCGGCTGAAGTTGGGTTGGACCTTCCGTTTCGCACTTGCCACACTGAGTTTTGGGGAAACGCTTGGGAGGTTCCGTCGCTCATTCAGAGGATTGGACGGGTGGGCCGCTCAGAAGAAGCTGGACGATCCGAAGCTCACCTCTGGGTCACGGGGCGTGAGCCCAAGTTGTTGGGCAATCTGTTCGACGGTTGTGCAAGTCTCTCTAAGACGGAATTCGCTGAGCGGTTGCGAGACGCATTTGGAGAGGAGTCGTTTCGGCCCGATGACTACGTAAGTTCTTACCTCTGGGACGAGGCTAAGACCAAGGAGCTACGAAGATTTTGGCAACTGCCCCCCAATGCAGCACGACTCCGTTTCCATTTCCGCCCCCCCAACAGCCAAGCGATTTTCAACTGGGCCGGGACCCGGTTCTCATACGACTGGATACCCATCGCAAATCGGTATGAACTGGAGAAAGTGAGCGATGTGACCGATCTTCCGTTTTGGCACGAAATGGGTTACTCGGAATTCCGTGTCGTCAAGCCGCTGGAGAAACGGGCCTATCGTCAACGGTACGAAGGTAAAAAGGATAAGGAACACCGTCGTTGGTTCTACGACGAATGAGGCGTGATGAATACGGGTCTTGCAATTGCATTGCCGCCTGGGTCAACTCTCCGCAAGCCACCGGCTTCGGAAGGGCAGTACAACTGCATCACCGGCGCGGTCGATGTCGTGCCGGAGCAGATGGTATTGCCGCTGCCGCCGGTGGATGACGCCGTGCGGCCGGACGACCGCAGCGTCATACTTCTCGCCACCGAAAACGGATCGCAATTGTTCGTCTCCGGATTTGGGTTGTTCATCGGAAAGAAAAGTGAGCGAGTCGTCGTAAAACAAGGGAAGGCTGTCTGCGCGCAGGTTCCGTTTATGCGGCTCCAGGAGATGGTGATTGCTTCGCGGGGAATCCGCTTGTCATCGGATCTGATCGAGGAGATGTGTGAGCGCGGCATCCGAATCGCATTTCGATGGCTGGACACAGATTGCCTTCTGGTGAATACGCCGGTAAGGCAATACCGGGATCTTGTCGATAGAAGTATGGACCCGTGGGGAATCGATCTGCATTACGACAAAGGGCTGGGGCTTTCGGCGCCTGGAGAAGCATGAAGACTGGAAGGCGCTGAGGAGGATCAAATCTCGATGTCTGCGTTACCAATAGGATTCGTGGCGGGGTTGCAGCGGAAGCCGCCGATGGCGGCGCAGTATAACTGGATCACGGGCGGGGTTGATGTGATTCCGGAACAACTTGAACTAGGGCTGCCCCCCGTGGATGATGCGGTGCTGCCGGAGGACAACCGCGTGATATTGCTCGCCACGGACAACGGGTCGCAGTTGCTGGTGTCGGGATTCGGGCTTTTCATCGGGAAGAAAAGTGAGCGGGTGGTGGTGCGACAAGGCAAGACCGTTTGCGCACAAGTGCCTATGCTGCGTCTTCAGGAGATCATCATTGCCTCACGTGGCGTGAGTTTTTCTTCGGACTTGGTAGAGGAGCTATGTGAGCGAGGTATACGGATCGCCTGTCTTTCCTCGAGCGGCAAACCTTTCGCGCTGCTCACTTCGCCGATGTTGACAGCAACCGTTGAGACAAGGCGCGCGCAGTTTGCCGCCTTTCACGATGAGCGCGGGGCGGATTTGTGCCGGTGGATTGTCGCCGGCAAGTTGCATAACCAGGAAAAGCTACTGCGCTATTTCTCCAAGAGCCGGGAGGGGGAGAAGAAATCGTCTCTCGATGCGGCTGCCTCGACGGTGCGGCGATTGAGGCGGAGCGCGCTTGAGGCCATTGGTTCCTCGCCTGGGGAAGTGCGCGGTGAACTGATGGGTATTGAGGGGGTGGGCGGGCGGCTGTACTGGCGACAGATTGTGAACATGCTACCGGAGGAGTTGGGCTTCGAGGGACGGAACCACCAGGGAGCAACCGACGGAGTGAACGCGGCGCTGAACTACGGCTACGGTATTCTGATGTCGCATGTTTGGGGTGCGGTGATGAACGCGGGGTTGGAGCCGTTCGCCGGATTTCTGCATGTGGACCGGAGCGGCAAACCGACACTGGTGCTGGACCTGATTGAGGAGTTTCGCCAACCGGTGGTGGACCGCGCAATATTCTCCTGGTTGAACAAGGGAGGGCAAGTCAAGCTGGTGAATGGACTGCTGGACGGAGAGTCGCGGGAAAATGTCGCCTCGCGGGTATTGCTTCGGCTGGTGGCGGTGGAACAACACCGTGGAAAGCAGCACCAAGTGCGTTCGATTGTTCAAATGCAGGCACGGTTGGCGGCGAGCGCGGTGAGGGGTTTGAAGAGGTACCGTTCGTTCTCGTTCAAGTGGTAAGGATGGTTGGCGCAAGATGGCGCGGAAAAACCGGTACACTGGCGTTCTGAAACCGCTGCCTGTAGGAAAGGGCAGCCCTGAGGTGGCGTTGTTGCTGATCTACGACATCGAAGATGACCGGTTGCGTACCCGAGTGTCTGAGATCTGCCTGAACTACGGGTTGGAGAGAATCCAATTCAGCACGTTCTTTGGAAAGTTGAACCGGAACCGCCGCCAGGAACTGGCGCTGAGAATACAAAGGGAGGTAGGCAAGGAGTCCGGACGCATCCGGATCATTCCGGTGTGCAAGCAGGACCTGAAGGACATGTGGATCCTGGAGCAATATCAGATCGACGCGGACCAGTTGAAAGCATCGGCAGAGAGTGGTAAACCTCGGCTGCGAGTTCTTTCGACGGAGGATTGAATGGATTTGATCCCAGTGACGGATCTGAAGCAGTGGGCCTACTGCGAGCGGATTGTGTATTGCCGGAGAGCCATGCCGGCTGTGGGGAAACCGACGTTCAAGATGAAGGAGGCTGTGGCCGCGCAGGATCTGATGGAAAGCTTGGAGGTGCGGCGTGGTTTAAAAGAGTATGGACTTGAAGGCGCGCGGCGGCGTTTCAACGTGTGGTTGCGGGACGAGAGTTTG
Organism: Terriglobia bacterium; assembly: GCA_016650235.1. Taxonomy (GTDB): domain Bacteria; phylum Acidobacteriota; class Terriglobia; order Bryobacterales; family Bryobacteraceae; genus VFZE01. Next base: position 16,135 of record JAENWC010000181.1, read on the forward strand.
GGGTTGTCGGGCAAGTTGGATCTGCTGCTGGAGGCTCCGGAAGAGGTGGCCGTGGTTGACTTCAAGCTGACATCCGGGGAGGTGGGCCAGAATCACCGCGTGCAGTTGGCAGCCTACTGCCTTCTGGCAGAAGGGGCATGCGGGGTTCCGGCGCGGCGGGGGTTTGTGTACCGGATTCCCGATAGCCGGGTGTTTGCGTTGGATGTCACGGACGAGATACGCCGGGTGGTGTCGGCTTCTGTTGCTGCGATCCGGGAGATGGCAGAAACTCAATGTTGCCCGGAACCGACTTCAGTGAGGGGAAGGTGTGTGGATTGTGAGTTTATCAACTACTTCGCGGATGTTTGGTAAGGAGTTCGCAGATTGGCGGCGGTTTTGTGCGAATTGGGAATCTGAGCAAAAAAGCGGATTGGCCGTGACAATAAGTAGCTGTTGGGTGTATGATTTGTGGAGCGGATTTCCCGCTGGCCCCTTCGCGAAGGGGACTGAAACCGGCATTGCCCACGCCAAGAACCTCTGCCTGACGGGATTTCCCGCTGGCCCCTTCGCGAAGGGGACTGAAACTCGCCGGGATCGACTGGATGCCGGGGGCGCGGCGGATTTCCCGCTGGCCCCTTCGCGAAGGGGACTGAAACGTAAATATGGCCACACCGCCCGCGACGGCCTTCTCGATTTCCCG
>JAENWC010000182.1 GCA_016650235.1 Terriglobia bacterium
CAAACAGCATCTGCCTGTCTAGTTATTTGTTGGACACTACACTAGCCCGTGACCCGGTTGCCGCCGTCGATGCTGCGCGGGAGCGATTGGAACGGTTGGCCGCTCGTGTTCTGGTCGGATCAGATCGAGAATTTATCCTGCTCCCGAAGGCGTGGATTGACGGCGAGCCACGTGAGTTCCGTCTTACACGAGCTGGTCGGGACGTCGATGTTCACGCTCTGGAGCGGAAGAAGCAGGTGTACGAGGACAGTGAGTATAGCCGCGTTGATGCCGCAATCGAATTGCTTGAACCTCTCGCTTCCGGGTCGCCTGCCACTGCGGTTGCTTCAGGATGGGCGGCATTTGAAGCCATCCTGAGTGAACCCGGCAATCATGCTGTCGTCGCAGATCGAATGGGCGCAATCGTAGCTTGTTCGCTTCCCCGAGCGGAATTGACTGTGTTGTCCTATCAGGCGGCGAAAGCCGATCCAGCCCTTGCCATCCGTTTGCAAACCTGCCAAACGAATCGCGACCGGGCCGACCTTCTCGCAGATGAAATCGCAAGCGCATTGCCATTGCCGTTGTCCGGCGACTCGGATCGTGCGGCCTACGAGAGACTGAAAGAGCTGCTTTCAGAACCCCATTCCGTGCTGAAGGATATCGAGAGTTATACATCTGGAGCTTTTCGCAGATTGTACAGACAACGGAATCTCGTATTGCACGGCGGCATCACCAACGGCGTTGCTCTCCGCGCGAGTTTGCGAACCGCGGCTCCATTGGTTGGAGCTGGTATGGACCGGATCGCACACGCTTGGTATGTAGATCGCTTATCCCCTCTCGAACTGGCGGCACGGGCAAGAATCAGCCTTGATACTGTCGGCTCACCAGATTCGCCGAAGTGCGTCGATCTGTTGGGTCGATTATGAGCAGCCATGCCGCTCGCTCGTTTCGCGTCCACCCCGACTAATCAGTTTCCCCCGCGTAGGGCTCCCGGGCTGACGGCCACGGCGGACGGGCTTGGCAAAACTGACGGGTCTGACGACTTGTTTTCAAAAACTACTTCACCACGCGCGCATATAGGAGTTTTTGAAGAAATGCCGTCAGACCCGTCAGCGATCAAACTCTCGCCGTCGAGGGAACAGGCGAAGCAAGAGCGGTTTACATTTTTCCCGCGCCTTGCGTATATTTACGGTGAAGGCTCGGTTCGATAGGCGAGCGCAGAGCGCACCCTCCGAAGGCGTCCCAAAGGTGAGAGACGGGACTATCGAAAAAGAATTAACCGCGCGGCGCGTTGCGCGATTGACAGCTTCGCCAGCGTCACACGAAAAAAGAGGTGGTCAGGGAGTCACCACCGGCGTGGCCTCGGCTTCCCTCTCGAATCTCCGAACCACAGCCAGGACCTGGCGGGCCGTTTTGAAGCCGATGTAGTGAAGGCCGGTGAGTTCCCGGTTATGCACCCAACGCAGATCGCCAAGGCGGCGGTAACCGGCATCGACCAGAGACTTCAGAACCACAGGCTTGAACCGGACGTGGTTCCTGGCCAGGTCGTCCGGATCATCGAACCGGATGTCCATCCAGGCGGGCCGGTCCGGGCTGCCGGAATGAATGAGTTCGGCGTACTGCTCTTTCTGGCGGGCGAGAAAACCGATCTCGTGCGCCTCACCGACAGCAGCCAGGAGCGCCTGTTTCAGCGCGTCTTTCGTGCAGAGGATCTTGTTGCCGGCAGTCGGGTGGAGCCGACACATGGCACTGTTCACGATCCTCTCTGCGAGTAGGGCATACAGTCTAACTGGCATACAGATCACCGTCGCTCCTGTGTTGCCAGGGTACACCAAACCTGATCAGGGCAAGGGGAGGGGGTACCAGCTTCTGGGATCTTTTGATATTGCTGTTCCAGGAAACAAAATTGGGGTAGAATGATTTTAGAGTTTTCGGTTCGCTCTGAACAGCGCCAAGCGCACTCGACGAAAGAAACTCCTGTAACACAAGGAGACTTTTGATGGACGTTGCGCTCCGGCCGATTGAAACAGTTACACCCTACGCGAGAAACGCCAGGAAGATTCCGCCTCAGGCGGTCGACAAAGTGGCGGCATCGATCAAGGAATTTGGCTGGCGGCAACCCATCGTCGTCGACAACGATGGCGTCATCATCGCAGGCCATGCGCGTTTACTCGCGGCGCAGAAGCTGGGGCTGACCGAAGTTCCGGTGCATGTGGCAACCGGCCTGACGCCGGCGCAGGTTAAGGCGTATCGGTTGATGGATAATCGCTCGCACCAAGAGACCACCTGGGACGACGATTTGCTGAGCATCGAGCTCGGCGAGTTGAAGGATTTGGCCGTGGACCTCGATCTCACGGGTTTTGATTGTCGCGAGATTGATGCGCTGTTCGCCAATCAGTCGAGCGGCCTAACGCCTGAGGACGCGGTGCCGGCCGTGCCGGAGGTGCCGGTCTCGCAGCCTGGCGACCTGTGGCTATGCGGTGCTGTGCCGCGTCAGCATCGCGTGCTCTGCGGGGATTCCACAAGTCCCGAGATAGTTGCGCGGCTCCTCGGCAAGCGGAAACCGGCGTTGATGGTCACCGATCCGCCGTACGGCATCGAGCTCGATTCGGAATGGCGGGACCGGGCCGGGCTCAACGGCTGCGGTCCCGCAGAGAAAAGCTACATGAAGCACCGCTCCGAGGGACATACGGAAACCTCGATCAGCGGCGACACGATCGCTGACTGGTCGCACGCATACGAGCTTGTTCCGAGCATCCAAGTGGGGTATGTTTGGCATGCCTCCAAGTTCACCCGTGAGGTCCTCGACGGCCTCCTGCGGATTGGCTTTCTTCATCACCAGCAGATCATCTGGAACAAGGGCCGCACCGTACTCACGCGAACGCATTATTGGTTTCAGCACGAGCCCTGCTGGTACGTCCGGAAGAAGAACGCACCGTGGTTTGGGAAGCCAGGCCAAAACTCGACCGTCTGGGATTCGCCATCTCCCAAGTTCATCATGGGCGGCTCGAATGAGGAGAAGTTCGACCACCCCACGCAGAAGCCTGTCGAGTTGATGCGGAGGCCTATTCTGAACCACACCAAGCGCGGCGAACTCGTTTATGAGCCATTTCTCGGCAGTGGCACCACTTTGATCGCCGCCGAGATGGCCGAGCGAGTCTGCCTGGGATTGGAGCTTGATCCGAAGTACGTCGATGTCATCGTCCAGCGCTGGCAATCGTTCACCGGAAAGGAAGCGATGCTGGACGCGGATGGAAGAACGTTCAGCCAGGTAGCCGAGGCGCGCAATGGGGTGGCGGTCTGATGGGACTTCGCGGCCCGGCCCCGAAGCCAACGGGTCACCGGATTCTAGAGGGCAACCTCGGCAAGCGTCCACTCAAAGACCGTGAACCACGACCCAGGCAGATCGCCCCCAAGTGCCCCAAACACCTGGATGCAGAAGCCCGACGGGAATGGCGGCGGATGGTGCCCATTCTGATCCGCATGCGGTTGTTGACCGAAGCGAACCAGTATTTATTGGCGAACCTGTGCCAGTCCTTCAGTACGCTGGCCAAGGCACAGCAGAAGCTGAGCGAGACTGGGCTGCTGCGGAAGACGCCCTCCGGTTACTTACAGCAGAATCCAATGCTCAGCGTAGTCAACGGCTGCATTGAGATCATCGCAAATCTGTCGCGGGAGTTTGGGCTCACACCAAGATCGCGTATCAGGCTGCAGGCTGGTCCGGCTGACGACAACCGCGAGGAACTTGAGGATGTCTTTTGTGCAGTTGATTGAACGATCATGGGTGCCGGAAGGAGGTATATGGGGGGACTCAAAGCATTGGAACCTACCATCCAGAACCATCGCTGCCCAAATGTTTCATGACCGCGAAATTGGAATAGGGGGGGGCAAGGAGGGTGAACGAGTGTTCAATGGACCTCGCAGAGGTTCGCTGGCAGAATATTATCGGCACGCAAGACTAGGGACAACTGGCGAGTCGTACGGTGATTCAACGGCAGTTCCGGGGTTGGAAAAACCATGAGGGGGAGGAAGCCATTGGCGACGCACCTCCGCAAGATCCGGGGCAACCCGGGAAAACGCGGGTATAACAAGCTGGAACCGATGCCATTTGGTGACCTGGTCGATCCGCCGGATTGGATGACTGAAAAGCAGAGAATTGGCTGGAACTACGCTATCGAGAACGCGCCGCGGGGTTTGCTCAAGAAACTGGACCGGTCGGTGCTGGCGGCATGGGTGGTGGCGGAAGACCTGCACTGCCAAGCCTCGCAGATGGTTGGAAAGTTTGGCATCCTGACAAAAACGCCGAACAGCGGGCAGCCGATGCAATCGCCGTACCTGCCGGTTGTGAACAAGCAGGCGCAAATCTTGTTGAAAGCGGCTGAGCAACTTGGCTTTTCGCCGGCGTCGCGCCCGCGGGTGCAGGTGGCTGAGGAGCGAACGGTTGATGAGGATGACAACTGGGCTGAATTCTGAACAGGCGCTGGAGCAGCCAAATGGAACAGAGGAAGGGAAGAAGACCGTGACCCCACGTAGGTTATCATCGCGCAAGTATGGGCAGAACGGTGAGCCATTCAATGGCGGACTGCGCCACGGTGAGGAGCGCCATGGGGTGGCGGTGTCAGTGGGCCAAGAGGGATCGGCGCTACTTCGGGAAGTTGCGAGGTGCGAGCGTGAAATCATCGATATCGAGGCGCGGCTTTGTGCCGGTCATCCGGACATCGCCGGTCTGTGCATGGCCCTAAGGGATTGGGCAACCGAACTGAGTAGCCTCCAGAAACGAAAAACGCCGCTGGGCTCCTGAGGAGGGACCGGCGGCGAATGGGAAGTGGAATCGAGGGGGCTTACGAAGTGAGGAGCGTGTCCATGATCTCGTAGGCGATGCGGTAGTCGCCGTCGATTCCGCGGGCCCACACCTTGTACGTGTGCGGGCAGATTCCCGGATCGTCTCCGCGCTCAAGGCGGCGCA
>JAENWC010000183.1 GCA_016650235.1 Terriglobia bacterium
GGCGTCGCCTGCGAAGTCTACACCGTCGAGGATGCACCGCACGGAGTGGGTCCATGGGAAAAGAACCCCGCCTGGCAAACCTACAAAATAAAGATGGTGGACTGGCTCCGCCAGACGCTGCGGTAGGATAGGCCTCCCGCCTGTCATTTTCGTCCGGCATAAGCGGCAAGGATGCCTGTCCTACGGTGCCACCTCGGTATACTCCATCGTCAGCACGGCATTGCAGGCGATGCAAACAAGCCGGCCATCTGTCAGTTGATACACATCAGTCGATTCACATTTCGCACAAGCCACAGCGGGTTCGGTGCAATCCGGCCGTGGCTCCGGCGGCAACACTCCTCGCAGACGCTCTCCCGTGGCATGCGTGACCGGTTGAAAGGAAGTAGTGCACTGGCAGCAGACGTGATTAAAGCAGCACTTCGGCTCGCAGCTAAAGACAATTTCTCCAGATCCGCAATGGGGGCACTGCATCCGCACTCCGCTGGCGTTCAGTTCATTCAAAAAATGCCTCGCCCGGCTTGCGATATTTGAAAGCCACCTCTTCATCGATGCTGACGCCCACTCCGGGTGTATCCGGAACCGTGATCTGCCCGTTCACGATCATCGGCCCCGCCGCCCCCTTCACCAGCTCATCGAAGAACGGCACGCTAGCCGCATGCCATTCCAGCGCAAGCAGATTGGGGAAGGACGTCGCCAGGTGCACCCCGGCCATAGTCCCCAGCGGACTGCTGATGTTGTGCATGGTGAGGTTGACGTAATGCATATCGGCCAAGTCAGCTACCTTGCGCCCTTCCCATAGCCCGATCTTCTGCACGTCCGGCGCAAGCACCCGCAGGCCCGCCTCAACAATCAGCCGCTGGAAATCCACCCGTTGATAGTGATTCTCGCCGGTGGCGATGGGCGTCCGCGTGGCCCGCTGCACCTCCCCAATGGCGCGTATGTTTTCCGGCGGCACCGGATCTTCCAGCCAAAGCAGATTGTGCTGCTCCAACGCGCGGGCCATCTCGATCGCCGCCTGCACGCCGTAGTTCCAGTGGCAATCGATGGCCAGACCCACTTCGCGTCCCACCGCTTTGCGCACCGCGCCCACCAGCGTTTCGGCATAGTCGATCTCCATCCGGCTCAGGTCGCGATTGTACTCGTCGGTTTCAAACGGAGTGGGCACATCGACGTCAAACTTGATGATGCGGAAACCGCGCGCGGCCATTTGCCGCGCACGTTCGGCGTAGGATTCCGGTGTGAGATGTTCCTTCTTGCTCGCGTCCCAGCCGTGATGCTTGACGCTGATCTTGCTGTCGATACCTGGACCATCGGCCGGCTTCATCCAGCCTGGCGTGCGCGGCTTCAATAACCGACTGATCGATTCCAGCGCGTCCCCGGCGTGGCAGTCCGCATAGATGGTCACTTTGTCGCGATACTTGCCGCCCAAAATCTGCCATAACGGCAGCTTGTAGCGTTTCCCAATCGCGTCCAGAAGCGCCGCTTCAATACCGCAGATGGCGTGCGCGGTAAGCCCCGGGGAGGCGTGCACGCAACTGGCTTTCATGCGGCGGACGACGCGGTCAATGGAGGTGGGATCTTCTCCCACCAGAATCGAATTGAACTCCTGGATGACGGAGGTGATGCCCGGTCCAAGAAATGCTTCGCCGTAGCCGGTGATCTTCTCGTCGGTTTCCACTTTGACGAGCACCCAGTCAAAGTTTGCTTCGAGGATTGCGGTAGTGATGCGGGTAATTTTCATGATTGAGGTACCAAGTTGGAGATGATAACAAACCACCGACAACTGTTGTCTTTTGTTGGCAACTGGATCTGGTGGAGAGCTTCTCTCAAAAGAGGCCACTTTCTTTCAGAGTTTCTATGTCATCCTCGAACACAACCGTCATTCAAACCGCGCGTCCGGCTGCTCTTGCCGACGTGAACTGCCCCAGGTGTTTTTCGCATCGGGTCCATCTTTCGCAGAGCAAGAATCGAGTGGAGGAGATTGCCCGCCGGCTGGGAATCCATATGATTCGCTGCCGGCAATGCTTCCATCGATTCTTGCGATTTTAAGTTTCATTGGGTGCCGCCCAGCTCTCTGCCGGACCGAAGCGGGTCTGCCGTCCCTCGACCGCATTGGAAACGCCACGCCCTCCGGAGTTGGGCAGGTTGTCAGCAAACTGGATGGCCCGGCGACCACCGCGTTGCTCCGTGGCGAGGCGGTGCAGGCAATCGTGGACAACCCACGCGTGGTTCGATGGCCGCGACCAAATCGAACTCCGGCCGGCGGTAACTCGTGAGCCTCCAGTTGAGTCCGGGAACCCTGGTTTCGATTCAAGCCGCGTCGCGCGCTTCCACATGCAGACGTTTGCCGAGCGCGGCGAGCGCTGCTTCGATCCGATCCAGGCGAGAGTGGTGCCGGAGAGAGAACAGCCGTTCAATGCGCGTCTTGGGTATCCCAATTCGGCGGGCAAACTCCGCTTTCTTCAGACCTGACTCCAGAAACGCCGTGTAAAGATCGACCTTGGCGGATTGCAAAGCCGGCAGCGGTACCGGACGGAACCTGGCCCCGCGGCGGCGCGCCGGCCGGGGCAATTGTTTGCCTTCCCGGATGTAGTCGCCAATGGTCAGCATCAGGAGATCTTGTGCCATCTCCACGCCTTCCTCAGCGGTTTCACCTTGCGTGACGCCGTAGCCGAAATCCGGAAACGTTACGGTGTAGCCGCCAGCCTTCAAGTCGGGTTCGAACAATGCCAGATAGTGTTCCATTGCGGTCCTCACATCTTCAAATCGAGATCCTTCAGAATGCTTTGCAAAGTCCCGTTTTGATGTCCTTCGCAGGATGGCGGGGCATACGTGAAACCTTCGAGCCGAGAACAATCCGTGTGTGGCGGGATTCCTCCACGAACGCGCAGCCCTGTTCCTTCAGCCATCGTCTGAGTTCGCCCGCCTTCACAACTCAACCGTAATCATTTGTGGTTACTCGGTCAAGAGCTGAATCATGCCTGGTAATGTCCAGATGGACGAGCGCAAGCGGTCTCGAAGTGCCGGAACCAGGGCCATCGCGTCTAGTTTTCAAGGGCGACTCGCGCGCAGCAGCACACCCCGTTGACAAAATGGCAAAACGAAGCCACCGAGCCAGGAGTTTATTTGGGTTGAACGGAAGCTTCCCAATCGAGCCCCGCTTTGCGCAGGCCGCTGGCAATACCCTGTTGTTTGTAGAACACATTCTTGTGCTCGGAGGGGTCCTCTTCCAGGTCGAACAGCAGTTCGGGAAAAGTCCGGTTCGTGGTGTTGTCGTCAATGTACTTCCAGCGTCCCCGGCGCACGGCCAGTTGTCTGCGGCCCGCTTGTTGAATGCGCCAGCAAAGAGTTCGATCCTGCACCGGCATACGGCCCGACAAGACCGGCATCAAATCGGTTCCGTCGAGCTGTATGTCATCGGGAGCCTTCACACCCGCGGCGGCAAGGAAGGTCGCCGTAAAGTCCATGGTCATGGCGGTCTGTTTGCTGGTGCGGCCTGCCGGGATACGGCCGGGCCATCGCGCGATGGCCGGAACGCGTATGCCCCCTTCAAACAGAGTGGACTTGGTGTGGAAGAAGGAACCGCTGTCCGACAGGCGCTCGCCGCCATTGTCGTTGGTGAACACCACCAGCGTATTGTTGTCCAGTCTGTTGCGGCGCAGCGCGGACATCACCTGTCCCACCGCGTCATCCATGCCCTCTGCCATGCCCACGTATTCAGACCGCTCCCCATCCCGCCAATTCGCCGGCGTACGCACGCTCTCCGGCTTATTCGGCGGCTGGAACGGCCAGTGCACGGCGTTGAACGGCAGGTACAGGAAGAATGGATTGGCGGCGTTGCGGTCGATAAAACTCACGGCCTTCCGCGCCAGCAGCTCGGTAAGGTAGCCTTCCTGCTTCACCGGCTGATCGTTTTCCCACAGGTCATCCGAGCCGTCGTGATACTTGTGCGTGTACATGTCCGCGTTGCCCAGCAGTATGCCGTAGGATTCGTCGAAGCCGTGGCGCAGCGGCCGGAACTCCGGGTTCCACCCCACGTGCCATTTCCCAAACACAGCGCTGCGGTAACCAGCCGGCTTGAACGCGCGCGGGAGCACAGTTTCGGAAGGCTTGAGGCCGGTCTTCTTGTTGTTGGCCACTCCGATGGCCCACTCCAGCTCCGCTCCAAAACGCTGCTGGTAGCGGCCGGTGAGAAACGCTGTGCGAGTCGGGGTGCAGACCGGGCCATTGGCATAACAGTCGGTGAACCGTGTGCCTTCCCGGGCGAGCCGGTCGATGTGCGGAGTCTTGATCTCCTGGGAGCCATAGCAGCCCAGATCGCCGTACCCAAGATCGTCCGACAGCAGGAAGATGAAGTTCGGCGGACGCTGGCCCGCACTAGTCTGCGCCGCGGCGGCCGCGCTGAGCGATTGCAGGAACTGCCTTCGTAGCATGATAAACCTAATCCTTCTTGAGCGCGTGCAGGAAATCGAAATCGCAGCCGAGGTTGGCCTGCGTCACGTGCTCCAGGAACATCTTTCCATAACCCCGCTCAAAGTGCGGCTTCGGTCGTTGGAACCGCGCCAGCCGTTCCTCGATCTGCTCCGCCGTCAGGTTCACATCGATGCGCCGGCCGGCGCAGTCCAGTATGATCTCATCGCCGGTCTCCACCACCGCCAGCGGCCCGCCGATAGCCGACTCGGGCGCAATATGCAACACAACCGTTCCAAAACTGGTGCCACTCATGCGCGAATCGGAAATGCGCACCACGTCCTGTATGCCCTTTTTGAGAAGCACCGTGGGCATGGGAATCTGACCCCATTCGGGGAATCCAGGACCGCCGTGCGGCCCCGCATTCTTCAGCACCAGGACCGAGTTCTCATCCACCGGCAGATCATCGCGCTCCAGGTCCTCGATCATCTTGTGATGATCCTCGAACACATGGGCCTTGCCGCGATGCTGCAACAGGTGCGGCGAAGCGGCGGTGTGCTTCAGCACCGCCCCGTCCGGCGCGAGGTTCCCATAGAGAACCAGGGTTCCTCCTTCCTCAGCCAGAGGATTGCCCAGCGTACGGATGACTTTGTCATTGAAACACTCCGCGCCGGCGACATTTTCTTCCAGCGATTTGCCGGTCACCGTGAGGCAGTCCCGGTGCAGCAGCGGGAGCAGTTCCTTGATCACGGCGGGCAGCCCGCCGGCGTAGAAGAAGTCCTCCATGAGATGCTCCCCCGACGGCTTCACATTCACGATGAACGGAGTGGTCTTCGAGATACGGTGGAAGTCTTCCAGCGTCAACGGAATTCCGAGCCGGCCCGCGATCGCGATCAGATGCACCACCGCGTTCGTGGATCCGCCGATGGCCATGTCCACCGTGATCGCATTCTCCAGCGCCTTGCGCGTCATGATTTGCGACGGCTTCAAATCCTCACGCACCATCTCGACAATGCGCCGCCCGCTCAACTCCGCCATCGCCTTGCGCCGCGAATCCACCGCCGGAATGCTGGCGCATCCGGGCAGCGTCATGCCCAACGCCTCAACCAGGCTTGTCATCGTGGACGCCGTACCCATCGTCATGCAATGCCCGGCGCTGCGCGCGGCGCACCCTTCCAGTTCATTGAACCTCTCCTCGCACAAAGTTCCCACCCGGTACAGATCGAACTTCTTCCGCATGTCGGTCCCCGAGCCGATCTCCTCGCCGCGCCATTGCCCGCTCAGCATCGGCCCGCCGGGCACCATGATGGCCGGAATATCGGCGCTCGCCGCGCCCATCAACTGCGCCGGGGTTGTTTTGTCGCAGCCGCACAGCAGCACCACGCCATCCAGCGGATTGGCGCGAATCGACTCTTCCACGTCCATCGCCATCAGGTTCCGGAACAGCATCGTGGTGGGCTTCATGAACACCTCGCCCAGCGAGATGGTGGGAAATTCGAGCGGCACCCCGCCCGCCTGCCAGACGCCCCGCTTCACCGCCTCCGCCACATCGCGCAGGTGTATGTTGCAGTGGTTCAGCTCGCTCCAACTGTTGCAGATGCCGATCACCGGCTTGCCCTGTACGCTCTCCTTGGTCAAGCCTTCCGAACGCAGGTAGGCGCGTCTGGCAAAGCTATAGTATTCGAGCGAGTAAAAC
>JAENWC010000184.1 GCA_016650235.1 Terriglobia bacterium
GTGTCGCGGCAAAGTAGAAATGTCCCCCTTCCTGGCAAAGTAGAAATGTCCCCTCCTGCGCAAAACAGCCAGTACAAAGCCCGCCATTCCCTCATCTGAGGAATTGAGTCACGCATCGCGTACTGGTGCCGTCAAGGCCGCCCGCAGGGCGCCGAAGGGAAGCCTTGACGGCTGGACGCGATGCCAAATGATGCCGGATGAGGGAATGGCGGGCTCATGGCGAGCCAGCTTGGGGACATTTCTACTTTGCCGAAAGGGGACATTTCTACTTTGCTGCCACATGGCCGAGGCTTTAAGCTGGAATTGTCATCTCATGATCAAAACCGTTATCTTCGACCTCGGCGGAGTCATCGTTCCGTTTGACTTTGACCGCGCCTACACACAAATGGAACTGATCTGCGGCCTGCCATCGGTTGAGATCCGGCGCAGGATCGGCGCAACCGATATCGCGATGAGATTGGAAAGCGGCCAAGTCGGCTCACACGACTTTGTAAGTGAGTTGGGGCGGATGCTGGATTGTGAGATCGAGTATTCCAATTTTTGCCAGCTTTGGACGTCGATCTTCTTTCCGCACACCTTGATCCCGGAGAGCCTGCTGGAAGCGATCCGGAAGCGCCACCGCCTGCTTCTGTTGTCCAACACCAACTCGATTCACTTTGAAATGATCCGCGATAGCTATCCGCTGTTGCAGCACTTCCACCACTACGTGCTTTCCTATGAAGTGGGGGCCATGAAGCCGTCGCCGCGGATCTACCAGGAAGCCTTGCGGCACGCGCAATGCGATCCGGGGGAATGCTTTTTTACGGACGACATTCCGGCGTACGTGGAAGGCGCCAGACGGGAAGGGATCGACGCAGTACAGTTTGAGGGGCTGGAGCAGCTCCGCGGGGAACTGCTCCAGCGAGGAATTGAAACGTAGCTTAAAAGCGCAAAGGGCGCTCGACGCGCCACCAAACCCCAGAGGAACACGAGGCTTAGGTTTGCGGCGGGCAGCTCCGTTTTGCGCGTGTTCCTTAGAAGGTGAGCCGGAGTGCCAACTGCCCCTGGCGCTCGCCTTGCGCTCCGGCCAGTTCGCCGAAAGTGGCGCCCTGGACGGCGCGGGCAGGAGAGCTGAACTGCGGTGTGTTGGTCAGGTTGAAGAACTCGGTGCGGAACTCGAGCCGGGCTTTCTCCCCGATGGGGAACTCCTTCTGGATGGAGATGTCGTAGGTGGCCAGCCCCGGACCGCGTTCGGTACCAATCCCCACATTCCCGAACTCACCCGCTAGAGGCGATTTGTAGGTGGTGGTGTCAAACCAACGTGTGCCGAGGCCCACCTGGCTGAGCGTCTTGCCGCCGGAAGCGCCATCGACGACACTGGCACGCGCGCCACGCGAATTGGTGCCGGAGTTGTTCGGACCCTGTATCGTGAGAGGGAAGCCCGAACGTAGCGTCAGGATTCCGGCCAACTGCCAGTTGCCAATAATGCCGTTCACAACCGGGTGCAGATTACTGCCGGCGGAGCGTCCCTTGCCCACCGGCACGTCCCAGACATGGGACACGGTGAACATATGACGCGCGTCAAAGTAGGTGGGACCCCATTCGGCTCTCTGGTCGTAGAGGTTCTGCCAGTAGGCGGATTGGGAGGCAGATTGGCCGCCTTCGCCATAGTAACCGATGGCATCGCTCATCCCCTTGGAGAAGGTATAGGAAGCCGAGAACTCCAGGCCGCGCGACATGCGTTTTCGGAGCGTGGATTGCAGCGAGTGGTACTGCTGATTGGCTCCCGTGGCGGTTCCGGAGATCTGCGCGATGGCGGATAACTGCGGGTTACCGCTCAAGAATGGGCTAGGAGCAGTCACGGCACGGCCCTGGGCGTCTTTGCCGAGGAGGATGCGCTGGAAGTAGGGCATGGGCACAACCAGGTGTGTTCCATGCTGACCGACATAGCCGGCCGTGGCGACGACACTGGAGAACTGCTTCTCGATGGTCAGGTTCCATTGCTGGGTGTTGGCGGGGCGTACGTTGGGATCCCAGAGGCGGATGTTGGCCCCTCGGTAGGGATCAGCCGGCCGCAGCGCCGTGAGCCCATCCTGGGCGTTGGACGGAGGGAGGTTGAACTGGGGCTGTGAGTAGATGGCCTCATACTCGAAGTTAAAGGGCGGATTGAGCGGCAACCGCAGGTTGGTTCCCGTTCCCTCCATGAAAGAGCTGATGGTGTAGGCGCCGCGCACGACAAAGCGCGAAAGCAATTGCGGCTGCCAGGCGAACCCGATGCGGGGCTGGAAGTCCCGCTTGTAAGGATTGTAGAGCGCCCGGCTGTTGCCGTCCTGGCCGGCCAGTTGCAACTTGCCGGAGATCGGTTCGAAATTGGACTGGCGGTCATTCACTTCCACCAGCGGCGTGTGGTATTCCCAACGCAGGCCGAGGTTGAGCGTGAGGGTATCGGTGATGCGCCAATCGTCCTGGTAATAGAAGCCCCAAATGGTCTTGCGGTGGCCCCAGGTGCCGGACGTGAGCCCACGGGCGAGGTTGGAGGGAAGACCGAGGTAGAAGTCGGCGTCTGGCCAGGCAAAGGTAGCCGAACTCACCGAGGTGAATTGGCCATTAAAGGTCATGGATCCGATACGGCCGGCGTTGCCCGCATAGAAGGTGTTCATCTGCTGGCGCAGGATGTTGAAGCCGGTCTTCATGCTGTGGCGGCCGCGGATGATGGTGAGGTTGTCAGCATAGTGGTAGGTAGTGTTGGCGAAGAGTTGCTGCGTGCCGATGTTGGCGCTGCCGATTCCGCCGGCAAACCCGTTGGCAAAGGCGATTCCGAGCAGGCCCGTGCTGTTCACGCCCTGAATGCCAAGCTTCTGGTTGAGGTCAGGGTAGCCCTTATCCTCGCCGCCGTTATGCAGGGTAATACGGTTGACTCCTACACGAGCCTCATTGACCAGACTGGGAGAGATGGTGCGGGTCCAATTGATGACACCCGCTTTGAAGGGTGAGTTGTTGAAGGTGTTGAATGCCAGCGGGAAGGTGTTGAAACCCGGGGTGGCCTGGACGCTGTGCGCGTACCGGACCGAGATATCGTCCCTTTGACTGGGTTTTGCGTCCATTTTGACGTCGCCTTGATCAAGGTTCAATCTGCTGGAACTTGAGGCGACGTAGTTCTGACGCATGTTGCTGTTGATCGGGAGTGGATACAAGGACGTGTCAGCGAAGAGATTGCGCGCCACCGGGCTCTGCAAGCTCGCCGGAATCTGGTTGTTGGGGAAGGGCTGGCGCTGGCCGGCCGCGTTCAAAGAGAAAGGATTGTAAAGCTGTACGACCTTGCCGATCTCGTTGCCCGTGTTCCGCAGCAGACGCGAGAAATCCCCGTTCCTGAACTCGGGCACGATCACGGTCGGGGTGCCAATTGTGGGCGGAGTGGGCCGGCGCAGACCCATGTAATCGACAAAGAAAAATAGCTTGCTCTTGCCGTTAAACACTTTAGGGATGTAAACCGGTCCCCCGAGGGTGCCCCCAAATGAGTTGTAACGCACGCCGGAGCGCGGAAGCGCATTGCCGTCGGCGCCGCGGGTCCAGTTGCGCGACCAGGCGTTGGCGTTCAGCTTGTCGTTTCTAAAAAACTCAAAAGCCGAACCGTGGAGGTTGTTGGAGCCCGATTTCATGGTGACGTTGATCACACCGCCCTGAAAGTTTCCGAATTCGGCCGAGGCGTTGTTGGTGATCATATTCACCTCGGAAATGGCGTCCAGGTTGGGCTGGTAGGAGGTGAGGTTGTCCGAGACCTGGTTATTATCAATACCGTCCAGCAGGAAATTATTGGCCTCCTTACGGTTTCCATTGACGTAGGGGCGGCCGCCGCCGGTGGTGCGCTGGTCGTTCAGGAATCCGGCCGGATTGGTGGTGGTGACGCCCGGGGCCAGCAGAGTCAGGGCTATGTAGTTCCGGCTGCGTATCGGCGCGTTGGAAAGATTGTTGGAAGTGAGCGTGGAGCCAACAATGGTGCTATCGGTTTGCAGCAACGGGGCCTGGCCGGTAACTTCAATGGATTCCGTCACGGCTCCGATTTCCATGGCGATGTTCATACGGGCGCGCTGGTTGACCTCCAGCAGTACGCCCGGGCGTACGGAAACCTTAAATCCCGTCGCCTCGAACCGCAATTCATAGCGGCCGGCGGGGATGCGCGGGTAGAAATAGATGCCCGATTCGTTCGTAGTGGTTGGATAAGCCGTGCCGCGATCCAGGTCGCGCGCAGTGACGGCGGCTCCGACAATGGCGGAACCAGTGGGGTCTGTAACGGCCCCGGTGATGCTTGCGCTGACTTCCTGCGCCATGAGGCTCACGACCGGCAGGGTGAGCACGAGGGTCATCGTGATGAGGATACGTCGAAGAAACATAGATCTCCTTTTTAACAATTGACAATTAACAAGAAAGTAATCCGGGTCGATTCACACGTGTGCGAATATGGCTTTTTGTAGATCCTGGCGTGTATTGAGGGGGCTTCTACCATAGGCTGTAGAACAAGCAGCTATTTCGTTGTACTCAGAGATGTGAGCAATTTCATGCCCAGTCTCCTATAGCAACGTAATATCCAGATCCTCTTCCGCGGCTCCCTCACCCACAACCAAGGCGGTTCCGTCGCCTGCTATGTAGGACTGCAACCCCGCACGCGAACCGGCAAAGAAAGTCCTGGCCATTTCTTCCAACGCATAGGATAGCGCCTGATCCCGATTGAGCTGGGGCAGATAGAAAAAGCAGCGCCCACGCTTGGTGCGCGATACGGCGCCACGCCGGGCGAGCCGGTCCAACAAAGTCATGACGGTGGTGTAGGCCAGCGGGCGGCCGGCATTGGCCAGATCTTCACGCACAACCCGCACGTTGCCCTCCCCCAACCGCCAAAGTGATTGCAGACACTCCAGTTCCAGTGGTGGAGGCAGGTCGCGAGGCGGGGCCGGTTTGCGCAACCTTCTATTCCTTCTTCAACGCGTCCAGCAGCTTACCTGCGAACGGAGAATTGGAAGGCCGCCTCTGCTCTGAAGGCGCAGACGCGGCCGGGCGGGCGGGCGGTGGTTTCATCTCCGGCAAGGGCTCCTGCAAGAACTTATCTTTCTTCAGGAGGTTTCGTTCCAGCGAAGGAACATAGCCGGTCCAACAACCGGTCACTAAGCGATCCTTTTCCACAGCTACGCGCATCGTCTCCATTTTCGAATCGAGATTGTCCAAGTGATGCAGCAACATCGCTTCGGCGAACATAGGCACTTTCGGCGATCCGAAATCCATCTGCCCGTGATGGCTGAGGATCATGTGTTCCACCAGCGTGCGCAGGGCGGGAGGGAATCCGGGCAGACTTGCGATCTTGCCGCTCACCATGCGGTAGCCCATCATGATGTGGCCCACCAACTGCCCCGCATCGCTGTAGCCGAATCCGCGGTCATAGGTAAGTTCGTCAATCTTTCCGATGTCGTGAAGAATGGCGCCGGTCAGCAGCAGATCCACGTCGATGTGCGGGTAATGCCCGCCCACTTGCCGGCAAAGCGTGCAGAGCGACAGCACATGCTCGATCAGGCCGCCCAGCCATGCGTGATGTATGGTTTTGGCCGCCGGGGCGCGCTTGTACTTGCGGGCGATCTCCTCGTCGGCGAGCAGCGCCTCCAGCAACAACCGCAAGTGCGCGTTTCCGATGCCTGCCACCACCGCGCGCAACTCGGTGAACATCTCCTCCGGATCGCGCAAGGAGGCTGGAAAGAAATCCGCAAAGTCGATCTCCGCATCACCCACGCGAATGAGCGTGTGCAAAGTAAACTGCATACGGTTCTGGAAAATGCCCGGCTGCCCCTTCACTTTGACGAAGTCTTCCCGCTCGAAGGTGTCCATCACCTTCTCGACGTTGTCCCACATCTTGGCGTCTATCTCCCCGGTCCGGTCGGCCAGGATCAGGCTGAGAAACGGTTCCCCGCTTTTCTTCTGCCGGATATCTTTGGACTGCACAAGAAACGTGCCCGAGGCCAGTTGGTTGGCCTCAATCTGATTCACGTATAGCGTCTTCATTACTTGGAACTGCTCTTGGGAACCGAGCTGGTCAATGGTATAGGCACCATCCACATGAGGCGCTTGCGTCTTGGGTTGGATGCTACTTCCTGCTTGGTCACCGTCTCCGGCTTCAACTGCGCCGGATCGGTCCAGGCCGTCTTTTTGCCGGGCGCCGCTGAGGAATCCACAAACCCTTCCTTAATTTCGAGGAATGCATCCTGGCGCAACTGCGTCAGAAACTCGCGAATCTTCGGCTGGAAACGGGGCATGTAGAGCCGCTCCATGATTTCGCTCTCCACCTCCTCCAACTGCGCCTGTCCGGCTTTGTGGCGTTCCTCCACCCGCAGGATCAGGAATCCGTTGGGCAGCTTGATGGGGTCGGTCACAAATCCCTTGTCCTTGGTCCAGACCATAGCTTCCAGATCCTCACGCAGGTCGCCCTTCTTCATGGCGCCCAAGTCTCCGAATTCCGCCGCCGTTCTGGCATCGGAGTTATCCCGCGCGAGCTCGCCAAACCGCTCGCCCTTCTTGGCGCGCGCCACCAGATCCTTGGCCTTCTTTTCGCCGGCCGCCTGGCCAGCGGCATCCTTGCCTTCTGTGGACACAAAGATCTCGCGCAGGAACATCTGCTCCTCGCGCTGGAACTCGGCCTTGTGTTCCTCGTAATATTTAGCCACTTCCTGTTTGGGAATGTTGATCCGGCCGCCCACTTCCTGGCGCACCACGCGCTGCGTCATCATCTGGTTGCGGATTTCGCTCTTGTAATCCTCATACGACATGCCGGTGTTCTGTTTGACGTAGGCCTGGAACTTGTCCGGATCAGCCAGGGTGATGTCGGTCTTGGCGGCATCCTTCTGGATGTCGGCCAACTGCTTGCTTACTTCCGGATCCACGTTGATGCTCAACTCTTTCGCCTTCTGGATCAGCAGCAGGGAATCGATCTTGTCGCGCAGCAGATCTTTTTCCTTTTCTTGCAGAAGCGCCTCCGCCTCCGGCCCTTTTGCCCGTTGTCGAATCTCAGCCGCCATAGACAACCGGCTGCGTTCGAGTTCGCTCCGTGTGACGATGTCGCCGTTCACCTTGGCGACAATCTCTTCGAGAATGGTCACGTCGGCTGCCCAGGCTCCGGCCATCAGTCCGGAGAAGGCAATCATCGCTCGATACAAGAACCGTTGCATATTTACATTATCCTTTGCCCGGCAACGGCCCGCAAGACCGGAAAAGACCGGAACCGGCGCCGGTGCAGGCCTACCCCTTCAATTGCATCATCCTCTGCTCCAGCCGCTCCAACAAAACGGCCGGACCGGCCTGCGTATCCACCGGCAGGGTCAAGACGCCGGCCGGCGTGAACTGCGCTCCCGGCGTCTTGTGGACCATCTCCATCAGCCGCGCCGGGTCCACCTGCGACTCGCTATGAAACTTGATATGGACCAGGCCCGGCCGACGTTCCACTGATTCCACGCCCAACCGTTCCACCGTGCTCTTGAGAACCGCAAACCGCAGCAACAGCAGCAACGTGTCCGGAACCGTGCCGTAGCGATCCTCGAGTTCCTCGGCCACTTCCCGCGCCGTCGCGGCGTCCTGCGTTTCCGCGATTCGCTTGTAGGCCCGCAGCCGTTGATGCTCGTCCTCGATGTAGCCGGCCGGAATCCGCAGATCGAGCCCCAGGTTCATGGTCGTATGAATCTCGGGCGCCACGTGTTCGCCGCGCAGTTCCTTCACCGCCTGATCCAGCAGCGACATGTACATGTCATAGCCGACGCAGTTGATGTGGCCGTGCTGCTCGCCGCCCAGCATGTTGCCCGCCCCGCGCAACTCGAGATCGAGCGCGGCGATCTTGAAGCCTGCGCCCAGGTCGCTGAACTCGCGCAAAGCGGCCAGCCGTTTTCGCGCAATCGCGGTGAGTTCGGCATCCTCGGGGACCATGAGATAGGCGTAAGCGCGCCGGTTGGAGCGTCCCACACGGCCCCGCAGTTGGTATAGTTCCGACAATCCGTAGCGCTCGGCATGTTCGATGACCATGGTGTTGGCCAGCGGAATATCCAATCCATTCTCGACAATGGTGGTGCAGACAAACACGTCGAACTCATGGCGCATGAACCCGAGCATCACCTTCTCGAGGGCCTGCTCACCCATCTGCCCGTGCCCCACTCCGATGCGCGCCTCAGGCACCAGGGACTGTATCACGGACGCGCGGCTCCAGATGCTGTCCACGCGGTTGTGCAGATAGTACACCTGCCCGCCCCGGGCGATTTCCAACTCAATGGCTGTCTTCACCAGATCCGGATTGAGGCGCGCCACCACCGTCTGAATGGCCAGCCGGTCCTTGGGCGGCGTCTCGATGACGGAGAGATCCCGCAACCCGAGCATCGACATGTGCAAGGTGCGCGGAATCGGAGTGGCTGACATCGTCAGGATGTCGAGGCTCTTGCGCATCTGCTTCAGCCGCTCCTTATGCCGCACCCCGAAGCGCTGCTCCTCATCCACCACGAGCAGGCCCAGATCGCGGAAATGAATATCTTCGCTGAACAGGCGGTGGGTGCCCACGGCAATATCGATCTTGCCGGCGGCCAGCTCTTCGGCCAGCGCCTTCAGCTCCTTGGCGGTGCGGAAGCGGCTGAACATTTCCACACGAACTGGAAAGGGGGCAAATCGACGCTTAAAGGTTTCAAAGTGCTGGAAGCAGAGCACCGTGGTCGGGGCCAGCACCGCCACTTGCTTGCCGTCGCCCAACGCCTTGAACACCGCTCGCATGGCCACTTCCGTCTTGCCGAAGCCGACGTCGCCGCACAAGAGCCGGTCCATTGGCTGCGGGCTTTCCATGTCGCGCTTGATATCCTTGACGGCAGCCAACTGGTCTTTAGTCTCGGTAAATTCAAAAGCGTCCTCAAACTCGCGTTGCCAATTGCTGTCCGGGGAAAAGGCGAACCCTTCCGTCATGCGGCGCTGCGCGTACAACTTCAGGAGTTCCTCGGCCATGTCGCGCATCTTCGCCTTGACGCGGCTCTTGGTGCGCGCCCAGCTCACCCCGCCCAGCTTGTCCAGCGCCGGAGCGGACTCGCCGGAACCGCGGTGTTTTTGGATGAGGTCCAGCCGCGCCAGTGGAACGTAGAGCTTGGCTCCGCCGGCATACTCGAGCAGCATGAAGTCGCCCTTCTGCTCGTCCTGCGCAATCTCCTTCAAACCCACAAACTGGCCGATGCCGTGCGTGGCATGCACCACATAGTCGCCCGGCTGCAAGTCTCCGATGTCAGCCGCAAAAGCCGCGGCGGCGCCTTGCCGCACACCTGGCTTGGCCATCATCTCCGAAGCGTCAAACAGGTCTTCCGCTCCAAAGAGGACCAGATGACTGGCCGGCAGCATCGTTCCACGCCGCACACGGCCGCGCGCGAGCAGAATATTGGTGGACGCCCCCGCCAGGTAGGAACGTTCGGCCAGGTAAGGCGCGCTCGTCTCACCCGGATCGAGCGCCAATTGAAACGGCACGGAGTATTCCTGAAAAATGTCGGCCAGCCGTTCCATCTCGCCACTGGAGGAGGCGAAAAAAGCCACACGATTGCCCTGCTCCACCAATGTCCGGGCCTCGGCCACGGCCACCTGCATATTGCCGTGAAAGGCCATCGTGGGCCGGCTGGGGATGTGCCCGCTGCCGGACTCGCCGCGCCCGCAAATGGCCGGCCCGGCCCTCGATTCAACCGGGCAACTCCCCGCCTCCGCGCCGGGACGAGCTCCGTTTTGCGGGCTGTTACTTAGAAGCTCCAATTCTCGCAACTGAACCTGCGGCAGCTTTGCCATCCGCTCCGTCATCTCATCCCAATGGAGGTAGATTTGATCCACTCCACACGCCGATGCGCGCCCCGGCTCATCCAGCCGCTTCCACAAACGGACGCAAGCCGACTCCACTAGCTCCGGCTCATCCACCACCAGCAGAATTCTGTCTGCCTGCTCAAACACGGAAGAGATTCTTGGCCGTGCGAGCGGGACCAGAAATTCCCAACCCGGAAACACTTCCCCGCCCGCGGAACCCAACTCATGCAGCAGCGCGCGCGAGTGCGGGCATTCCATCAACGGCAGCAGCGGCGCCTCCTGAATCTTCAGCACCGAGCGCTGCGTTTCGGCGTTGAAGGTGCGCATGGATTCCACCGTGTCGCCGAAAAACTCGACGCGCACCGGATGCGAGGCCTCGGCCGGAAACACATCCAGAATCCCGCCGCGCACCGAATACTCGCCCATGCGCTCCACCGGCTCACGCGGCTGGTAGCCGATGCTTTCCAGGTGCGCCGTCAGGTCCTCCAGAGGCACCTCCTCGCCTGTGCGCAGCCAAACCGCCAAGCGCCGGTGAAACTCCGGCGTTTCCGTTCTCAGCAAGGCCGAACCGGCCGGGGTGATGGTGATGGGAGCGGCGCCTTGCGCCAGACGGTACAGCCCGATGGCGCGCTGCTCGGCGATCTCGGAATGCGGCGAGAGGCCCTGCGCGGGCAGCACGTCCAGAGCCGGAATCATTTGCGGCCCATGCCCGGTCTTGTTTAAAACGAGAAGGTCAAAAAATGTCTGCACCAGCTCCGTAAGAGTCTCGGCCTGGCGGCTCCCATCCACCACTACCAGCAGAGGGCGCCCCGCGGCCTGTCCCAGCAGAGTGAGATACAGGGCTTTGGCTGTTGTCGAAAGTCCGCTCAGACCACGGCGGCCGGTATTGGCCTCCGGCGCCCACCCGAGCAGCTCTTGAAAGGCCTGCTGGTGCGCCGCTGTTTGTAAGAGGTCTCTTACGGCCGGGTGCGTCACGGGGTGCGCTTCAACAACTCTTCGACAATATTGGTGGAAGAAAAACCGGCCTCGAGCGGCAGCGCCATCACCTGCCCGCCGGAGGCCTCCACTTCTTCCCGGCCCGCAATGAAATGCGACCAGTCAGCGCCCTTCACCAGAACGTCCGGAAGAATTTCAGCAATCAGTTCGCGTGGGGTGTCTTCGTCGAAATAGGTCACCGCGTCCACCGCTTCCAGAGCCGACGCCAGGCGGCCGCGGTCCTGCTCAGGAATCAACGGGCGTGTGGGTCCCTTGAGTCTCTGCACGCTGCCATCGGTGTTGAGGGCAAGGATCAGCACGTCGCCCAACGAGCGCGCCCGTTCCAGCAGCCGTATGTGGCCCGGATGCAGCAGATCGTAACATCCATTGGTGAACACGACGCGCTTGCCTTCGCTCTTCCACACCGCGCGGAGCCGGGCAAGCTCTCCCCGGGAGTAAATCTTATCCATCTTTCTTTGATGGTACTCGATCCGGATTGTCTCATCGGCGAGCGTTTCGCGCGTACTCGTCAAAGGGATCCAATTCGAGAACTACGCCGAATCGCACTTTCCGGGGGATTTACGTTCCGCTATTACGACGACCTGAAAGGGCAAGGATGGCGGTATTTAAATGTGGGTCCGTCGGAGAAAGCACTGAAGAAGGAACGGGAGAAGTTGCACGAGATGACCAATCATCGGCAGTAATGTAAGCCCATCCCGGAACTGATTGAGGGGCTGAACCGGCACCTGAAGGGCTGGAAGAACTACTTTGATTTTGGGTATCCCCGCCAAGCCTTCCGAGAGATCAACACCTACGCTCGTGATCGTCTCACGCAACATCTGAGA
>JAENWC010000185.1 GCA_016650235.1 Terriglobia bacterium
AGTTGATCCATGGCTACTCCGGGCAGTCACGCGGGCAGCAGCAAACCGGGATCGTCGCGCCACGGGCCAGGAACCTGAAGTGACAGGCGTTCTCACCACGGCGCGAAGAGCGGGTGACTCATTTAGATGCGGCGGGTGGCGGTCCTTTGGCTGCCTTCTTCTTTGTCGAGATATCCTCGCGCGTGAGTTCCGCGCCCTTCTGGCGGATGGTCGCGAGGATGCGGTCCTCGTTCGCATTCCAAATCGTTCCGTCGGCCAAACGGACGCGACGGACGAACGCGAAGGAGTTCATGAATCGCGAGGCGTCGTTCTCGCTCCAAAGACGCCAATGGCCTTCGCTTTTAAATGGCCCCTCTGAAATGTCCTCTATAGTCTCATGGTCGAGACTCTGTATGTGTTGCCCCCAGACGTCAAGGACGACAAAGGCGATGGAGGCGGCGGTCAGCCCTTTTTTTGCGGCCCCTTCTGCGACACCTGCATATTGATACTCACCGCTGTATTCCTTCCGCTCCCACACGGTTGTCAGCTTCGCGCTCTTGAGCGCAAGCGGGCACTCGGGATCGACAATGAGGTACGTGGTCCTCGCCAGCGACGATTTCTTGTTGAGAACAACCCCATAACCCAGCGGCGTTCTGATGCTTCCAGCCAAGGTTGTCGTCACCTCGAATGGTTTAGAGGCTTGGGCTGCGGCTTCCGGCGTTGTTGGCTCGCGCTGGGAACAGCCGAGCAAGATCGAGAAGGCGAACAGGGACGGAAGTTTCACTCTTCCATGAATTATATGCCCGTTGTTGACTCCCCGTGCAAACATCCCGGCGAAATACAACGGCACTGGACGGCATCGCGAATTTGGGACGGACGGAAAACCAGCGGGTAGCCGCGCCGCTGCTAGCGCCCGGACGAAACCAACCAGATTACGAGCGCGGCCGCGGCTTGCAGGGCGGGGGATGAGGACAGGGACGAGCACACGCGGCGCTATGTTCTGGAGTACCGGGCCAACGGGCGGCGCGGGAAAGCGTCGAACCGGAAAGAAGTACCACCCGGCGCGTTTTTAGGTTTGAGTTAAGTCTCTTAATTATAGTGGTGAGCGCGGTAGGAATCGAACCTACAACCTACTGATTAAGAGTCAGTTGCTCTGCCAGTTGAGCTACGCGCCCGCAGACTTCCAGGGGGAGGCTGAGTTCAGAGTATAGCATTGACGGAACCGGTTTTCATTCCAAGTTGCAGAATTTTTTGTGTCCTATGCCCGTGGGGCGTCCAGGTGGCGGCCGAAGAAGGCAATTGTTTTGGACCAGGCGTCGCATGCCGCGGCGCTGTTATATGCAGCGCCAGTGTCGTTGTGGAATGCGTGGCGGGCTCCCTGGTAGACGTGCATCTCGTAACCTTTGCGGTATTGCAGGAGAGCAGTCAGAAGGCGCGGGAGGCCGCTATTGGTGTTCGTATCCTGTTCCCCGTATATGGCAAGGAGGTTGCCGCTCATGTTCTGCAAACTGTCCGCCGGGTTGGGGACACCTCCATAAAAGACCGCCGCGGCGCTGAGGTCGGGACTGTTTAGGGCAAGATCGATACAGTCAGTGCCTCCAGCGCAGAAGCCCACTGAACCGAGGCGATCACCCTGAACGTAGGACTGGTCCTTGAGCGTGAGCAGGCAGGAGATCAAATCCTGACGCTTCGCGGCGGCGGTCGTGCGGTTGTACGCTTGCCCTGCGGCGACGGGATCGGGAAATTGGTCCGTGCCGCCCTGGCGGGAAAGAAGATCGACGCCAAGAGCGACGAAGCCGGCGCGGGCCACACGCCGCGTGACATCTTTGATGTGCTCATTAAGGCCGCGGTTTTCATGAATCACCAGCACGGCCGGGCGTGGAAGAGCCACCTTAGGCAACACCATGTAGCAGTAGATCGGGCCTCCTTCGCCATGCAGCGTGACGGAGCTTGGATCGATGTCGGGCGCGTTCTCCGGGACTTTGACATCGGCGGGGCAGGCCTGGGTCTGGGCGTGCAACAGGCCGGCCTGCTCGACAGCAGCGGTGGCGGCGGCGAGGCTGCCTGTGTACTTCACCAGGCGCTCGATCAACTCGCGGCGGTTGAAGGCCCCATCTTCGTGCAGGTGGATGAGGCTTTGGATCGGATCGTCGTGCATAGGTCGAGACTCCCTTGGTGAATTATTTTATCAGTCGCCTACGGCGGGAGATGTTAAATTTGCGGCGGCAATCTGAGCGATATCCAGGAGTCTGGGGGCTGGCGCGCCGCTCTTTGTGGAAATAGTGGCGAGGGCATCCCGGAACATGGTGTTGCAAAAGGGGCAGGCTGCTCCGACCACCCCTGCGCCAGTGGAGACCAGTTCCTGCGCGCGCTCGACGCTGACCCGCGAGCCGGTCTCCTCGCCCAGGAAAGCAAGGCCGCCGCCGGCGCCGCAGCAGAAGGAACGTTCACGCGCGCGTGGCGGATCGATGACCGTGCCGCCGAGGGCGGCCGCCTGGCGTGGTTCGTCATAGATCCCGCGGTAGCGGCCGAGATAGCAGGGATCGTGGAAGACCACCTTCTCTCCGCTTGACGCAGTGGGGAGTTGGGCGGTGTTGCGCGCAATGAACTCGCTGTGATGCTCAATGGGAGGAGCCTGGCCGTACTCCTTCCAGTCTTCAGAAATGGTTCGGACACAGTGCGGGCAAATGGAAAGAAGCTTCTTTACTTTGGACGATTCCAAATTACGAAGATTCTCCCCGGCGAGTTGTCCGAAGGCCAGATCGTTGCCGAGCCGCCGCGCCGAATCGCCCGAGCATTTCTCCTTCTTGAGGACGCCGTAGGTTACGTTGAGGTGTTTGAGGATCTGTATGAGCGACAGCACAATCTCGCGGCCTTGCGGATCATAGGAGCCCATGCAGCCGAGCCAGAGACAATATTCCTGGGATCCATCGTAAAGTGGGATCTCGTTCTTCTGAATGAATTTGTCCCGTTCGAGGGAGGAGATGCCAAGCGGGTTGCCGTTGCGTTCGAGATTGAGGAACAGCCTGGTGCCGTAACCGTCCTCGTACTTGCCGGTATTCACCGCGCCGCGGCGGAGGCCGATGATGATGGGGAGGTGTTCGATCCCCAGCGGGCACTGGTATTCGCAGGCGCCGCAGGTAGTGCATTGGAAAGCTGCTTCCTGGGCAAGGTGCACGCCGAGCAGCGGCTCCTCTGATGCGGTTCCGAACTGGTTGAGGTAGCCGCGCATGCCGAGAATGATCTGCTTCGGGTTCAGGAGTTTGCCGGTGTTGCTGGCGGGGCAGTGCTCGGTGCAGCGTCCGCATTCCACGCAAGAAAAGGCTTGCAGGGCGGTGAGCTGCGTGATGTCCTTGCCCGTATCGAGCCCGAAATCCTCATCGCCGACCAGTGGCGGAATACGGCTGAATCCGCCCCGGGAAAGAAAAACAGTGGCTGGGCTGATGACCAGATGGAGGTGTTTGGTGTGGGGAATCAGGGGGAGGAAGACGGCCAGAGAGAGGGTGTGTATCCACCAAATGAGGGGGCCGGTGTGGAACACGTAGTCGGCCAGATAGGTCACCATGAGGGCAAAGATGAGGCCTGCAATGAAGCCTGATTCGATGGAGACCTTTTCGCCGAGCCATTTGGGACGGACCAGGAAACGCCGGATGAACAGTCCGGCAATGGAGACGGCGACGGTGACGGCAAAGGCGGCGGCGAGGGCTCGATAGGCTGTACCAAACCAGCCGAGGTGAGGAAAGATGGGGGCTCCAAGACCGGCCGCAGCGTGGTCCAGGGTGACCAGGGCGAAGGCGCAAAAGCCCCAGAAGACAAAGGCATGGGCCAGTCCGGCTAGCGGGCGCTCGCGAATGACCTTCGCCTGGAGCAGTACTTCCCAAACGAACTCGGAGATTCGCGGGGCGATGGGGTGGAGGGAGAAATCCGCGTCTTTGCGCGCGGAGCGAATGATGTGTAGGACGCGGCGAAAGCGGATCCAGAAACCAGCCGCGCTGGCGCTCAGAACAATAATAACGGCAATGGTCTGAAGCCAGGATGGATTCCCCATAAGGAGAGACTGTAACACGGCAGGCTGCAGAGTGCTGAGAATACAGCCGATTAGGTAGAATGGAACGATGTCAGTGAGGATTATGGTTTGCGAATAGTAGTGGCTGGCGCAGCCGGTTTCATCGGGTCGCACTTGTGCGAGCGTCTTGTTGCGGAAGGGCACGAAGTGATCGGGTGGGACAACTTGATCACCGGATCCAAGGCCAATCTGGACGGTTTGCGCGGTCATCCCGGATTCATTTTCCGCGAACAGGACATCACCGCGGCAGTTACAGTGGAGGGGCGGCTGGACCTTGTGATGAACCTGGCGTCGCCGGCCAGTCCCAAGGATTATCTGGAGCATCCGATTGAGACTTTGGAGGTTGGCTCCATTGGCTCACGGAATCTGTTGAATCTGGCGCTGGAGAAGGGCGCGCGATATCTGCTGGCGTCCACATCGGAATCGTATGGGGACCCGTTGGTCCATCCGCAAGTGGAGACGTACTGGGGAAACGTGAATCCAGTGGGGCCCCGCTCCTGTTATGACGAGAGTAAGCGTTTCGCTGAAGCGATCACGATGGCCTACCACCGTACGCACGGGCTGAGGACCAATATTGCCCGAATCTTTAACACTTATGGACCGCGTATGCAGATGGACGACGGGCGCGTGGTGCCGGCCTTTTTGGGGCAGGCATTGCGCGGGGAGCCGATCACTGTATTCGGAGACGGCCGGCAGACACGCAGCTTTTGCTATGTGAGTGACCTGGTGGACGGACTCATTCGCCTGTCCCGGAGCGAGGAGCGGTACCCGGTCAATCTAGGCAACCCGCATGAGATGACGATTCTCCATTTTGCGGAAGCGATTCAGGAGATCATCGGAACAAGAATGCCGATCCGGTTTCATCCTCTGCCAGAGGATGATCCGAAATTGAGACGCCCCGGCATCGGCAAGGCGCAGCGCATACTGGGCTGGGAGCCGAAGGTGGCCTTCGAGGACGGCATGCGGATCACCATCCAGTATTTCCGAGGCATGCTGGACGCGGTTCCCGCGCGCGGTTAGGAGGCATCGCGGGCGATGAATCGGTAGAGTACGGCGGCTACGATGCCGCCAACAATCGGACCGGCGATATAGC
The DNA here is from genome assembly GCA_016650235.1 of Terriglobia bacterium. Taxonomy (GTDB): domain Bacteria; phylum Acidobacteriota; class Terriglobia; order Bryobacterales; family Bryobacteraceae; genus VFZE01. The sequence continues at coordinate 5,139 of JAENWC010000185.1, forward strand.
TGGCTGATATCGAGCCGATGCTGACGGCGACCGCCGGATTGAGGACGCCGTTGGAGCCGGCCGCGGCAACCGATATACCCGCCAGCAGGGAACCTCCGATCGTGAGACCGGAAGCCGGTCCTGGGGCCTTGCCGAACACTACGGAGGAAACTCCAAACACCAGAATGAAGGCGCCGAGGGCTTCGGCCGCAAAGATCAAGCCGCTGTCGGCCGCCGTGACGGTACCACGAGTCACCAGGCAGTGCGCCGCGGCGCATGCGGCATCTTTCAGGCTGATTTGCTTCACAACGGCCAAACCGATGGTGACCGCGGGATTGATGTGGGTTCCTGAAATAGCACCCATCGTGTAGACGCAGATGCCCAGGGTGAGGCCTGCCAGCACTGCCGTTGGCACCGGGGAAAACTGTAACACGCCGGGGAGAAAGACTCAAGCGGATTCCAGTCCGCGGCTCACCGCTGTAGCGGATCTTCCACCCACGGCGGTGTAGCCTGAATCAGCCGTCCCAGTTCCGGCTCCAGTTCCTCCATTTTAACCTTCATCTTCCAAGCCACCTCCCGGTAGCTGAAGTGGCCCTTGACCCCGCTGCGCAAGCGCGAGATGTACTCGGCTTCGGCAAAGTCCATTTTGAACAGGAAGCGCGACCGCGCCCCAAACGGCAACAGGTAATGCGAACCGGGCTCGGGTAATTCCGCCAGCGTCCGCATGGCATGGTCCATCTCATCCCGGTAAAAGTCTCCAATGCCGCAGTCGAGCACCGCCGCGGGCGTCTCAAACCCAAGCCGGCCGTTGAAGGATTGCCGGTATTGATGGCAGCGCCGGTGCCGGTGCAAGTCGCGGTAGGCGCCGATGTCCATCACCATGTCGTAGGCGAACAGGCCGCCGCGAAACTCGCGCAGAAGCTCGTCCCGGCGTGTGCGCGACCGTAACGCCACGTCCATCACTTCGCTTTGCCGCGCGCGGCTCCACCCTTCAGTCATCTCGTATAGCTCGCGGAAGGGCCGGTCCGTGACGGGAAACAGCAGGGTCGCGGTGATGTCCGCCATCGTATCGGTGGGCCGCAACAGATCCACCGCATCCACTGCCAGGCCCGCGGTTGGCGGCAGGTTTTGTTGCGCCCACAACGAAAGATCGGCGCGGGATTGGATGAGGTGCGTATCGCTGTCCACGTACTTGGCCAACGTAGGGGCAACCGGCAGGTTCACAGATTCGTCCCAGGCGCAATCGGGCGTAGAGGCGCAGGCGTGGGCGATTTCCTGGCCAAGATCGCGCAGTTCCTGGTAATGGCTGGCCTTCAAACGCCGGATCTGCCGCTCGAGCGTGCGAATGCTGGTGACTTGCCCCACGCCTGTGGGCACGCCGAGGAACAACAGATATCGCGCCACGTCAAAGGCGCGCGCCGTGATGTTGCGCTGGTAGGCGTCCTCCTTCATGTCGTCCGGACGAGGAAGTTTCCCGCAAAGGTGCTCATGCACGGCCTGGTGAATTTTGCGGTAGCCCTGCAGCAGACGCTGGCCGGCTGTCAGGTACCGGGCCTTCTGTTCCGCGTCAAACTCCGGCGGGCTGACGAAGCCGCTCTTGCCAAAATCCTGATAGCGTGACGAGCGCGCCTGCCCGTCCCACAACTGTTCATCCTCGGCCTCTGTGGCCGCAAGTTCCGAGATGCCCTCCAGGCACACCACCACATGCCCTAAGTCGGCAATCGAGGCGTGCCCGTACTGGAAATAAAAACTTTCGAGGAATTTCTGCGAATCGTGTGTCCGCACCCAATCAATTGACTGGACAATGGAATCGGGGGACCGGCTGTAGCGCGCCAGAGCATAGGCGCATTTTTCAGGAGGCACGCCGGCCACGGTCAACACGCGTTTGGATTTAGTTTCCGGCAAGAGGCTATGATAACTGATTCGATGAAACTCAGGCTCAAACGTCTTCACCCCGATGCGGTTGTCCCCCGCTACGCCCACGGACCCGGCGAGGATGCCGGTATGGATCTGCATGCGGTTGAGGACGCCACGCTGCTTCCCAATGTTCCGCGGGCCGTGCCCACCGGGCTCAGTATTGAACTGCCCGCCGGCTTTGAGGCGCAGGTGCGGCCGCGCAGCGGCCTTGCTCTCAAGCACGCCATCACGTTGCCCAACGCGCCCGCCACCATCGACCCGGGCTATCGCGGTGAGATCCGCGTCATCCTGCTCAATCTCGGCACGCAGCCCTATCCGGTGCGCAAAGGCGACCGCATTGCGCAAATGGTCATCTGCCGTTATGAGACGGTGGAATGGGAAGAAGGCGAGCTCACCGATACCGTGAGAGGCGAGGGAGGGTTTGGCTCGTCAGGAAAGTAATTCCGGCGGTGCCGGCGCAGCCATCCGATGTGGCGCACGCACTCGTGCGTGCCGTGTCGAGACTCTTCTCGACACCTCGGCGGGAGCAAACACTACGTCGTCACCAGGCGTCACCAGGCGTCACCACGCCCGAATACTTGTGAGAAATGCCTCTTAGCGGCCCGCATCCAGCAGGCCACGCGTACGGAACCAGTCGGCCAAACGTCCGGTCCATGTGCCGAGCGTCGCATCGGTGGAGGCCAGCCCAACGCCGTGCCGGCCCTTTTCATAAATATGCAGTTCGGCCGGAATGTTGTGCTTGCGCAAGGCCAGATAGAACAAGATGCTGTTTTCCGGCGGCACGCTCGTGTCTTCATTGGTATGAAACAGGAAGACCGGGGGAGTATCGGACTTCACCTGGAGTTCGCCCGACAACAGATTCACCAAAGCCGGGTCCGGGTTCTCTCCCAATAGGTTGGTTCGCGAACCCTTGTGCGTGTAGCCGGTGGTGAACGAAATCACCGGATAAGCGAGTACGGCGAAATCCGGGCGTGAGCTGACTCGATCGATTGCGTCCGGCGCCGATGGATTGCCGGCGTCAAAGTGCGTGGCCGCGGTGGCTGCCAGGTGGCCGCCCGCGGAAAAGCCCCAAATGCCGATGCGTTTTGCATCCACCCGGAACTCCTTCGCGCGCGAGCGTACCATTCGCAAGGCCCGCTGCGCATCACCGATCTCGATGGGGTGATGGTAACGCGGCCCAAGGCGGTACTTGAGTAAGAACGCGGAGATCCCCAGCGAGTTGAGCCACTCGGCGATTTGTTTGCCCTCATGATCCATGGCAAGAGTGCGGTATCCGCCGCCAGGGCAAACCACCACGGCAGAACCCGTATTGCGCCCCGCGGGCAGATAAATCGTGAGGGAGGGTTTGTCTGTATCTTCATTTCCGAGCGCGCCCGGCGCTCCACTTGTCCAAAGTAGTTCCGTGGGAG
>JAENWC010000186.1 GCA_016650235.1 Terriglobia bacterium
AGAGGCGCAAGAGCAGATGTTCCGCCTCCGTCTGCAAATGAAAATGGGCCAAAGCGAGGGCTTGAAAAAGTACCGGGTTCTGCGCAAGGACCGGGCGCGTATGTTCACCGTGGAGCGCGAGCGCCAGATGGCCTCAGCCGCGGGCCCGGTCACTTCAGCCTCAGGTCCAGTCACCTCAAAAGGAAAGAGCCAGTAACAATGCCGGAACAACAAGCAGTCCACACCAAGAACGAAAAAGTGGGTATGGTGGTCTCGGCCAAAATGGTCAAGACGATCGTGGTGGAAGTGACGCGCCGCGTGGCGCACCCGCTTTATAAGAGGGTTGTTACCAAGCGCAAGAAGTTTTATGCGCACGACGAAGAGAACACGGCTCGCAAGGGCGACGTAGTCCGGATTATCGAATGCCGGCCGATGAGCCACCTGAAGCGGTGGCGGCTGAGCGACATTGTGCGGCGCGCGGTGCAGGTGGAAACGGTTTTGGCGAATGCGGACACCTCGCAGCGCAAGCGTGTCAAGAAAAAGGAGCTTTCCGGGGCGGAGCCGCAAGCCTAAGGGAATGGGCCTGTAATCCGCGAAAGAGAGCACAGGGAGAATTGTCATGATCGGAATGAGAACCATCCTCGAGGTGGCCGACAATAGCGGGGCCAAGAGACTGCAGTGTATCCTGCCACGCGGCGGCGACCTCGGTTTGCGCGCGGGCCTTGGGGATGTGGTTACCGCATCCGTGAAAGAGGCGGCGCCCAACTCTCAGGTGAAGAAAGGCAAAGTGGTGCGGTGCGTCATTGTCCGGATGCGCAAGGAGACACGGCGCAAGGACGGCACCTACATTCGGTTTGATTCCAACGCCGCCGTACTGATCAACGAATTGGGCGAGCCTGTGGGCACGCGCGTGTTTGGACCGGTGGCTCGCGAGTTGCGCGACAAGCGATACATGAAGATTGTTTCGCTGGCTCCGGAGGTTATCTAAGTGAGGTTATCTAAGTGAAGAAGAAACAGGCGCCCCCGCCCAACAAGATCCTGCTGAAGCAGGGCGATGTGGTGAAAGTGATTGCGGGCCGGGACAAAGGCAAGACGGGTAGGATTCTTTCTGTGAACCGCGATACCGGAAGGTTGCTGGTGGAAGGCGTGATGCTGATGAAGAAGCACACGCGCCCGAACCCGGCCAAACAGATTAAGGGCGGCATAGCGGAGCGCGAAAGCACCATTGCCGTATCGAACGTAATGATCATGACCTCGGGCGGGGTTGCCACACGCATCGGTTTCCGCGTGGAAGGCGCAGCCGGCAAACAGCGCCGCACGCGTGTGGCGCGCAAGACCGGGGAGATTCTGGATAAGAAGGCGTAAGAGACTATGGCTTCCAGGTTGAGAGAACATTATACGAAGGTTGTTGTGCCGGCACTCACCAAAGAGTTCCAGTACACCAACGTGATGGCAGTGCCCAAGCTCGATAAGGTGACCATCAACATCGGTTTAGGCGAGGCAACGCAGAACGCCAAACTGATGGATGGAGCGGTGAACGAATTGGGGGCCATTGCCGGCCAGAAGCCGGTAGTGACCAAGGCGCGCAAGTCTGTGGCGGCCTTCAAGCTGCGCGAAGGGATGCCGATTGGCTGTATGGTGACCCTGCGCGGGGACCGCATGTACGAGTTTATGGACCGGCTGATGAACGTGGCCCTGGCGCGCGTGCGCGATTTCCGCGGCGTATCGGCCAAGTCCTTTGACGGACGCGGCAACTATACCTTGGGGTTGAAGGACCAGTTGATTTTTCCCGAGATCGATTACAACAAAGTGGATAAGACGAAAGGTATGAACATCTGCATCACTACGACGGCGCAAACCGACGCCGAGGGTTTGGCCCTGCTCAAGCAGATGGGAATGCCGTTCCGCAGCTAGGGGAACGGACGGGTAAGGAGAACCAATGGCAACAACGGCAAAAATAGCGAAGGATTTGAAGCTGGCCAAAGCTCGTGCAAAGAACATTCCGATGCTGCGGGTCCGCGCCCGGAACCGGTGTTTGCGGTGCGGACGTCCGCGCGGATACATGCGGAAGTTCAAACTGTGCCGCATCTGTTTCCGCAAGCTGGCGCTGGCCGGCGAGATCCCGGGGGTCACCAAGTCCAGCTGGTAGGCGGTTGGGCCTGTTCGCAGGCCCGTGTAAGCACGCGCTGCAACATTGCGCGGGCAAGGTTTTTTGAAGGTTGGAAAGGCGAGGTTGACAGGCAATGATTTCTGATCCCATTGCAGATATGCTGACGAGGTTGCGCAACGCCATGACGGCGCGCCACCCGAAAGTGGACGTGCCTTCGTCCAAGCTCAAGTTGGAAGTGGCCCGGATACTGAAGGAAGAGGGCTACATTCTGAATTTCAAGCTGGTTGAGGAAGGCATCGCCAAGACCATTCGCATTTATCTGAAGTACAGCACCGGCAACGTGCCGGTGATCAGCCGCATTGAGCGTATTTCGCGTCCTGGTTGCCGCGTTTATGTAAGCGGCGGAGAGATTCCGCGCGTGCTGGGTGGATTGGGCATTAATATTCTGACCACTTCGCGCGGCGTTATGACGGGGTCGGCGGCGCGCAAGAGTGGCGTTGGAGGCGAAATTCTTTGCCAGATCTGGTAGGCGTCTTTGCGGAACCGGATGAACGGCGATAGGAAGGTCGAATATGTCTAGAGTAGGAAAAAAGCCGATACCGTTACCCCAGGGCGTGTCGATCACGATTGGGGAAAATTTGCAGGTCAAGGGCCCGAAGGGGACCTTGCTGGTGCCGATCCCGAAAGGGGTGGAGGCGCGTGAAAATGGACGTGTGCTCGAGTTTGTGCGCGGCAACGACAAGCAGGCGGCTTTGCATGGTTTGGCACGCGCGCTGGCGGCCAACGCGGTGCATGGCGTCTCCACCGGGTTCACGCAAGAGATGGACATTGTGGGCATCGGGTATCGCGCGGACTTGAAGGGCAGGGTGGCCATCTTCACGCTCGGTTATTCTCACGTGGTTGAGTTTCTTCTGCCCGACGGGGTGGACATGAAGATCGATAAGCAGACGCATTTGGTGCTCACCAGTCATGACCGGCAACTGCTGGGGCAGACATCGGCCAACATCCGGTCGCTGCGGCCGCCGGATCCTTACAAGAACAAGGGAGTGCGGTATACGGGCGAGGTGCTGCGCAAGAAGGCCGGCAAGTCCGGCGCATCCGCCGCCAAGTAGGCGCCGCCAAGTAAGCGAGGGAGGTTAGGCAGAGATGATTACAAAACTATCGCGCAATATTCACCGGGTCAGGATCCATAACCGCATCCGGCAGCGGGTAGCGGGCTCGCCCGAGCGTCCGCGTCTGGCCGTTTACCGCAGCTTGAAGCATATCTACGCACAGGTGATTGACGACCGCCAAGGCCATACTCTGGTGGCGGCCTCATCGGCGGAAAAAAGCGCTCAGGCGGGCGGAAATATCGCCGGAGCCAAGCAGGTGGGCCGGATTGTAGCCGAGCGTGCGCTGGAAAAAGGGATCAAAAAAGTGGTGTTCGACCGTGGCGGATATCAATACCACGGCCGTTTGAAGGCGCTGGCGGATGCCGCGCGTCAGGCGGGGCTGGAGTTTTAGCAGGCGCCTTTCGGGGCTATGGGAGCATGAATGCCAACGAAATTAGTTAAGAGAATCGACGCAGGCAGCCTCAACCTGAAGGAGCACGTGATCTCGATCAACCGTGTGACCAAGGTGGTGAAGGGCGGCAAGAACATGAGCTTTGCCGCGCTGGTGGTGATCGGCGACCCGCAATCGAAGGTGGTTGGGTTCGGCACGGGGAAGGCGCGGGAAGTGCCTTCTGCGATCAAGAAGGGAATGGAGGCGGCCAAGCGGAATCTACGGCGGGTGAATGTGTTCGAACACACGATCAGGCACGCGGTGCTCGGGCGTTTTGGCAGCGGTCAGGTATTGCTCAAGCCGGCGGCTCCTGGAACCGGGGTCATCGCCGGCGGTCCGGTGCGCGCGGTGATGCAGGCCGCCGGCGTTCCGAACGTGCTGACCAAGTCGATTGGCTCGCACAACCCCCATAACGTGATTCGCGCTACTTTGGACGCTTTGGATCAACTGCGCGACAAAAACGAAGTGAGCGAAATGCGCGGGATTGCAGTGGACAAGTTGGGCTAGCTGGAGTTTTTGAACTATGGCGCAAGCAACCATTAAGATCAAGCTGGTGGGCAGCCCGATTGGCCGCCAGGAAAAGCAGAGGCGAATTGTGCGCTCGCTGGGACTGAAGAGGATGAACCAGGTAGTGGAGCGGCCGGACACTGCCGGCTTCCGCGGCATGGTGGCCAAGGTGCCGCATCTGCTTGCGGTGGTAGTGGACTGAGCGGGCAGCAATTTTTGAAAGGAATCGGCCAACATGAATCTCAGTGAGCTCAAACCGCCCGCCGGGCAGCAGAAGAAATCGCGGCGCATTGGACGCGGCATGGGTTCGGGCCGCGGCAAGACGTCCGGACGCGGCCACAAGGGCGCCCGCGCGGTTTCCGGCTACAGCAAGATGCGCGGATTTGAAGGCGGCCAGATGCCGCTGCACCGCCGCCTGCCCAAGCGCGGATTCACGAATATCTTCAAGAAGAAGTTTGCGATCCTGAATGTGGGCCGGATGGACAAGCTGGCCGGGGACCGGTTTGATCCGGAAACGCTCAAAGCGTCGGGAATCGTCAAGAAGCTAGGCGACGGTTTGAAAATCCTTGGCGCCGGTGAGCTGACGCGCAAGGTCCATGTGAAGGCGCACCTGTTTTCTCCGGAAGCGGAGAAGAAGATTTTGGCCGCCGGCGGCACGGTGGAAAAGATTGAGAAAGCCGCGGCGGGCAAATAGGCGCGGAGTCTGAACGATGAACAAGCTCTTAGAAGCCTTTGTGAACATGTTCCGGGTACCGGATCTGCGGCGGCGTGTTCTGTTCACGCTGGGCCTGCTGGCCGTCTACCGCCTGGGGGCGCATATCCCAACTCCCGGAATCAATGCGGCCAAGCTGGAGGCCTTTTTCCAGGCCAATCAGGGGACTTTTTTCGGCTTTATCGACATGTTCAGCGGCGGCATGTTCCGCCGCCTCACCGTGTTCGCATTGGGCATCATGCCCTACATCACGGCATCGATCATTTTGCAGTTGATGACGGTGGTGGTGCCGGCGCTGGAGAAGCTGTCCAAGGAAGGCGAGCTTGGCCGGAGGAAGATCACCCAGTGGACCCGGTACCTGACGGTGGGCCTGGCGATCATGCAGTCGATGGCCATCGCCACTGCGCTACAGTCCTCCGAGGGCGGCTTTGTAAGCAATCCCGGCATTGGCTTCACGCTCATGACGATGATTTCGCTCACCACCGGTACCGCCTTCATCATGTGGCT
>JAENWC010000187.1 GCA_016650235.1 Terriglobia bacterium
CGCTTGTTCGGCACGCCCGCGGTCGCGCCGCGCACCACCCACCACATCAGGGCGGTGGCGACGACGCCGAGGATCACGCCGGTCGCAAGCGAATCGACATGCAGCGTCCAGAAAGAATGGTCCCCAACCGACTGGGCGTTAAAGCTCAGGTGGTGCTGGATATAGCTTGTTGCGGTGAGTTCTTGCTCGGCAGCCATTCTGTCTAGCCTGATTTATCCATGTCCAAGAGCGCGCTACATCTTGTCGCCGGCAAATAGCGCGATACTGAATATCAAAATCGAAACGACAAACGATCCTATCAGCCCGACCACGACGACTCCTTGATAGAGCGCCAGCACGAGCCAAAGCAGAAAAATTGCCAGGAAAAGCTTCGCCGTTTCAGCCTTGAAGGCGACGAGCAGGACCTCCCCCGCGGATCTCACTTTGTTTCTTGCAGTCAGCAGCACAAACACCAACCCGGCGATGATGCCGATCATGCCGCCGAGGGCCGCCGAAATCGCGCCGTGTAAGCCCGCAATCCAGGCGGCGATCGACGCGATGGTTATCGTGGCCAGTACTTGCAACCCGATTACCGGGCGGAACTTTCGCCACACTCGCCGCTATCCTCGCTGCAAAACGGCGAAATTATAGCGGCTTTCCCAGAGCACGGTCAATTCACGATTCCGCCTAGAACGCAATGAGATTGACTTGCATTGTCCCTGCGCGCCGCGTAGTATTCATTCCGGGCGCCAATGAAGCTTTTGGAATCTCCATCTTGCCAGCAATGGCCGCCCATCGCTACCCCATGCGGCGGTCAATCCGGCTCAGGCGGGGAGTTTTACAAGAAGCTCTGTCGGAACAAAGACGAGCAGTGAAAATAAGAGGATCCCGTCGAAACCATTCGACCGGGATCGCGTGAATGGATGGGGGCGTCGCTATGGTCGTGGCAATCGCATTGGTCTTGCTGGTCGTTGGCTCCGTTCTGTTTCACCTCCTGAGCCCGTGGTACTTCACGCCGATCGCCTCCAATTGGAGTGCGATCGACGACACCATATCGCTGACGTTCTGGGTCACCGGGTCCGTCTTCGTCGCCGTCAACCTGTTCATGGCCTACTGCGTGGTGCGCTACCGTCACCGGAAGGGAAGCCGGGCGGACTACGAACCAGAGAACAAGAAGCTGGAGGGGTGGCTGGTCGGGCTGACCGCGGTGGGAATCGTCGGCATGCTGGCCCCCGGCTTGTTTGTATATGCGAAAATCGTCGACGTCCCGAAAGACGCGGCGGTGTTCGAGGCCGTGGGCAAGCAGTGGCACTGGGGCTTTCGCTTCCCCGGGAAGGACGGCGTGCTGGGCAGTGTCGATGCCCGGTATGTCAGCGACAAGAACCCGTTTGGCATGAATCCGGACGATCCCTTCGGACGGGACGACATCTTGATTGCAAGCCCGGAAGTGCATCTCCCCCTCGGCAAGCCGGTCAAGGCGCTGCTCCGCTCCATCGACGTCCTGCACGACTTCGCCGTGCCACAATTCCGGGTCAAGATGGATCTGGTACCGGGCATGGTCACCCGCAGCTGGTTCACCCCCACGCGGACCGGGAAATTCGATCTCCTGTGCGAACAATTGTGCGGCATTGGACATTTCGTCATGCGTGGCAAAGTCGTAGTGGAAGAAGAGCGCGCGTTTCAGGAGTGGTTGAGCGGCTATCCGACGTTTGCGCAATCCATGGCGCAGGTGGCCGGCGACGCTGAAGCGGGCAAACCGCTGTTTGCGGTGTGTGCTGCATGTCATGGCGCGCAGGCAGAAGGCAACCGCGCGATGAATGCGCCGAAATTGAGCGGGCAAGGAGACTGGTATCTGAAACGGCAATTGAATAATTTCAAGCACGGCGCCCGGGGTGCGCACGACAAAGATCTCTATGGCAAGCAGATGGCGCCGATGGCTGCGACGCTGGCAGATAACGCCGCTGTAAATAATGTCGTCGCCTACATCAAGACGCTGCCGGACAATCCGGCACCGGCCACGTTGAAAGACGATACGACCAATGGCCGAAATCTTTATGCGACCTGCGGCGCCTGTCATGGTTCCGATGGACGCGGGGTACAGGCAATGAATGCCCCCCGATTGTCGGGTATGAGCGATTGGTACATGGTCACTCAATTGAAAAATTTCAAACAGGGTATTCGCGGCGCCCACCCAAACGACAGGTACGGTCCGCAGATGGCATCCATGGCCGCTATTCTGGCCGATGACCAGGCAACCACCGGCCTCGTTGCCTACATCAGTACGATTAAATAAGTCGGCTCAGGCGCATCGGGCGTAATAAAGAACTAGCGAAGAGGGAATCTCAATGAGTTACGTTGCGCATGACGAATCGGCTTTTGTCCGACCCGCCGAAGTCGAAGAGGCGGAGCTCTACCATCCGAAAACTTTCATCGGGAAGTACATCTGGAGCCAGGACGCAAAAGTCATCGGCGTTCAATACGCGATCACGGCGATCGCGGTAGGGCTGGTGGCTTTGGTGTTGTCGGGAATCATGCGGCTGCAACTGGGGTTCCCGCACACCTTTTCCTTTATCAACCCAAGCAACTACCTTCAGTTTGTGACCATGCACGGCATGATCATGGTCATCTACCTGCTCACCGCACTGTTCCTGGGGGGATTCGGCAATTACCTCATCCCGCTGATGATCGGCGCGCGTGATATGGTCTTCCCCTATGTAAACATGATTAGTTACTGGGTCTATCTGTTCGCCGTGCTGTTGCTGATGGCGAGCTTCTTCGTACCCGGCGGCTCCACGGGCGCGGGCTGGACCCTGTACCCGCCCCAGGCCATCCTCGAGGGCACCCCGGGGGCGCATTTGGGAATTATCCTGATGCTGGTCTCCCTGGCTTTCTTCATCATCGGATTCACCATGGGCGGGTTGAACTATGTGGTGACGGTGTTGCAGGCGCGCACGCGGGGGATGACGTTGATGCGTTTGCCCTTGACGATATGGGGCATTTTCATGGCGACCATCCTGGCGTTGTTGGCCTTTCCCGCCCTGTTCGTCAGCGCCATCATGATGACCTTGGACCAGACCCTGGGCACAAGCTTCTTTATACCCGCCCTCGTATCCAGGGGAGAACACCTCGACTACAGCGGGGGGAGCCCGATCCTGTTCCAGCATCTGTTCTGGTTCTTCGGCCATCCCGAGGTCTACATTGTCGCCCTGCCGGCCTTCGGCATCGTCTCCGACCTGATTGCCGTCCATGCAAGGAAAAACATCTTCGGCTATCGGATGATGGTCTGGGCGATTGTGGCGATCGGCGGCCTCAGTTTCATCGTGTGGGCGCACCACATGTACGTCAGCGGGATGAACCCGTACTTCGGCTTCTTTTTCGCCACCACCACGCTGATCATCGCCGTCCCCACGGCCCTCAAGGTGTACAACTGGGTGCTGACATTATGGCGGGGCAATATCCACTTCACCGTCCCCATGCTGTTTGCCATCGGCTTCATCTTTACGTTTGTCAATGGCGGGTTAACGGGACTGTTCCTGGGTAATGTGCCGATTGACCTCCCTCTTTCCAAGACCATGTTCGTAGTCGCCCACTTTCACATGGTGATGGCCGTGTCGCCCGTCCTGGTTGTGTTCGGGGCGATCTACCACTGGTACCCGAAAGTCACCGGGCGAATGCTGAACGACAGCATAGGCAAATTCCACTTCTGGGTCACGTTTCTAGGGACTTATGCAATTTACTTTCCCATGCATTACCTGGGCTTTCTGGGCGTGCCGCGCCGTTATTACGCCATCCAAAACCTCGACTTCATCCCGCCATCGGCGCAGTCCTTGAACGTCGTTATCACCATAGCGGCGTTGGTCGTCGGTGCCGTCCAACTGGTGTTCCTGTACAACCTGGTCTGGAGCTATTTCAAGGGCAAACCGTCGGGTGACAATCCCTGGCAGGCGACCACGCTGGAGTGGCAAACCGCCCACACCCCGCCGACGCATGGCAACTTTGGCTCGACCTTGCCGGTCGTCTACCGCTGGGCCTACGATTTCAGCGTGCCGGGCGCCGAAACGGACTTCATACCGCAAAACCAGCCGCCGAGCAAGAAGGCCGGAAGCACCGAGGAAACGTAGCCGTGACGATTTCGTTACTAGTTTTGGTCGCAATCATGGCCACCGTAGTATGGTGGCTGGTTCGACAAACGATCAACGTCAGGCCCTGGATAGCGCAGCGCCCGATCGACAACGTTTACGGCGACGGCGCCTTGTCACTGCCGCCGGTAAAAGTGGGGCTTGGGGTGTTTCTGGCAGTCGCCACGTCCCTGTTTGCGCTGCTGATCAGCGCCTATTTCATGCGCATGGCGGGAGCGGACTGGACGACCTTGGCCGTTCCGAGGGGGCTGTGGCTGAACACAGCTGCGCTGACACTGAGCAGTGTCGCCATGCAATGGACGCGGGTTGCGGCACGACGGGGACGGATAGACGGCGTAAGAATCGGCCTGATCGCCGGGGGCATTTTCACTTTTTGTTTTCTGGCCGGACAACTTTGGGTGTGGCAACAACTGAACGCCTCGGGTTATTTTGTGGCCGCCAATCCAGCCAATGCCTTTTTTTACCTGCTCACCGCGCTGCACGGCCTGCACCTGTTGGGGGGGCTGTGGGTCTGGGGCAAGACCACCGCTAAGGTGGCGCGCGGCGTTGAGGTCGGCGCGGTCCGCTTGAGTGTGGAACTGTGCACCGTGTACTGGCACTATCTGCTGCTGGTTTGGCTGGTCCTGTTCGCGCTGCTGCTGTCTACGCCACCGCGTCAGAGCAGTTGCACCCCGGATACGATTGCAATCTGCGGGGTGACGAAATGAGCACTGGCTATGGACACGCGATTGAAGATCGAGTCGTCGCGCTGGCGCCGGCGAGTGCATTCCTGGAAACCGTGTCGCTGGATAAAGGGGATCAAACAACATGACCCAACCCGTAACGACGAGTCCGGCAGCATCTCTCCCACTGCCTGAAGGCTTGCAGGGCATCGTCGCCGACTGGTCTTCGGACCAGCGGGCGTTCAAGAATGTTCCCTGGGGCAAGGCGATGATGTGGATCTTCCTC
>JAENWC010000188.1 GCA_016650235.1 Terriglobia bacterium
GAGCACGGCACTTCTGTTCGTGAAGAGCAGCCCCGTTTTGCGCGTGTCCCTCAAAAGGTACTTTTTATTTTCGGCACGCGGCCGGAGGCGGTGAAATTGTGTCCGGTCATCAAGTGTATGCAGCAGGACAGCCGGAGTTTTTCGGTCCGGGTGTGCGTCACCGCGCAACACCGTCATTTGCTGGACCAGGTGTTGGAAGCTTTTCATGTGCGTCCCAACTACGACCTTGACCTGATGTCACCCGGGCAGACCCTGTATGCCTCCACAGCCGGTATCGTGCAGGGATTGGAGCCCGTACTGGCCTCTGAGAACCCTGATATGGTTGTCGTGCAAGGCGACACGACAACCACTTTCTGCGGCGCGCTGGCTGCCTTTTACAAAAAGATCCCCGTGGCTCATGTTGAGGCCGGACTCCGCACCTGGGACGTGCTGCAGCCGTTTCCGGAAGAGATGAACCGGCTGCTTACCACACGGCTGGCATCGCTTCACTTTGCGGCCACCGATTGGGCCGCGGATAACCTGCGCAAGGAAGCCGTCCCCGACGAGGCCATCTTCGTTACCGGCAATACCGGCATCGACGCCGTTCTCCATGTCGCCGGCCAGCTCGAGCAAGGACTGCTTACCGCCGGTCCTTGGCCGCAACTGGATCCTCAAAAGCATCTGGTCCTGGTCACCGCGCACCGGCGGGAAAGCTTCGGAGAGGGCATGGAGAATCTGTGCACGGCGCTCGAGCGATTGGCGCGCCGTCCCGATGTGCAGATCGTGTACCCGGTTCACCCCAATCCGAACGTACGCGAGACGGTGTACCGGCGCCTGTCGGGGCAAGGCAACATCATTCTGATGGAACCGCTTGCCTATGTCCCCTTTGTCGACCTGATGCGCCGATCCTACCTTTTGCTCACCGATTCCGGTGGTGTGCAGGAGGAAGGCCCGTCGCTCGGGAAGCCGATTCTGGTGCTGCGCGAAAAGACCGAGCGTCCGGAAGCTGTACTTGCCGGCACCGTTCAACTGGTGGGCACGGACCCGGAGCGCATCCTGACCCAAGCCGCCGCACTCCTCGATGACCCCATTTTGCACGCCCGCATGTCGGCCGTTCACAACCCTTATGGAGATGGCCGGGCGAGCGAGCGTATTTCCAGCCTAATCGCTTCATTCTAAAGCGAAGATATTTCCCGTACCCAAACTGTTTTTACCCCTTTTATTGCCCTCACCAGCACCTGTTTTTCCGCACTCGAACGCTATACTTTTTGTAGGGAGTGCACCGCTCGTCGCCGCGGCGGTCCTTCGCTATGCACGTTTACTCAAGGGGTATTCTGTTTTTATGAGATCAATACTAAACTCATCCCGTCTGCGGAGGGGTTCTTCGGATGACAATAACGACCTGGCGCACCTGATGGCCGCCAGGATCATTGGCCAGCCTTCGGCGGTCAGTACCATTGTGCCCTACGTTCAGATGTACCAGGCCGGACTTTCTCCCGAGGGAAGACCCGTCGGCGTCTTCCTCCTTCTCGGCCCCAGCGGCACCGGAAAGACCCGCACCGTGGAAGCTTTGGCGGCAACTCTCCATGGCAGCGAAAAGCATCTGCTCAAGATCGATTGCGGCGAGTTTCAAATGGAACACGAAGTAGCCAAACTGATCGGGGCGCCTCCGGGCTACCTGGGGCACCGGGAGACGCAGCCGATGCTCACGCAGGCCAAGCTGAACAGCATTACCAGTGAGGGTTGCAGCCTTTCCATTATTCTGTTCGACGAGATTGAAAAGGCCGCGCCTTCCATGACCCGCCTTCTCCTCGGCGTTCTCGATAAGGCCACGCTGCGGCTCGGAGATAATAATTCGGTCAACTTTGATCGCACCCTCATCTTCATGACTAGTAATCTGGGCGCGAAGGAGATGCAGCGCGAGCTCAATCCCACCTTTGGCTTCCAGACCATGCGGTCCGGCAAGAACCCGGACATTGGCAAGAAGATCGAGTCCATTGGCCTCAATGCGATGCGGCGCAAGTTCTCACCCGAGTTTGTCAACAGGATCGATGCCTCGGTCACCTATCAGCCGCTCACCAAGGATTCACTGAATGTCATTCTGGAGCAGCACCTCATTGATCTTCAGTCGCTCATTGATCATCGCCTCGGCGTGCGAGGCTTCTCGGTAGAGGTGTCCGGTGAGGCCTGTGAGTTCCTCCTGGCGCGCGGCGCCAGTGCCATTTACGGAGCGCGGGAACTGAAACGCACCATGCACCGGCAGTTGATCCAGCCCATGGCGGTGATGGTTTCAGCCGGTCAGGCAACTCCAGGTGGAACACTCATCGTCACTGTTTCCAAGGATGGGGACCGGCTGCATCTGGTGTTCCGGCCGCCGGCCGTGCCGCCGCGTGAGAGGGATGATCTGGAGGACATTTTCCGGGCGCCTCTGCCGTCCACTCGTGTCGTCCGGCGGTCCGCGCTGACGGATTTGGGCAGACGCCCACCGAAAGCTGCCTGAATTCACTGCCGGCGCGCACGGCTCTGAACCGGGCTCGGACCAAAGGGAGCGGTGTTGTATCTTGCGTTGCCCTACTTTGCCCGTGCGGGATTCAACCGGTAGTTCAGGGATTCGCTGACGCTGACGCGGTCCCGCGCGAACACTTCCAGCCGGAACCGCAAGTCTCCGCTCATGCGCCTGTAGATGACGCTGCCATTCCGCAGTTGTCCGGCATCCAGCGCCACCGTCTTCTCGTTGCCCCCATCGCTAATGAGCAGCGAGCCGCCAGTGGACGACCGTATGGCCGGCGAGCTCCTGTCCCAACGCACATGCACGCTGTCACCGGCCGGGGTCACCGACAGGCTTAAGGTGTAAGGATCCTGCCGCAAGCCGGCCGGCAACTTCACATTTACGCTCAAGGCAATCTGGAAGCCCAATATCACCCCCAGCAGCAGGAAGATAAATGAGAGCGGAATCCAGATCCAGCCCGATTTCATTTTCTTGCCGCTTGGCCGCCTTGCCGTCGCCTCCTCTACCGCCGTTCCAGGGGCCGCAGCGCCGTTCCCAACTGGATAGCTTCTACCCGGGAAGGGGGTCGCCTCTGTTTCGCCGGCGTCATCCACTTCGCTGCTTTCCTGCGCTTCACCGCCCAACTCGCGCCGGCGGAACGGGAACTCTTGATAGCTCGATTCAGTCCGAACCAGACCCTCTTCGCGGAAAAAGAATGCTCCTACGCTGGCGCGCGTTGCAAACGGCTTCACCAATAGCGCTACGCTAGCGGCGTCGGAGAAACACCGTTTGTAGATGTCCAGATCTTCTTCACTCAACCCCAATCCTTGCCGCGTGTGGCTCCGGTAATAGCCAACCGCATAGGTTCTACGCCCATCCGCGGCCTGCCATCGCGCGAGCCCCTCTTCAAACTGCCTCTGCTCTTCTTCCGACAATAGGTAGGATGCGCCTCGGCTGTGCGAGCACGCTACCGGTTCAAAGTCCTCGATCCGGACCACCGCCTGCGTGCTTCCAGGATCTATGGACCCCAGCAGAATGCCGCCTACTTCGACGCCACGCCTGGGCACAACTCCGAACCCGCGCATCATTTCTCGAGACATCCGATCCACCACATCCAGATCCAGATGCACCACAACAGGCTTACCCGCTACTGCCCATTCGTAGCCAGGCGCGCGGTCTCCCTGATCGCTGAACCGGTTGGTGGTGCTCATACTTGGCTGCCGTACCCGGCAGTATTGTGGTTGCTCCTTCCACCTTATCACTATCCCCTTTACCCGCTTGCTTCCCCACTGCATAAATCCTGAATTGTAGCTGCGAAGTCCAGCGTTGTTCTGCCGTCTCTTAAACCAGACTGGGCTAGATTGGGGGGAACGGTTGACAATATACAACATATTGTGTATAAGTAGTAAGGTTTCTCGTTGTGCTCGAGCCGCACCCAGGATTGATGCCGGTGAAATTCTACTTCCCCGTGACGTGGCTTTCGCTCTCGGCTGAACCCGGTTTCCCCGGCATACAGCATCCGGTTGCGAGGTCCGCGGTTGCGCCGGTGGTGGCTGCGACCAACACTCCGGTTGTGGCGGGGGCGCGTGAGCCCCCGGCCCCGGCGAGGCTAAGGTCGAGTTGGGCCCGGAAGATAGTGACCGAGGCGCAATTGCCGTTTATAGAGGCGGAAAGAGTACCGATCACCGCGCCGTTTCCCAGCCGTTGGGAGATGGTGATCCCCAAGACAGGCCGTCCGGAGAGCAAACCCTCCCCCGGGCGAAGTTCGCAAACCGTGCTCTCAGTCCGGCCGGAAGGGGAAAAACCGCAACCAAAGTTTCTTTCCACGCCGGAGCCCACAGGGGGCATGATTGGCACCGGCGCCCTAATAGGTCTTGGTGGGGCAGTGCTTTTGCTGGTCGTCTCGTTGTATTTCGTGATGGAAGCCAGTTGGGCGATATCGAGGTAGCGATAGAAGATGCAGACTTACAGGGCGGCCGCGGCTCTGGCCCCGGCCAAGGGCGATCCGATCGAGGCGGCTCTCTCGCTTCGCGGGAAGGGCCGGCTGGAAGAGGCGCTCGCCGCGCTTTCCGGAGCGGAGGAATTCAGTCAGGATGTGTGCGTGCTGCGTGGGGATCTACAGCGCGAGCTGGGGCGGATTCAGGACGCGGTCAGCAGCTATTCGACGGTCATTGCGTTTGAAAGCGGGAACGTTTATGCGCGCTACAACCTGGCGCTCTGCCTGCGCCGGCTGAAGCGCTGGGAGGCGGCTGCGGAGGCTTTCCGGAAGCTGCTGGCCTACGATTCGCACCGCGACAGCGCGCGCATCGGGCTCGGCGACTGCCTGCTTCACCTGAACCGCCTTGAGGAAGCGCTGGCCTGCTTCGATGCGTGCTGGTCGGAAGGGGCGCAAACGCGGGCGCTGTTCGGCAAAGCAGTCGCGCTCCAGATGCTGGGGCGTCTCGAGGAAGCCGAATCGGCTTATGAACGTCTCCTGACGCTGGATCCGAAAATGGAGGAGGCGTTTTCCAATCTGATTGCGTTGAGCATGAAGCGGCTGGATCTTGTGCGCGTTCACCGCTATGCGCTCCGGCTTCTGGAGTTGTGTCCGGAGTCGCCCGTCGCCTTGCAGGGTCTGGTGGCGGCGGCAGTGGAACGCTTCGAATATGAGAGCGCAGCGGGGTACTGGGCGCGTCTGGCCAGGCAGCGGACCAATGACCGGTCCAGGCCAGAGGAGGACCTGAAAGAAGGGATCGACTACCACTTGAGCGCAGACATGGCCGACAGGCTCCATCGGATGGGGCGCGACGGAAGCGGGCCTGAGCGCAGAGCGTGGGATCGAGCTACAGGTGGGCAGTAAGGAGGCTCGGATGGCCCGTTTGCGGATTCGTATCGAATTGAGCCATGGCGGACTCGGGGTGCCGCTCCAAAAGCTGGCCAGCGTCACCGGCGAGGCGCAGCGGTTCCTGCATTTGCTGAGTGAAGACATACGGATCGACCAAGCCAAGGGGACGTGGCTGGGATTCGACTTCGACCGGGAAAGCCTGCATTTCACCGCCGAGTACGTCGGGCCGGTCACGCTTCAGCAGCTCGAAGCGTTCAATGCCGCCTTTGATGGGACCACATCGCTGAGGCGGGAAACGATCGCGCAGTTTGCCCGGATCGCCGAGGCGATCGGAGAGGACGAGGTAATCGGTTTCGGACTGTATCCATCGGATGAGGACGCCGAGCCGATGGAGTGGCGCTGTCTGTCAAGGCGGGACGCGCTACGAATTGCCGAGGGAATCCAGGTACTTTTGGGATCCGGCGAGGGGGCAGGCCAAGCCTCCCATCTTCCGGCGGTGCGGGACCGGAGTATGGGCGCCCGTATGTTCGGAGACCGGCGTGAAAGAAGCCAGGAACCAGGCAGGCTGACCGAGTACATCCGGGAAGTGGAATCCAGCCTGTCCGGCCGCCTGGCGCGAGTGGAGAAAAAGGTGGACAACCATTCCGGAATGATTGAGGACCTGAGCGCCCAGTACGGCGCCACCGAAGAGGCTTTCCGGAAGCTGCTGACGACCATCGACAACTTTTGCGGACAAGCCACCCGGCAAATCGAGCGGCCCGCGCCTCTGACGGAGGCTGAGCCTGAGGCGGTGGAAAGGCGGGGCCGCCTGTGGCTTATGGCGGCCGCAGCACTGGTCTTGGGCCTTGCCGTTGTCATTGCCATCACCATCTGGCCGGCGCGCCCGGTCCCCTCCATCACCACGGAGGCTTCCGCGAACAGCACGACGCCACTGGCCGCCAAAGTTGTGGCCGCTGCCGCCGCGCCCACCGCTCCAGCGCCGGCCATGCGGATCGCTTTCGAGGCCAGCGAGAGTAGCTGGGTCTCGCTTGTCGACCAGGAAGGGAGCAAATTGCTCTTCCGGTTGGTGCAAGCGGGCGAATCGCATAATTTCGATTTACCCGGAGGCGGGACTCTTCGCACCGGGAACGCTGGAGGGATCGCAGTGCGCCTCAATGGGAATCCGATCGGCCCCATCGGACCAACGGGGGCAATCCGCGAAATCGAATTCAAAGACGGTGGTTTTCGTATCGTTTCCGCCCGGTAGAAGACTTTGCTTTGGCGCGGCGGCTTGCAGGCAAGCCCGGACACCTTTCCTCTCCACAGCCTGTCCTCGCCGCGGGCGATGGCGCGGGCCATCAGGGAAATATGTAGCGGGCGGCGTGACGCCGGTGAGCAGCCGCTGGAATGAACCGGGATTATGGATCGCCCGCGGCGGGCCTCGCGCCTGTAGCCTGGTCGAGCTTCCAGCGGATCTGGCGCAGCATGCCGAGCCAAACATCGGCGTCGTGCGAGTTGAGATCCATGCGGCGGATCAGGCGGCGCACCTTTTCAGTCGTGGAAGAGGAGGAC
>JAENWC010000189.1 GCA_016650235.1 Terriglobia bacterium
ACTCGGTCCCCCAGGTCAGCCCGCGCGCCACCCGCCGGTGCAGAGAGCCCTGCAAGGCATTGAAGTTGCTGTTGCCGTCATTGTTCTTCTCGTCCATGCGGCCGAAGGTCGGCAGCGGGCGCACTTTGGTGACCGGGTCGAGGTTGTTGATGTATTTGCGCGTGGTAACCTTGCTGGCCGAACTGCCCACGTAGCCGATCTGGGTAATGAAGGAGGCCGGCAATTGCTGCTGGATCGACAAGCCCCACTGCGCGCTATAGAGGTCGCGGCGGTCGCGCTGCAAGGAGCGCGGCGTAAGGCCGACCGCCCGAGCTTGGGCCAGGAACGGCGCCACCGGGAAAGAGAGGCCCGGCGCCTCCGCCGAGGTCAGCGAGAAGTTGTCGGACACGTTGTCCAACGCAGCGTTCTGGTCGTCAATCTGGCCGGGGCCGTGATAGATGCCGACGCCGGTGCGAATCACTGTCTTGCCTTCCAGCGCCTTCGGCGACCAGGCGAGGCCGACGCGCGGATCGAAGTTGTTGCGATCCGGGAAATACCACGGCGTGCCGTGCGGACAGAAACCGCGGCAGGCGTTCAGGTCGAACACCCGGTAGCGATCGTTCACTTCGCGGTTCACCCCATAGAACTCGTAGCGCAGGCCGAGGTTCAAGGTTAGCTCCGGATTCACTTTAATATCGTCCTGCACGTAAGCGTAGTAGTACCACTTGCGCGTTCCCAGCACGGGATCGCCGCCCCCGATGGCGACGCGGTCCACCCGATTGAGCAGCAGGTTGGCAAGGTTTGTGTAGGTCACCCCTATGTTGTCAAAGGCCGGGTCGGCCACGTTGACGTGAGCGCGGCGGATCTCGCCGCCGATCTTGAGCGTATGGCGGCCCCGGTTGATGGCCAGGTTGTCGATCAACGAATAGGAGGTGCCGGTTTCCACCAGCAGGTTCGAGTTGTTCAGCGTCGTGAATTGGGCCACCGCGATCGACTCCTTGAACGGGGCGAAGCTGAAGCGATTGAGCGCCGAACGGTTGAAGCCCGCCTTGGTTTCGTTCACCACGGTGGGCGAGAAGACCCGTTGGAACTGCATCACGAAGTTCGAAGGCCGGAAGAAGCTCTCCTCCCGGTCGCCCGCGATCACCGAGCGGGGCGCCAAGATCGTGCCATCATCGATGTTATACCGCGCGAAGAAGGTGTTGTTGTCGTTGAAGCGATGGTCCACTCGCAGCGTGCCGGAATCCTCCTGCCACGACTGGCTGACGTTCGCGACGGCCCGGTCAACGTCGGCATTGGACGTGCGCTCGGTACCGGACGGGTAGGCGTCCACGACTTGCCGGACGGCCGGAATCGTCGCGCGGGCGCGGAAGGCCGCGCTGGGCACATCGTTGCGCAGCGTCGAGCTTACCCGCTGGCGCAAGCCTTCGTAGTTCGCGAAGAAGAACGTGCGATTCTTCACGATGGGGCCGCCAACGCTTCCCCCGAACTGGTTCAACCGGAACGGTTGTTTGGAAGTGTCGAACGGGTTCCGCGCGTCCATCTTGTCGTTGCGGAAGAATTCAAAAATGCTGCCGTGGAATTCGTTCGTGCCCGATTTCGAGACGATGTTGACCTGCGCTCCGGCGCCGCTGCCGGAGTCGGCCGAGTAAAGGGTGGAGTTTACCCGGAATTCGGCGATGGAATCGGTGCTGATGACGAGACGGAGCGCCGCTTCCTGACGGGGGTCCTTCACGCCGGTGGCGTCCAGACCGTCGAAGGTCCAATTGTTGTCGTCGCGGGCGCGGCCGACGAAGCGGATCGACTGCTGGTTGCCCTCTCCGGTGTTAATCGCGCCGGGCGCCAGAGCCATGAGGCTGGCCCAGTGGCGGCCGTTGAGCGGAATCTCGCGCATGTGCTGCCCGCCGATGACAGTGCCTACTACCGCCGAGGTGCTATCCATCGGCGCCAGGACACTTTCCACCGTTACCGAGGTTTCCACATTGCTCAGTTCCATCGCGATATCCAGCGTCCGGTTGTCGCCGACGCCGAGCCGCAGATCTTTGGTAGTGACGGTGCGGAATCCGGATTTGGATACAGTGACCGTGTAGGGGCCGATGGGCATGAAAGAGAAGGTGTAGGTTCCGCTCTCCGAGGTGAGCGCCTCACGCCGGAGACCGGTGTCCGGGGAAACAACTTCCACCTTTGCGCCGGGGACCAAAGCCCCGCTACTGTCTGACACGGTACCGACGAGTGAAGCCCGGTCGAGCTGGGCCGAAACCTGGGAGCCAAACCCCAGGAGACTCACGAGAAGCAATATTCTGATCGCCATTCTTCAACCTCCCTTTAGTTATAAGTAGAACACTGATAGCAGTCACTGCCTCAGTGTAACTCCTTACTCTGGAACACTCAAGTCATTGTTTAGACGACCTTGGACGACCAGGATCAGTGCGGGATCGGACTGGAACTTCTTGCATGAAAATGCATTGTGGTGGTTGGTAAGCGCTGTCCTCGTCGTACGCCTTGTGTCTGGGAATGGTCTGAACTAGCGGCTGATACCGTCTCAAGTATCACGAAATGATTTGAGCCTTGTGGGAAGGCTCCTCCGGGGGAATCTGCGGGTAACAGCGGGCCTCAGGGCTGGGGTTGCGTGAGGAATCGGTGGAGTTTGCGGCAAGTGGAGTGGAAGGAACGTTGCTCCTGCTCCGAACCGTTATCAATGAGCGGGCCGCCGTCTTCGTGGACCACATCCCGGAAAAGCCGGCCCCCCTTCGCGCAGGGCACGTTCGCGGATTTCGGGTTCCCGCTTGAGTGGGAATTTTAGTGCGGCGGAGCTTGGCGTCCTCGGCTTTGTAGAAGCACCCATCGACCCCTCGCCCAGCTTGTCGAGGATACGGTAGTGGGAGATGGTTTGGCCAGTCATTGGCCAGAGATCCTGGCCAGAGGCCTGTCTTCATGCAGACACCGCGTCCACCCTCACGCCAGAGATCTCGATCCGCATCGGCGTAAATTGCCCACCATCGCCACAACCACTTGCCGCCTCCGCCGTCAGATAGATCCGTCCGAACGCGCCGTGATCCTGCGCCAGCTTCGAGGCCAGATTCACCGGACCTCCGGCGATATCCACCAGACCTCCGCCAATGTCGAACACCAGAACCTCTCCTTCATCAATGCCGATTCGGCTTTCGATTCCCTGGTCTAAAAACGCCTGCCGGAATCGCCGCGCGAAACCAAGCGCTTCAGAGGCCCCGTGAAAGGAGTAGATCCCCAATGGCCCGGCCGTCTTGATCTCCTGGCCGCCGGTATCGCGCAGCAGTTCCACGCCCATTCGCTTCATCGCCGCCGACAAGGCCAACTCGTTCAGTACGGCGATTTCGGCTACTTCGCTTTCTTCCCTCTCGCGCTCGATCAGCACCACTGCGCGGCGCTGAGAGTACTTACTCCGCATCTCATCCATAACAGCTTCAGTTGCGAAGTTCTCCGCGCACCGTTTCAGGTCCTCATAAAACCCTTGCGAGTACGGGAGCGGATAACGGTAGTCCACAGGGACAAGATCCTCTGCGCGAGGTCCATCCAACAGACGCAGGGCCGGCCCCAATTCTGCCGGCAACCCCAGCCGCGGGGCCAGCGAGAAACTGTGCTCATCGGGAAGCATCCGTGTGAACTCGGGCGTCAACAGCACTTCCCCGGCGCGTGTCCAATCCTCCGCGATGCATTCCACACGATCCGCTTCCGTGCCATGGAATCCTCCCGACAGAAGAAAAAAACTTCCGTAGTGAACCGCTGCACCGATCCGCAGCTCACAGCTAGCCGCTATCTGGTCCATCAACGAAAGCAGCATCGAAGCAATTCGGGTGGGTGGCACCGTGAGCGGGAAGAACATCTGCGTGTTGTCAGCCGCCCACACTCCGTTCGAGGCGCCTCCGGCCGCCGTTCCCCATGCATGCACGAGTTCCTTGGGGCGGTTAATGAGGCTCAGAATCTCAATCAATCCGCGACTCCGGGTCAGATTGGTCAGCCCGGCCGAATCTGTGGAAACCACCGTGCATTGCACGCGGAATGGATCCAGCAACTCTAGAGCTGTCTCCACGTCTTGCCTGCCGCGCGTCCAACGCGCAATCACCTCGACCGGAAACCCCGATGCAATGTCCTGCGAGAGGTCGAAAAATCCCGCCGGGAACCGGTCCGGTGAGAACTTTGCCATTCCGTTCGCCTCCGCTATTGATGCTATCGCGAAATCGCATCAACAGCATACCAAAACCTGATGATATGATTTCAAGTCAGCATTATGAACCGCTTCACAACCACTGCCGCCCTCCTTTGCCTGGCTGCAATCGCCCTCCTCCCGGTGCCCGCCCAGCAGCCCAAGGCCCCTTCCCAGAAAAAAGGAGCGCCGCAACCTCCGCCCATCCAGCCGACGCCGGAAGATCTGCGCCGCATCAAGGCGAAGGTGGATGAACTCGACTCCATCCTGGGCATGCTCAAAACCCGGCGTATCGGGGAAGATCCGCTCGCCGACGTCGAAGTCTATTCCAAGTCGGGCCACTGGCTGCTCGAATTTCCGCAAACCTTCTTTACGCCGGAGGGGATCGACCAGGCCCTTACCGTACTGGACCAGGGCATCGAACGCGCGCGGCAACTGCAGGGCGGGCAGTCTCCCTGGGTGGCGCGGAAAGGCCGCAAGATCCACGCTTACTATTCGCCGCTTGATGGCTCGGTCCAACCCTACGGCCTCACCGTGCCCGAATCCTACGACGCCTCCCGTCCAGCGCGCCTTTACGTCTGGCTTCATGGACGCGACGCGCGCCTCAGCGAAGCCAATTTCATCTACCGCTTTCCGGCTCCCAACAAAGGCATCACCTACCAGACCGCCGACGTGGGACAG